>JALRFH010000009.1 GCA_023253715.1 Halieaceae bacterium
TGGCCTTGACCAAGATCTCGGCCTCGTCTTTAAAGCCCGGAAAATTCGCCTCTAACTCATCAATGGTGCGCTGCAATTCTTCGTCTAAATTCGCGTCTTCAAAGTTCTCGGGCGCACCATAGGCTGTATGTACGTACTTACCTTCGGGAGAGTATTGCCCGGGCGAGATCGCCGAGGGAATTTCTAAGTAAATTAAATTGCGGTTGTTGCTAAACACCATACAGCCGTCAAAATCGGGGACCAGGGGGCGATCCATAACAAACGCCACGTGGTAAATGGGCACGGGCGTCGCGTTAGTGTGCAGCTGCTGGACATAGCTGCGCTCGAACATATTCTCGCCACCACAAAAGTTTACGGTGGCGTCTGGCCCAAGGTTCGAAACCACCACATCGGCTTGAATAAACTCGTCTTCACCGGCGGAATTTTTGACCTGTACACCCGTGACTTGCCCGTTTTCCGTTTGAATCGATTTGCACACCGTGTGACACAGCACTCGGCCGCCTTTGCGCTCGATACCTGCAACTAAGTCATTCATTAAAGCCAAATTGCCCTGGCGCGCCAAACCAAAACGTGTGCCTTTGCTACTGTGTTTTAAAAACAAAAAGAAGTCGTGGGCGCTAAGCTCGTGCGTGCGCACCCCCATTAGGGCCGAACAGTAGCCGTCAAACAACTGCTTCACACCCTCGTTGTCGGTATATTGGTCGAACCATTGGCGCAAGCTAATGTTGTCCAGGGGCAGCCAATCTAACAGTGCGGTTTTAATGTGGCCCAGCAGTTTGACGGCCTCGGCTTCGTCCTGCATCGCAAAGGTTACCATGCCCGCCAAGCCGCCACCCCCTGGCGGCAAATCGTAATCCCCATGGGGCATTCGATAGCGCATGCGACCGGTCACGTCTACCATATCCATCTCGACGTTTAGGGCGTCAAAGGCTTGGCGGATAGCGCTGGACGGGCCCATAGGCACCATCATGGCACCCGTTGTTACCACATAGTCGCCGCGCTGGCGATGCGAACAGCGCCCGCCTGGGTAAGGCGACTTTTCGAGTACAGTGACATTAAAACCTTGGGCTACTAGGTAAGCTGCTGAACACAGGCCACCAATACCGGCGCCCAGAACAATGATCTTAGGAGAATTCATAATGCATCCTTTTTTATTCTTTTACCCACTGCTGGCAGTGCTCTGAACGATTGCACTTTGCAATGGCTGCGCGTTATCACACACCGCGATGTAAATGATGCTATCAGGTTGAATTTAAAACGGGAAGAAATGATTTTATAAATAGACTGACCATAGCGCGCTCGCCGCACGCTAGCGTGGCCAGTTGCCAAATTTTTACGTTCCAGGCCTTAAACTGACCTCACCGCCATGAAAGCTTTGCAGCCCCAGTGTGGTTTCAATTTGAATCGCGCCGTCGGGGGCAACACCGCGCTCGGTGCCCGCAATACGCTTATCGCCCATAAGGATATTGACCGGCTGATCGCGGTAGGCATCGAGTCCTTGCCACGCCTCGCGCCATGGCTCAAAGCCACTTTGCTCCCATTGCTGTAACAAGGGCAACACATGATTTAACACGCTGGCAATCAGTTGCGCGCGCGTGGGTTTAGCACCCTGTTGATACACATCGGTCCAGGCTTGATCAATGCCGTTTTGGGCGTATTCGGGCATATTCACGTTTAAACCCATACCCACCACGACCGAGCAGGGGCCGGCCATATCACCGGTCAGCTCTATTAAAATGCCACCTAACTTTTGGCGCCCGACCACGATGTCGTTGGGCCACTTCAGCTGTGCCGTTGCCACACCTAGGTCCTGCAATGCTCTAACGACCGCAACGCCAATAGCCAGTGATAAACCCTGCAGGGCAGCCGCCCCGCCCTGTACTTGCCAACCCACCGACAAATACATGTTGCGCGCGTAGGGGCTAACCCAGGCTTTGCCACGTCGGCCACGACCTGCGGTTTGCTGCTCGGCGCTAATTACAATCGCTTGATTAGGTGCGGCGCGGTCACTCATGGCCTCTTGGCAGACGCGATTGGTCGAGTCGGTTTGCTGTAGCACTTGTAGCTCGCCCACTAAATTGGTGGCAGAGTCATTCAACCCGCTGTGAACCTCGCTGTCGAACAGCAGATCCAGCCCCCCAACAATGCGATAGCCAACCTTGGTCACCGCCTCCAGTTCAATGCCGGCCTCTTGTAACTTCTGTAGTTGTTTCCAGATCGTGACACGGCTAACGCCCGCGGCATCGGCCAAAGCCTGACCCGAATGCCATTCGCCGTCGGCTAAAACCTGTAATAATTGCGTATTCAAGTACGACTCCTCTGTGTAAGCTCAGTGTAGCAAATGTCACGACCCAAGCCCTAACGCCCTCGATTGGGGTTTTACAGGTCTAACCTTTGTAACAATTTTTAAACCCTATTTGGAATTGGCACCGAAAGAATAAGTCGCGCACCACATGGCCCAAATTACCCGTTTTATTACACCGACTCGCAACCTGCTCGCAGCACTTGTGCTTGCTGTGGGTATCGGTCAGGTGACCATGCTTTGGCACACACCCTTGGGCTACGACAGTTTAATTCGCGCTGTGTTGGGCTTTACGAATATCTTAATGGCCTTGGGCTTGCTGGGCACCTCACGTCTTCCCTTATTAGGCACCACCATCATGCTGTCTTGCAGTGTCATGCTCGATGCTGACTGGTTCCGCTCGGGTTCTACCGACAGCACTCTGGTATTTGGACTGCTGTGTTTGGGTATGATGGGTGGGCTGGCGCTGGCAATTTTGACGGCCCGAGCGCAAGCGCCAGAATCAAAGGCAAATTAATCTTAAACTCCACGACACGAATAAGAATTATTCTCATCCAGTTATTGACAATCATTCTCATTTGCATTTAGATTACAGTCATTGCAACCCAACCAGGAAAGTATTGCTATGCGCGCCAACACTCTGCCCCTTTCAATTGCTGCCCTATTGGCCAGCGGGGCCGTGACTACTCAAGCCGATGAAACCCCCATTGCACAGGCGGATAGGTCTATTCCCATGCCGGTGATCGAGGTGGTCGGTAAACGCGTTGACGACACCAAACGCCTAACGGGCTCGGTGGTGTTAGTTGATCGCGAGCAAATCGAGGCCATCCAGCCGCTATCAACCGAGGACGCTCTGCGACGTGTACCCGGCATTAACATTAAAAGCGAGGAAGAAACCTCGATTGTAGCCAACTTTGGTATTCGCGGCCTGTCGGCTAGCGAGTCAAAATCACTCATGCTGGAAGACGGTGTACCCGTAGCACCCGGTTTGTTCATTGGCAACGAGCGATACTTTAACCCTCGCATCCAGCGGGTTGAAAACATCGAGGTCTTAAAAGGCTCGGCGTCCTTACGCTATGGTCCCTCGACCATTGGCGGCGTGGTGAACTACCAAACCAAAAACCCACAAGAAGGTGTGTTAATTAGTGCTCGCGCAGGTTCGTACGATATGCGCGAAGTGTCAATTGAAGCAGGAGCCACCACCGCAAGCGGCGATGCCTTTATGGGAGTGGTGGCCTCGCACGCCGAAAGCGATGGATTCATGAACAAAGGCTACGACATGGACGATGTCATGATCAAAGCCGGCATGGCCATTAACGATGCCCACACCTTGGGCTTAAAAGTATCGTGGTACGACAACGACGCTAACATTTCTTACCGTGGCTTGTTGTTGGATGACTACCGCAAAGGCGCCGAGTACAACCCCGCACCCGACGACTACTTTTTAACCGATCGGCAAAGCACAGATGTCAGCCACGAGTGGGTCATTAACGGGCAGGCAACATTGAATACCGTGGTGTACTACAGCGAAGTCACGCGTGACTACTGGCGTTACAATGTCGACACGGCTGCATCGACCGCAGCAGGTCGCTGGGTGTATACCGACTCACTCACCGGCAACAACCGTTCTTTCGAGCGCGTCGGGTTTGAGTCACGCTTACAACTGACCAACGCATGGTTCGGGTTTGATGGCGAGGCAGAACTTGGCCTACGCTACATGGAAGAAGAGTCCAACGACACGCGCATTCGGGCAACGCGTAATGCCGACCGTACAGGCATTAACGACCGTCATCGCGTCGACTCAGCTCAGGACATGGCCGCCTACGTGCAAAATCGTTTCGAAATTAACGACCGCTTGGCGCTGACTCCGGGTTTGCGGGTCGAATCTTACAAACAAGAACGCGTCATATTGACCGACAACAACGCCTCGGCAAACACCCGCAACACCGAGTGGCTCCCTGGCCTTGGTGCGACCTACGAACTGAACGATTCTGCGCAAGTGTTTGGCGGCGTGTATCGAGCCTTCTCGCCAGCGGCTAACGAGGTGGCGCTAGATGGCTTACAAGATCAGCAGCTTGACGGCGAGCGCTCGACGAACTTCGAGTTGGGTGTGCGCGGCGTGAGTGGTGCCCTTAATTACGAAGTGGCTGCGTTTTACATGGACTTCGACAACCAAGTCGTAACCGGCAATTCCGACCCGAACTTGTCGCAAAGCAATGCGGGTCAAACCACGCATGCAGGCATGGAAGCAAGCTTTGGTTACGTATTTGGCAACGGCTTTAGCATCGATGCCAACGCCACCTGGGTACCGGAGTCCAATTTCGAGACCGGCGACTATCGTGGCAACCGCCTGCCCTACGCCCCCAAAGTGTTGGCTAACTTAGCTATTAACTACCAGCGCGGTGACTTCAGTGGTGGCGTATTGGTGCACCACCGCGGCGAGCAATACGGCACTCCTGACAACCAGATTGCCTTGCCAACAGGTGCAGCAGGCGGCATTTGGGGCGGACGCCTAGCTGCCTACACCATTACCGATGCAGTGGCTCAGTACGAAGTTAACAGTAACTTGACCGTGTTTGGATCGGTAAAAAACCTAATGGATGAGCGCGCCATTACTGGCCTTCGCCAAGGCATTTACGTGGCGCCAGGCCGCAGCGTAGAAATGGGCGTGCGCATTCGATTGTAACTGTGCAAATGCGGTGTGCGACTAGATCGACACCGTGTTTACCACCACCGCAGGCTCCCCCGGCTGTGCGGTAACCTCTAGCCGCGGCCCCCCTGCCGCGGCTTTTTTCTATAGAATTTTGCGAATAAGATTAGCGGCCACAAACTGCTTGTAGCTCAATATCAAGGGCCCTCAACACTGCCATTATCGTCTCAAATCTTGGCTTCGCACCCGGCACCAAGGCTTTGTAGAGCGATTCCCGACCCAACCCTGTAGCTTTTGCAATATTTGCCATTCCTTTAGCTCTGGCTACATGGCCAATCGCGCGTAAGAGCTCATCGGTGTCGCCGTCTTGCAGCACCATGCTTAAGTACGCAGCAACGGCCTCCTTAGACTGGAGGTGATCGGCGATATCAAATTCTGGAAGATCATCTAGATTCATTTTTTTCATAGCTCTTCACTCGTTGATGGCGTTCGCCAAACGATTAGCACGCGCAATATCTCTTTCTTGCGAGGCTTTAGTCCCGCCACACAGCATCAACACCGAATCCTCGGAAATGATTGTATAATACATACGCCAACCGGGTCCGAAGGTTTCACGAAGCTCCGATACTCGACTGTTTATACGCTTTACGTCACCCAATTGACCGTTTGCCAACTTTTCCAAGCGCCTTGCTAATCTGACTTGAGTGGTACGGTCTGGCATGCCTTCTAGCCAAAGCTTAAACCCTGGCATTAGTTTTACCGTGCGGGGCATGCTGTATCCAAAAAGATACACTTATGTATTCGCATTTGCAACACCTCCTAAAATACTCCAGTAGCGTTGTAGCGCACACTCACACAGTGGTTAAAAGATATGGCGCAAAATGCTGTCATTTAGACTCGATTGATGATTGCTGGCTGTGTTTATGAGCGCCTATGATAAGGTTCGAGTTAAGCAAACATCAGGAACAACCATGACGCCCCTTATCAGCAACCTAGACCACGTAAGCATCGCAGTCACTGACCTAGAAAGCGCGGTACACGACTATCAAACCCTGTTCAACACCACAGTCAGCAAGCGCGCATCGAGCACTGAAACCGAGGCATGGCTGTACACCGGCAACATCTGGCTGCGCTTGCACCAAAGCGGCGATGCAAGCGGCCTGCACCACATGGCCTTTGCCTGCAACGACTGGGCAAAAGCCCAGCGACGGATTAAGCAGTTTTCATTGACGGTAGATGAAGCCGAGGCACCAGAATCACAGAATAGTGCAGCACACCTAAACACTGAGCGCACGCGCGGTGTATCGCTAAGCATGATGCCGCATGAAGCGCCCTCGCAAGATGCCGTAAGT
Source organism: Halieaceae bacterium (assembly GCA_023253715.1). Lineage (GTDB taxonomy): Bacteria > Pseudomonadota > Gammaproteobacteria > Pseudomonadales > Halieaceae > Aequoribacter. The sequence continues at coordinate 6,305 of JALRFH010000009.1, forward strand.
ACACCGCGAGACGTCACAGGGCTGGACCATGTGGTCATCAAAACCGCTCAACCCGAACACACCGGGTATCTCTACGGCTCGATCATGGGGCTTGATTGCCGCATGGATTTAAGCAACCCAAAGTGGGATTCGCGCTTAATTTTTTATCGCTGTGGTGATTTGATTGTCGAGCTTTATCATCCCTTAAGCGGTGACGAGCAAAACACCCCCGACAGCTTTTTTGGATTGACCTGGCGCGCGGCAGACGTGAACGCAACTCGCACACGACTGCGCGACTCAGGCGTTCTTGTGTCTGAGCTGCGACCCGGTCGCAAACCTGGTACAGCGGTATTTACGGTTAAGTCGCACACACAGGACGTGCCTACACTATTTATTGGGCC
>JALRFH010000062.1 GCA_023253715.1 Halieaceae bacterium
CCGAGACTATCAACATCGATTTTACGTTTGATTCATTTGTTGAAGGTAAATCCAACCAGCTTGCTCGTGCTGCAGGCATACAAGTCGGTGAGAACCCTGGTAAAGCCTATAACCCTTTATATATTTACGGTGGTGTAGGTCTGGGTAAAACGCACTTGATGCATGCTGTTGGTAATCTGATCAAACGTGATAATCCAGCGGCTAAAGTACTTTATATGCACTCTGAAAGCTTTGTTGCCGAAATGGTTAAAGCACTGCAACACAATAAGATTGATGAGTTTAAAAAGCGCATGCGTAGCGTTAATGCCTTACTGATTGACGATGTACAGTTCTTCGCTGGTGATACCGCGCGTTTGAGCGCGACGTGGGTAAATCGGCGCAACTTTTACGATCGGTAAATACTCACCGTCACCCGACGACATCCCCGATGAGTTAATCGTGACATCTACCTTGGCGGTAGGTGCCAAATTCACCACATCCACATCCATATCCATATCGAACTCCAAAGGCTGCATTTCTGGTGGCGGCTCTTCAGGGTCCTCAACTTTCTCTGGCTTAAGCTCTTTGACGTTCACTTCAATTTCTTTGTTGGGAACGACAATATCGGCAATTTTTCGTGATTTGATTTCTTCTTGCTCGTATTCACGGTCAATTAGGCTCTGCATCACAAAAAACAGGCCGACTGCGACGGGAACCGCTACCAGCGCGGCTATAATAACCCTCACAATACTATTGCCCATCTCGATTACACCTCATCATCCGTAGAAATACAGGGTGGTGCTGTCAACAGTGGACGCACCTCGTCAATCAGCTCCTCAACCGCATAAGCAGGGGTATCTTGATCCACCTGAATTACAAGGTTGGCTTGCGGAGCCTCTTTTTTAGCCGCTTCGGTTACACGATTCACGCGATCTAAAGGCACCTTATTTTTGTTGTAGTAAATGTCGCCCTGACCATCTACCGCAAAAATAATCGTCCCTCTTTCACACGCTTCCATAGTCGAGGCTTGTGGCTTAAACAGTTCAACACCCGGCTCTTTCACGAACGATGACGTCACGATAAAGAAGATCAGCATGATGAATACCACATCAAGCATAGGGGTTAAGTCGATCTGCCCCTCGTCATTAGCACTGCGACGTCGCGCGGCTTGATCTCTCATGCTCATTTTTTACCTCCAGCGCTCGCCCAGTTCACCGCACCGGCACCCGCTTCACGAGCGGCGTCAGCGACGTCAACCACAGCATTTGCTCGAGCGCCTTTTTCCACCTTAATGGTGACCGCCTGTTCGGGATCACTCGCCAGCAGACGTTGAATGTTTGCTCGAACAGATCGCACGTCTACACGACGGTTCTCCATCCAAATTTGATTATCGCTGCGAATATTTACCAAAATACTGGTCGCATCGCTTGGATCCGACTTGGAGTTATCGGGACGATTCACATCGATCCCGGCCTCTTTGATAAAAGAGGCAACAACGATAAAGAAGATCAGCATGATAAACACCACATCAAGCATTGGCGTTAGATCAATTTCCGCTCCATCTTCTTCTTTTTGTTTCGCAAGTTTGCGCATTGGTCGAAAGTCCTTTGTGTCGCCAGACCATTAATGATCTGCCGTCAATTGATCCTCAAGTGATTCCTGCTCGCGCTCCGCGATCCTTTGCAAATAGGTATTCGCAAACAAACCGGACAGCGCCGCCACCATTCCCGCCATTGTAGGAATTGTTGAACGCTCGACCCCGCCAGCCATGGACTTCGCATCGCCACCACCGGTTACAGCCATTACGTTAAACACTTCGATCATACCGGTCACGGTACCCAGTAGACCCAACAGCGGGCACAAGGCAACCATCGTGGTAATGATGGGCATATTGTTGTTAATCACTTCTTTACTCTGCGACACCAAACGCGTGCGTATCTGCTTTGCGTTCCAAGACTGGCGTTCTGCACGACTCTCCCACTTGTCAATCAACAAGCGACGCTCAGCGCGCCAGACGAAGGTGAAGAACCAAAAACGCTCAAAGATCAGGGTCCACATAACGAACACAAGCATGGCGATCAGCCAGAGTACATTCCCGCCTTTATCCATAAAGGCGAGAATGGTTTCAGTAATGCCTCCAGACATAGTCTAGCTCCTACTTATGAGACGTCTCGGAGTGCTCGGCAATGATGCCGGTCGCTTGCTCGTTCAGCAGGTGAATCACACGCTGCGCACGACCATTTACCAAGGTGTGCAACAAGACCGTTGGGATTGCTACGAGCAGACCAAGAACCGTCGTTACCAATGCGCTCGAAATACCGCCCGCCATGGCTTTAGGATCACCTGCACCGAAGATCGTAATGGCCTGGAAGGTAATAATCATACCCGTTACCGTACCCAAGAGACCCATCAAAGGTGCCACTGCCGCGATGATCTTGAGCAGCGTCAAGCCCGACTCCAGCTTCGGAGTTTCACGCATAACACCTTCTGCCATCTTCAGCTCCAAGGTCTCTGGATCCATCGATGGGTTGTCTTCGTGAATTTTCAATACACGACCCAATGGGTTGTTGGTGTTGGCTGAAGACGCTTTCAACTGTGCATTCACCTTGCTTGAAACCAAAGACAAAGCAATCAAACGGTACACAGCAAGCAGCAGCGCAAACACACCCACCGCGGTAATGGCATAACCCACCGCACCACCTTGATGCCAGCGCTCTTCCAGCGTGGGCGAATCAATGATGGCGGCTAGGAATGAACCACCGGTGGGTCCAGTTGGGTCAATACCAAACTGATACATACCGCTTGACGCGTTAGCTAAGTCGGCGGCCCAACCGGTGTATGAACCCGCGGGCTGACGTGGCAATTCGCTCAGGTTACCGTTGTTGTAGGCCAAGTAGTTACCGTTGGTATCGACAATGTTAAACGCACCCACACGAATCACATCGCGAGGAGCGCGCTCACCTGAGGGCGTAGCGACCTCTGCGGTGAACTTAACGACGTTGCCCGTTTCGGTAATTTCTCGAAGCAGCTCGTACCATACGCGCTCGATTTCCTCGATGCGAGGCAACTTGTCAGAACCTGACATTTTCGCAATCAGATCTTTCAAGAAACCTTCACGGTTTGCGTACTGTGAAGACACCAGCGACACTTCGATATTGGAAGACAAGTCCCCTGCCGCCGCAGTCAAGTGTCCGAACAACTCGGTCAAAGCACCCAACTTTTCTTTCAACTGCTTTTGCTTCGCAGCAATCAACAGCTCGTTGTCTTCAAATTTGTTTTCAAGCTGAGTACTTAACCGCTCTTGACGCTCACGCTCGGCTTCCGCTTCTTTCAACAGACGCGCCTGATCCGCTTTTGCTTTGGCAAAACGCGCTTCACGAGCTTTGTTCTCTTTGGCGTCGGTTGCCTGGCCCTGCTTAACAAACTGGAGCAACTGCTCTAAGTTTGCGGCGGCTTCCGCACGAGGGTCAACTTGTGGTTCTGCGGGGGCCTCGGCTGCATCTTGCGCAAAGGTCACACCTGAAACGACCAGAGCACCGCCCAAAGTCAGGGCTGCAAAAATTTTATTTAACGCTTTCATTAGTTAGCCTCCGGTGCAGCTACAGGCATGTTTAGGAGTTCAATTGTGGCTTGTTTCTTGGCAATACGAACGCCCTTGCGAATCGCAGCAGCGTAATCGCCTGCAGGCAGGTTATCCCAAGACTTGGTGTCGGGATTCCAAACACCACTTTCTTCACCATCGGTCGTTTGATAAACCAAAGACACACGACCAATACGCAGGAAGTCGACGTCGCGAGTTACGCCATTGAGTTCGATCGTGTCGCTGTATGTCTCCATACCGCGACCGTATTGAAGCTCGATATTATAAGCCTCTAATACCTGACGGAATTTTTCTGCCACTGTGATGTCAGATCGGTCGACGTTATCGCGCAAAAACTCGATGCGCGCACGACGCTCGTCTAAGTTGAAAGGCACATCCAGCTCAACGAACTGCTCTAGACCGTCGATCATCCGGATAACCAAAGGCATCATTTGACGCTGAATCACCGTCACTTCATCGATCGAATTATCGATGTCAGCGATACGGCGCTCTTGGTTGTCGATTTGACGCTGCAAACGTGCGTTGTAGACCTTTAAACCGTCTACTTGCTTCATTACTGTTTTGTAGTCCGTCAGCAGATCACGTGCTTCTTCCGCTAAGCGGTCGATCTTCGCTTGAGACTGTTTAGCAGCAGCAGTTTTCTCTTCGCCAACTTTTATGATGGCGTCTAATGTGTTGGCTTGCGATGCTACCGAGCAAAAAGCCCCGGTCGCAACAACAGTAGCCATCAACACAGATTTTAGTCGATGCGTAGTCATGAGGGTTGCTTATCCTATAGTCCAACTTGTGTGATTTTAGAATCTGATAAAAAAGGGGCTCAACAAGCTCGCGTTAAACCCCACCGATAACGGTAATCCGTGCCCCCGATTTAAACGTACAACATGGCAATTTTCAATGAAATCTCTCGCACATTTCCAAGTGTTTTTGCGTTTGTGTAGATCGGTTACACATTTCTCCGCATCAGCCCAGCAAGGTAACACCGGCACCGTATCGGTTTTTACTGAGACTCACCATCCTTGCGCTTATATGTGACAAAATGACAAGAAAATTCATCCTTTTCAGACTGCTGTGGATGCTCGGAAGTCACCGCCTCCCACTGCCCCCAGTCAATGCAATCGAGCACCGTATCACCCTCGGGCTCAGCATCGATGTGCGTGACGATTAAACGATCCGTGAAAGGCAGTGCTGACGCGTATATTTGCGATCCACCAGCGATAATTATTTCGTTCTGGTCGACCGTGCAAAACCGCCGTGCAGCGTCCAGAGCCTGTTCAATACTGGCGCACAAAATCACGCCCTCGGGCAGTTTAGGCTGCCCAGACGACACAACGATACATTGCCGGTTCGGCAACAGCCCAGGTAGGGACTCGAAGGTAAGGCGACCCATGATCATGGGCTTTCCTAAAGTAACACGCTTGAAAAACGCCAAGTCGGTCGGCACATGCCAAGGCAAATCACCTTGACGCCCAATTACACCATTAGCGGCGATCGCAAAAACCGCGGAAACTAAAGGCCTGTTCATACTGCCACCGCACCCGCGATGTGTGCGTGCGGCTCGTAACCAATGATCTCGAAATCCTCAAACCGATAATCGTAAATAGAATCAGGTTTGCGGATAATCTGCAGCGTCGGCAGGGCTCGCGGCTCACGCTCAAGCTGTGTCGCCACCTGCTCAAAATGATTGCTGTAGATGTGCGAATCGCCGGTACTAATAATGACCTCCCCGGGGAGCAAATCGCATTGCTGACAGAGCATGTGGGTGAGCAATGCCAAACTGGCAAGGTTGTAGGGCAAACCCAGGAACGAATCGCTCGAGCGAATGTAGAGCTGGGCAGATAGACGCCCATTAGCCACATAAAACTGATACAAAAGATGACAGGGCGGCAAGGCCATTTTGCCCTGTTTTACGTTGTCTTGCGGACTCAAAGTTTCGTCGGGCAAGTACTCGACATTCCAACCGTGGAACAGAATCCGGCGCGAATCAGGCTTATTTTTCAGACAGTCGACAACGTAATCAATTTGATTCACGCTACCGCCATCGGCGGTTGGCCACGCTCGCCATTGCGCACCATAAATCGGACCTAAGTCCCCCTCTTCGGTCGCCCACTCATCCCAAATTGACACACCGTTTTCACGCAACCACGCTGTATTGGTATCACCCCTTAAAAACCAGATCAGCTCGTTCGCAATACTTTTAAAATGCAATTTTTTGGTGGTCAGAAGCGGAAAACCGTCATTCAAATCGTGCCGAAACTGACGCGCAAATACCGAGCGCGTGCCCGTCCCCGTGCGATCCGATTTATCGACACCCTGCGCCATAATGTCCCGCAGCAATTCCAAGTAAACCTTCATAAATGACGTCCTAACCCCGCTGTTTGTTTGACGAGCCGTGTGAATACGCCCACCACAGTAAATACAGACCCAAGAGTATCATGGGCACACACAAAATTTGACCTCGCGTCATCCAGCCAAACGCCTGAAACCCCAAATGCGCATCGGGTTCGCGAAAAAATTCAGCAAGAAAGCGCAAACAGCCATACCCCAAGGCAAACAACCCCGCGGCCGACCAGCGAGGCCGCCGCTGTCGCGTAAACCAGTAGACCACAGCAAACAGGGTTACGCCTTCAAGCCCAAACTGATAGAGCTGCGATGGATGCCTGGGTAGTTGCATCGGGTCATTGGGGAACACCATGGCCCAAGGTACGGTGGCCGCACGGCCCCACAACTCCTGCCCAATAAAATTCCCCAAACGCCCCAGCGCCAAGCCAATAGGCGCAAGTGGTGCGACAAAATCGAGAAGATCCCCCAAGGCCACCTTGCGTGTCTTGGATAGGTAATACACGGCAGCGATCACACCCAACAACCCACCATGAAAGGACATACCCCCTTCCCACACACGCAAAGCCCAGCTCGGATCGGCCAACAAGCGATCAGTACCGTAAAACAAGATGTAGCCCAGCCGCCCACCCAACACAATGCCGATGGCTGCGTAAAAAATAAGATCATCGACCCAAGCCTCGCGCCACACCGAGCCCGGCCGACGGCACTCTCGTTGCGCCAACCACCAAGCGAACGCCAAACCGGCCAAATAGGTCAAGCCATACCAATGTATCTTTAAAGGCCCTAATTCGAGCGCGACGGGATCGATGGCGGGGTAAGCCAGCATAGTGAAAGCCTCGTTAAAAAGCGCCTAGGGTAGCACCCCTGCGCCAAAGATTGGTGTAACCTGTGTGTTTTTAGCAGGATAAACTGCCATGTGCCTTATTGCTATCGCGTGGCAAGCGCACCGTCATCTGCCACTGGTTATTGTTGCCAATCGCGACGAATTTTACCAGCGCGAAACGCTCGCCATGCATTATTGGCCGGACCAACCTGGCCTGCTCGCAGGCCGGGACTTGCAGGCCGGCGGTACCTGGCTGGGCGTCAATCAGCGGGGGCGCTTCGCAGCCATAACGAATGTCCGCGAGACAGCGCCGCAAAACACAAGCACCTCACGAGGCAACCTCCCTGGCCTGTGGCTGAACACCCACGTCACCAGCAGCGAGCTTCTCAAAACCCTGGAACAAAGTGCGTCTCTGTACAGCGGTTACAATGTGTTATTTGGCGATCAGACTCAGTTGATTTGGGCCAGCAATCGAGGTCCTAAGGGCTTTGAGCATCGCCACCTCGCCAGCGGTATTTATGGACTGGGCAATGCCTCGCTGAACACGCCGTGGCCAAAACTACGCCTAGCCAAACAGCGCCTAGCCAAACAACTTCAACTCGACCAACCCAGCCTGGAAGATTTTAGCTGGGTCACAGCCGACACCTGCACCCAAGACGATCTCAGCAACTTTGCCCCTACCGACATGGAGGAAAGCTGGCTGCGGGCCTTGAGCGCGCAATGGATCAAGACGCCCACCTACGGCACCAGAGCACAGACCCTTATTACCATGAACAATCAGCGAGATTTGACTTGCCACGAACGTTCGATCGATGCCAGCGGCAATGTCAGCAGCGAAAGAGCGTTTGCGTTTACGGTGCCAGGCCCACCGCCTCGTCCAGACTGACAGGCACAAATTGTTGCATCCCGCGCTCAGACAAGAACGCCCCAAGCGCTGCTTGAATTTGCTCTGAGTGATCCATGTCCACAACGTCATTCAGCAAGTCGCGAGCATCATCCAGCAAGACCGAGCGCAGCGCCTTTTTCACCTTGGGCAAACTGATCGAGTTCATCGACAAAGTGTCATAACCCATTGCCGCCAATAACACGGCAGCACTGGGATCACCCGCCAATTCACCACAGATACTGACAGGCTTACCTTCTGCCTGAGCCCCTTCGGCCACCAACTTTAAGGCCTGGATCACGGCGGGATGGTAGGCGTGATACAAATCTGCCACCCGCGCATTATTGCGGTCCACCGCCAGCAAATATTGCGTTAGGTCATTCGAGCCTACACTCAAAAAATCCACTTTCCTGGCCAAAGCTCGCGCTTGATAAACCGCCGCAGGCACTTCAACCATAACGCCAACCGGTGGTCGAGAGCCCAGCTCATACCCCTCCTGCAGCAGCTCTTGATAACAACGCTCCACCAGGTCTAAGGCCTCTTGCAACTCAGACATGTTACTGACCATGGGCAACATAATACGCAAATTACCCAGACCTGCGTTTGCCTTCATCATCGCTCGAACTTGGGCGAGGAAGATTTCGGGATGGTCGAGAGTCACCCGCAAGCCACGCCATCCTAGAAAAGGGTTTGCCTCGTCAATCGGAAAATAGGGCAAAGCTTTGTCACCCCCAATGTCCAAGGTCCGCATGGTCACTGCTTTGGGCGCAAAAGCCTCGAGCTGCTGTCGGTAAAGCTGTCGCTGCTCTTCCTCGCTGGGAAAGCGCTCTTGCATCAAAAATGGCACTTCCGTTCGGTATAAACCCACCCCTTCCGCGCCGCGGTCGAGCGAAATCGCCACATCCGCCATCAAGCCCGTGTTGACATACAGGGGAATGCGTCGACCATCGGCTGTTTCGCAATCCACATCGCGTAAGGACTCCAGGTCTTTGCTTAAAGCCGCCTCTTGTGCCACCAGCTCTTCGAAGCGCTCCAACAGCATGGTGGTCGGATTTAAATGCACGACGCCGTTATAGCCATCGATAATAACGGTCTTACCTTCAAGACGCGTATAGGGTAAATCCACTGCGCCCATCAGAGTGGGAATACCCATCGCTCGCGCTAAAATTGCGACATGAGAATTACCCGAACCTCGGACAGATATTAGGCCAACCAGGTTTTCTCGGGGCACCTCGCCCAGCATCGACGCGGTCAGTTCCTCACCTACCAACACCACACGATCAGAGTACTCTCGCTTGTCATGCGCCTCTGCTTGCAGATAGCTGAGTACTCGCGTCCCCAGATCTTTGACATCAACCGCACGCTCGCGCAGATAAGAGTGCTCCATTTGTTCAAAGTGACGAATATGTTCAATCATCACCTGACTCAAAGCACCCTGCGCCCAATTGCCCGCTTTAATGAGCGTTGCGACCTCAGCGCCAATCGTGGAATCATCCAAAATACTCAAATAAACGTCGAACAGCGCCCGATCTTCAGCGTTTAACTGTTCAGCCAAATTCTTTGACACCGCACGCACATCAGCTCGTACCGACTCCAAAGCTTGTTTAAACGCACGCAACTCTGCACGCCGGTCGCTCGTTTGTTTCTTAGGCACTGCGTAAAGATCAGCAACAGGGGACACCACCGCCACCTGACCCACGGCCACGCCCGGTGACCCACCGATACCGGTGACCCGAGTCGACCCCTGAGGGCTGGCGCCGGCATCAGCATATTCTTCCTGAATTGATCCGGTCACCTGAGCGTGCGCGATAACGCCCGCCAACTGCGCGGACATCGTCACTAAAAACGCTTCATCACTCTCGTCAAATCGCCGCCGCTGAGCTTGCTGCACCACGAGCACGCCCAACACAATCTTGTGGTGAATAATCGGCACACCTAGGAAGGCATGAAAAGGCTCCTCACCAATACCAGATAGCAATTGGAAGTGTGGGTGTTCAGAGGCGTTATCAAGATTCACCGGCTCTTCGCGAGTGGCCACCAAACCCACGAGACCCTCATCGTGCGCAAGACTTAACAAGCCGATCTGATTTTTGTTAAGACCCTCGGTCGCTCGAAACACCAAGCGATTGGTTACTGGATCACGCAAATACACCGAGCACACCTGCGTCCCCATGGCGTCGCGTACCCGGGTCACGATGATTTTAAGCGCCTCTTCGAGCGATTCGGCGGCGTTTACACGTTGCACAATACTGCGCAACATCTCCAGCATCATAGCTTTTTTAATCCTGCTGCAAAGTCACGTCTACTGGCGCGCAATCCGCAAGTTCCTGCATCGCCAGCCGGTATACTTCTCGTTTAAAATGTATCACCTGACCAATGGGATGCCAGTAGTCCACCCACTCCCAATGATCAAACTCTGGCGCACCATGACCATCCAATTGAATGGCGTCATCAGTTGCCAACAATCGTAACAAAAACCATTTTTGCTTTTGACCCACGCATTTCGGCCCGGGACCTTTACGCCAGTACTGCCGCGGCAAATGATACCGCAACCAGCGATCTGTTTGCCCCAGTATCTCTACGTGGTGCGCCTGTAATCCAACCTCTTCTTGCAATTCTCGATACAAGGCCTGTTCAGGGGTCTCGCCTGAATCAATCCCTCCTTGCGGAAATTGCCAACCGTTTTTACCGCCAATACGACGGGCCCAAAACACTTTGCCGAGGTCGTTACAGATGATAATGCCGACATTCGGCCGAAAACCATCTTCGTCAATCACGACTCGCCTCTTTTCCGTAGATTTCATGTTAACCTTGCCACTATAGCACGGAGTCGGGTTTTCGCGACTGCCTGATCGACATTCTCACCTAAAGGCATACTATGGCACTGGCAATTTTTGACCTTGATAACACGCTCTTAGGCACTGACTCTGACCACCAATGGGGCGAGTATCTTTGCGATCAGGGCTTGGTAGCAGCCGACGCATTCCGCGCTCGCAACGATCAATTTTACCAAGATTACAAATTAGCAAGGTTGGATATTCAAGCGTACCTGCGTTTCGTTCTCAGCACGATTAAAGGGCTGAGCACGCGCGAAGTGACGGCGCTTCACACTGCGTTCTTCCGGACCCATATAGCGGCTCACATGCTGCCTCGAGCCCAAGCTTGCATTGATCAGCATCGCGCCAAAGGCGATACCTGCTTGGTGATTACCGCCACCAGCCGATTCATTACTGAGCCAATTGTCAGAGCCTTTGGTATCGATGAATTAATTGCATCAGAAGCGGAAATCGTGGACGGTCGCTACACCGGCGAGCCCCAGGGCACACCCAGCTTTGCGGAAGGGAAGGTCGCGCGCCTCGAGGAATGGTTGCGAGGCAAGCCAGAGCTACAATCTACCGAGCACTACTTCTACAGCGATTCTCGCAATGACTTACCTCTTCTCGAGCAAGTACAGCACCCCATCGCAGTCGATCCCGATGACACCTTGCGGCAGATCGCGACCGAGCGCGGCTGGGGAATTTTAAGTTTTAGAGACTAGTCCTCACAACTGGCGTCGTATTGCTCTGCGGTGAGCAGCTCATCAATACTGCTGGGATCGTCTAGACGCATTTTAAAGAACCAACCATCACCGTAGGGATCTTCATTAATCACTTCAGGGTTGTCTTCGAGATTGTCGTTGACAGCAATAATTTCGCCCCCAATTGGGGCATAAATGTCTGAGGCCGCTTTGACCGATTCCACGACACCCGCTTCGTCGCCAGCGCCTAGCTGTGCACCTACCTCGGGGAGCTCAACAAACACCACATCACCCAGGGCCTCTTGTGCATGATTGGTGATACCGATGGTCGCTGTGCCGTCGTCTTCAACGCGGATCCACTCGTGACTGCTAACGTAACGTAATTCTGCTGGTGATTGGCTCATGGTTTTCCCCCAATTAGAAAAGCGTATTCTACCCTAGACCTACAGAAAGACAATCAGGCGAGACCCATTGCGATTCTGGCCACTTTACGTTTTACAGGACTTAGCTTGTTAAACGTCGACATTCCCGCATTGCGCACCCAGCGCACGAGAGGATTAGGCTGATCAAATAAGCGAACAAAACCCTCCATGGCCCCAGCAACGACCAAATTATCGGTTTTACGGCGACGCTGATAACGCGCCAACACCAGAGAAGACCCCAGATCTAAACCCCTGTTGGAGGCTCGGCTCAACTCTTCGGCCAGCACCGCCACATCGGCAAAGCCTAGATTAATTCCCTGCCCCGCTAAAGGGTGAATAGTATGCGCAGCATCGCCCACCAACACGCAACGCTTGGCTTGATAGTTCATCGCATGACGCTGACGCAAAGGCACACAGGTACGCTGTGATACCGCCTTGATCGCACCTAACTGAATCTCACTTTTTTGCTCAAGCGCCTGTGCGAACTCACGGTCACCAAGCTGCATCAAGCGCGCGGCCTCGTCCTCGTGGGCTGACCATACAATCGATACAAATTGCCCACTTGGATGACGTAGGGGCAAAAATGCGAGGGGACCCGTGCGCAAAAACCACTGTCGCGCCACCTGCTCGTGCGACCGCTCAGTTTGAACCGTCGCAACAATCGCAGACTGGCCGTAGGGCCATTCGACCACGTCGACCCCCATGTATTGCCGAATTGTCGATAGCGCGCCATCGGCTCCAACCAAGAGCTGGGCACACCAAGTTTGACCGGACTTTAATTCAACTCGCACCTCAGATTCGCTGGTTTCAATGGCATCGATTTCTTCTAACATCAACGTCCGCACGCGACTCTGTTTCAATTTGTCATGCAAAGTGGCCAAGAGTACAGAGTTCTCTACGATCGCACCCAAGTCATCGACTTGCAGCTCAGCGGCATCAAATTGCACCAAGCCTGTTCCCTCGCCGTCCCACACCTGCATCGACTGATACGGTTGACGACGAATTGCCTGCAAATCCAGCCCCTGCTCACCCAGAAACCGCCAAGAATTGGCAGCCACCGCACTCACTCGAGTATCATAATCGTGTACCGTTTGGGGCTCCTCGCTATGTCTCTCAGCCCATGAGCCGCGCTCGATAATCGCCACATCAACGCCTTGACCGTCTAAGGCGAGGGCGAGGCTAGCGCCCGCCAAGCCGCCACCAACAATCACAACATCACAGTAATTAGACATAGTCGCCCTCGCCAATAGCGCCCGCCGCGATCGCTGTAAAACGCTGCTTAAACGCAGGTATCACGTCCATCAAACCCAAAGCAAAATTGCGCACAGCACCCACCACCCCAGTGTACTGAAACAGGTCAGGCAGTAGATCACTGGCATTAACCGTACGCCATTGATCCACAGCTCTACGTTGCGCATAGGACGACAGCGCCGCGCTCGAAAAATCATTGTTGTGCACGCATTGTGACAGCACATCGGTCAGGCTTCGAATATCCCGCACCGATAAATTAAACCCTTGGCCGGCAACAGGGTGCAGGGTATGCGCTGCGTTACCCAAGACGACGATACCCGCCCGCACTTGCTCGATACGATGCATCATCTGTAGAGGATAAACGCTGCGCGTACCCACTTGTTCGATACGCCCCAATCGATAGCCAAACTGAGCTTCTAAACTTCTGCAAAATTCCCGATCCGTGAGCGCCATGAGCTCATCAATTTGGTTCTTAGGCGCAGTCCAGACTAAGGCGCAACGATTTACGCCATCCGCGCTGCCTAGAGGTAGCATCGCCATCGGCCCCTGTTCGCTGAAACGCTCATACGCACAGTGACCGTGATGCATCGCGGTAGCGACATTGGCAATAAGCGCGCTGTTCGCGTAGGACTTAGACTCACGCAACATACCCAAACGCTGCGCCAAAGCAGATTGGCCACCGTCGGCAATAATCAGACAGTCCAGAAACATCGCCTCGCCCTGAGCGTCAAACAGTTCTACGCCGCAAGATTTGGGATTGATATGCTTAATTTCTCTCGGCGCATGCACGCGTACTCGACTGTGCTTGAGTCGCCCAGCGAGCGCCTCGCCCAGAAGCCGATTTTCGATAACACCGCCGAGCTGCGGCCAGTTGACTTGCTCGGCGGTCAACACAGCCGAACCCATGCGCCCCTTATTAGAAACGTGAATAGACTGAATTGGACAAGCTTGCCGAGATATCTCCAACAGTCCTAGACCGCTCATGTACCCTAAGGTGTCAAAGCTTAAAGCCGTCGATCGGTCGTCAAAAGACGGCTGAGACAAAGGGCGCTCTAAGTCGAGTGGCGCAACATCAAAAACATGAATAGCACAGCTCGCCGAAAAAGCATCCTCGAAGGCCAAAGCGGCAAGCAAACCCACCATGCCACCGCCGACAATGCCGATGTTTGGTCTTATTGATTCATCCACAACTCGATCTCTTCAATCGTTTTAGGGGCCAGCTGAGTCAGCACTTCGGGGCCATTTTCACCAATCAGAACATCGTCTTCAATTCGGATACCAATGCCGCGCCAACATTCATTCACGCTGGTGTTGTCAGCAGCAATGTAAATCCCAGGCTCTACGGTTGTTACCATACCGGCCCGCAAATCGCGCCAGTTCCCGTTTCGCTGGTAATCGCCCACGTCGTGAACATCAAGCCCCAGCCAATGCCCAACACGATGCATGTAGAACGACTGATAGGCTTTGACTTCAATCAAGTCTTCCACGCGTCCTTGCAAAATACCCAGCTCTGACAAACCTTCGGTGATCACTCGCACGCTAGCATCGTGACTGGCTTGCCACGGTAGGCCCACCTGCAATTGCTCGATCGCGGCTTGCTGGGCCTGCAACACGATATTGTAGACAGCTCTCTGCTCTGGGCTAAACCGACCGCTCACTGGGAAGGTTCGGGTTACGTCGGCCGCATACATTTGGTACTCGCAACCGGCATCGATCAGCACCAACTCCCCATCGCGCAGACATCGACTGTTTTTGTCGTAATGCAAAGTGCAGGTATTTGGCCCACTTCCAACGATGGGTGCATAAGCCTGCTCACGTGCGCCGTGTCGACCAAATACATACTGCAACTCGGCCTCCAACTGGTACTCATACACACCGGGAGCAGCCGCTCGCATAGCCGCTTTGTGGCCTGCGACCGTAATTTCAGCAGCCTTGCGCATCACAGCAAGTTCGGCTAAGTCCTTGATCAGACGTTGCTCGTGCAGCAGACGATGCAAATCAATCAAATCGCCCGGAGCCAAACGTAAACTCGAAGCATGCTGACGCAAATGCGCCAAAATACTCAGCACCCGCTGGTCAAAATCGGACCTGAGGCCGACCGAGTAATACACGTGCTCGCGCCCCTCCATTAAGCCCGGCAAAATGTCATCGATATCGTCCAGAGGAAAAGCATCGTCAAAGCCGTAGTCACTGACTGCGCGCTCAGGACCAATTTGCTCGCCCTCCCATAAGGCTGTTTTGGGATCGGGCTCGGCACAAAACAAAATGGCTTCGCCATGTTGACGCCCGGGAACCAATACGATCAGCGCATCAGGCTCATCGAACCCGCTGAGGTACCAGAAATCGCTGTCTTGGCGAAACCGGAAGTGGGTATCACGACTTCGAATTTTTAGCGAAGCTGCAGGCACTAAGGCTACCGCATTGTCTAACATTGCGGCCATTAAGCGCTGTCGGCGGGCGGTATAATTTACAGAAGACATGAGCATGACTCAGTATTAGTGCCAGATACGCTCGTGCTCATCTTCCACAGAGAGTTCGTCTTCGTCGAGCGCATAGGTGGAGTACAAATTCAGGACAACCACTCGAACGTATTCCAGCAGTTCAAAAAAATCATTCTCTTGCTCATCGAAATCGTCGAAGTCGCTCACCTCGACTCGGGCGATTTGAGCGAGGTCTCTGAGAATCTCTGCTGACTCCGTAGTCACCTGATCCGATTGCGTGACGCCTGCAGCAAAACCCTTGAGGAACCCCTCGCACCACAAAGCTAAACCTTCCGAGCGGATCTCCAATTCGTCGTCATCGTCAGGCACTAGAGGCGAAAATCCATAGTCCGGATCACACAAGGCGCGCAAACTCGCCGCGGCCGCCTGTTCGGTGGCAACCATCAAATCCCCAGTAATCGACTCTTTTAGGGCGTGCCCCATCGCCGCCAACAAATCGTCCTCCCGCAGCCCCGAGACTAACAGACCCACCACGCAGCCGTGCCATTCGGATGGCGACAAATCCACGCCCTCCATCAAAAACAGATCAGCGACCTGATCGAAGTCACTGGCCAGCACTTCGTCACTTTCTATCCACATAAAATACTACCTTGTCGCAACACGCTCCTGTGCGCGTTGACCTAAAACGATGTCCCTACTATAGTAACCGAGAATTCATCGGTATACCGCAAATGCCTTCACATAAACCCGAAGCCCTAGAGCAGAAAATCGACCAGCTGATTGCCCTGTGCAAAGAGCTCAACGCCGAAAACCAGATGCTACTGGAACAACGTAGCAGTTGGTATCGTGAGCGACAAACCTTGATCGAGCAGAACCAAGCTGTCAAAAATAAAGTCTCTAGCGTTTTAGCGAAATTACAAGCGATGGAGCGCAGCGCGTGAACAAGCCCTCAGGCGTCACTATCAGCCTGCTCGACAAGCAGTATCAGATCGCTTGCCCTGACGAAGAGCGCGAGGACCTCACGCTCTCGGCACGCTACCTGGACCAACAAATGCGCAACATCAAAGCCTCCGGCAAAGTGGTCGGCCTTGATCGTATCGCCATTATGGCTGCGCTCAATATTAGTCACGAACTACTCAAACTCAGTCGCGAACACAAAGCCTCTTTAGGGCAGGCGCAAGACTCGGTCGACACGGCCTCGTCGGCCAAACTGTGCGAGAAAATCGAAGAAGCGCTGTATGAGCTACGTCAACTAAAGATTAATTAATTCGCGGTATCGTTGCCGCGAATCGGTTATACTTAGGACGGATTCCTGGCATATGCGCCAGACTTTTGTGTCCGCGAGCCGATATCAGTAAATCAGGGGCAAGCTCGCAGCGTCGGTGTGCACGTCCGCCCGTCGGAAAGCCTAAAGCACTGCAGTAAGTCCCGCCTTGAACCGTTGGGTTCAAGGGCGCCTCTGTCAGCGGTATGTTGGGAGTCCTTTTCGATCCACTGTGCAGCATTGCGTCAACACCTTAAACTCAGGCAGGTCCTGCACACACTTGAGATCGAATACTCACCCATGGCAGGATCCATTCTAGAACCCAAGGCCACGCTCGTTGTCGGGGTACACCACCAAGTGATCGTGGAATTTTTGAGATGAAGACAAGCATCGCCGAGCAGAAAAAAGCGCTCAGAGTCGAACTTAAACAGCGGCGTAGTGGCATTTCGAGCACGATCAAAACGCTTGCAGGAAAGCAGGTCGCGCAATTCGCAAGCGAACTGGCAATCGCAGGGCTTAAGGTGGGCCTGTACGCGCCCCTGCCACAAGAACTTCCTACCCAAGCCCTTGCAGCAGTGCTGTGGCAGAGTGGCAGCCAAATCTACCTACCCTGCATTCAAGCCAATCGCCGACTCATCTTCAGACTGTGGGAGCCCGGCGCGATCTTGCAGACCGAAACACTGGGCATTCCAACACCACCACAAAGCAGCCAAGAGCTCGCCATTGAACAGCTGGATGTCGTGTTTATGCCATTGCTGGGCTTCGATCGCAAGGGCCATCGCTTGGGGATGGGCGGAGGGTATTATGACACAAGCCTTGCACAGGCTTCAGACGCTCTAAAAATAGGTTTGGCCTTTGACTGCCAAGAGGTTGAGGCCGTCCCTGTCGAGGATCACGACATCGCCTTGGATCTGTTGATTACGGAATCGCGCGTCTTGCGCTTCCGACAATCTTACTCTGAGTAAACGCCCGCTCGCAGCAACGCTTCGGTGTTGTGAGCCTGCGTCTTATCGACGAAAACAGGTCCCACCACAGACAACAAAGCCCCCACCACAAAGCAAAAAGCGAGTATAACTAAAGCATCCGGTTTACGTTTCACGACTTAACCCACTTCCTAATATCGGCTCCTCTCTGACGGAGGGCTCGCTTGTAATAATGTGCATTATTCACATTCGGCCGAACAAATTAGCACCGCCCGCAGGGATAGGCAAGCACGTGCCAAAAAAAAATCTCCAGCCGCAGACACTAAGCGAGCAACGCGTCCTGATCGGTGCTGGCCAAAAATTGCTGGTAGGCCGTGTTGTTGGTTTCATTCCAAAACCGGTAACCAAGGCGATTAAACGCATCCTCTAGCAAGGGCTCGTCTTTCTTACCCGCCTGAAAACCAACCAATACGCGACCATAGGCCGCTCCGTGGTTACGATAGTGGAACAAACTGATGTTCCAACGCTGCCCAAGGACGGATAAAAACTTCGCTAAAGCGCCAGGCCGCTCCGGAAACTCAAATCGATACACCAATTCTTCACCGGCTTTCAGAGGAACATGACCTCCAACCATAAAGCGCACGTGCAGTTTTGCCATTTCATTGTCGGTCAAATCTTCGACCTGATAACCCGTCTCGCGCAAGGACAACAATAGGTGCTCCAAGTCATCGCCGGCCGGGTTGACACTCAACCCCACAAAGACCCGAGCCTTATTCGCGTCTGAGTAACGGTAATTAAACTCCGTGATATTGCGCTTGCCGATAGCCTGGCAAAACGTTTTGAAAGCACCCGGCCGCTCGGGGATCACCGCGCTCAACACAGCCTCACGTTTCTCGCCAATTTCGGTGCGCTCAGAGATATAGCGCAAACGGTCAAAATTTGTGTTCGCGCCGCTAACGATCGTCAGCAAAGTCTCGCCTTCAATCTGGCCTTGTTCGATGTACTTTTTCAGCCCCGCCAGAGCCAAGGCGCCAGCCGGTTCGGCAATACTGCGAGTATCTTCAAAGATATCTTTGATCGCCGCACACATTTCATCGCTGCTAACCGTAATCACGCCATCAATCAAGTCTTTAATCACTCGAAAAGTTTCTTTGCCAATTTGCGCTACCGCGCAACCTTCAGCGAATAACCCCACCTCTTTCAAGGTGCCACGTCGTCCCGTACGCATCGCCAAATCGAGGCAGGCTGCATCGTCAGGCTCAACGCCATAGACTTTCGTACCCGGCCATATGTATTTGACGTAGGCGGCAACACCCGCCAATAAACCACCGCCCCCGACCGGCACAAAAATGGCATCGGGTGCTTCACCCAACTGACGCACAATTTCAACACCGATAGTACCCTGGCCAGCGATGACATCCGGATCGTCATAGGGGGGGATGTAGACCAAGCCTTGTGTTTGAACCAATTTCTTCGCGTATGCAGCGGCCTCTTCAAAAGTGTCGCCATGCAGAACCGTTTTGGCACCCCGCCCCCTCACCGCTTCGACTTTAATCAAGGGGGTGGTTTTGGGCATCACGATTGTGGCTTTGACCTTCATCGATGCCGCCGCCAAGGCCAAACCTTGCGCATGGTTGCCCGCCGATGCCGCCACCACGCCGCGGCTGAGCTCTTGCTTGGACAGCTTCGACATTTTATTGTACGCGCCGCGACACTTGAACGAGAACACCGGCTGCATGTCTTCACGCTTTAGCAATATGCGATTGCCAAAGCGCTGCGACAACAGCCGCGCATCGTCAATGGGTGTTTCCCGCGCGACGTCGTAAACACGCGCGTTTAAGATGCGTTTTATGTATGATTGGGGCATGGCGTCGCTGGCGTAGTAAAGTCAGCGCGTACCATACCAAACTACGCCTAAAGTTTCAGCTCATTAACGCGGATGACTTCAGGCTAATTACACACCTAGACAGCAGAGAGCAGTCGATGAGCAAGACACAAGATGAACTTAAGCGCGAAGTCGCCCAAGCAGCATTGGATTTTATTGCCCCCAAGCTAACGCCCAACAGCATGCTGGGAATAGGCACCGGCTCGACCGCCAACGAGTTTATCGACCTGCTGGGCGAAAGTGGCTTAGTTTTTTCAGGCACAGTGGCTTCATCCGAGGCCTCTGCTCAACGCCTGCGAGATCATGGTATTCCCGTATTAGACTTGAGCTTGGTTGACTCACTGCAGTTTTACATCGACGGTGCAGACGAGGCTAACCGTGCACTCGAGCTGATTAAGGGCGGCGGCGCCGCACTGACCCGAGAGAAAATCGTCGCGGCCGCCAGTGAATTTTTTATCTGTATTGCCGACGAGTCCAAAGAAGTCGAAACGCTCGGAAAATTCCCCCTACCCGTTGAAGTCATCCCGATGGCCGAAAACGTCGTCATTAGTGCTCTCAGAGCGATGGGGGGCCGCCCTGTAGTTCGCGAAGGCGTCATTACCGACAACCGCAACATTATTGTCGACGTGCATGACTTTATGATCACCGAACCTAAAGCGATCGAAACCGCGATCAACCAGATCACCGGGGTCGTTTGTAATGGTTTATTTGCGCACCGGGGTGCAGACCTTTTGCTTTTGAGCGGGCAGAGCGGCGTGCGCCAGATTCAAGCCTAACCATGGATCCCTTCACAGCTTTCGTAACGCTTGCCTTGGTCATGGACCCCCTGGGAAACGTTCCGCTGTTTTTGTCGGTCTTAAAAGACGTCCCAAGCGAGCGTCGAGTCAAAGTCATTTTACGCGAGCTTATTATCGCGCTGATCGTGATGCTCTTATTTTTGTACGCGGGCGAGAAAATGCTGAATTTACTGGGCTTACAGCAAGAAGCCATCGCTATTGCCGGAGCAATTATCTTGTTTTTGATCGCGATCCGTATGATCTTTCCGTCACCCTACGGCATCATGGGCGGAACCCCCGAAGGAGAACCCTTTATCGTACCGCTCGCCATCCCCGCGGTCGCAGGCCCCTCGGTATTGGCAATTTCTATGTTATTGGTCAGCAACGACCCGGCACGAATGCTCGAGTGGACGATGGCGCTGATTTTCGCCTGGCTGGTCACATCGGCAGTCCTACTCGCCTCCCCATTGTTGCTGCGTGCATTGGGTAATCGCGGCTTGATTGCCAGCGAGCGCTTGATGGGAATGATCCTAGTGATTATTGCCGTACAGATGTTTTTTAACGGGGTCAGTCAGTTTTTGCATCTGAATTAAGCTCACAAGCAAGCGCGTAAGCGAACACCAAAATCCTTAGAACGACAGACGAAAAGTCACCGGACCGTCATTGACTAGATGGACCTGCATGTCAGCACCAAAACGTCCGATTTGAACATCGAGTCCTGAGCGCTGTACGCAGCCCACCCAGTAATCAAACATCACCGCAGCCTCAGCAGGCGCCATAGCACTGGAGAAGCTTGGACGGAGACCCTTGCGCGTATCCGCCGCCAGCGTAAATTGTGAGACCAACAGAAGACTACCACTGATATCGTGCACCGAACGATTCATCCGCCCTTCGTCATCCGCAAACACACGATAGGCTAACAGTCGCTCAGCGGCTCTTTGGCATAGCTGTTCGGTATCGTGTTTTTCCAAGCCAGCAAACACTAAAAGACCCTGAGGAATACTGGCGACTCGTTCGCCTGCGACGTCCACCGCGGCAGTGTTGACTCGTTGCAACAAAAGCTGCATGCCTACCCCCAATACAGAAAACCCCGCCGCAGCGGGGTTTTGTTTACGCCGCGCGAGAGGCGCGCTTGCGCTCGTGTTCGACCAACAATTTTTTACGCAGCCGAATCGCAGTGGGCGTCACCTCGACAAGTTCGTCGTCTTCAATGAACTCCAGTGCTTGCTCTAGAGTATGACGGATCGGCGGCGTCAACAATAAGTTTTCATCCGTGCCCGCGGCGCGGATATTGGTCAACTGCTTAGCCTTGGTTGGATTCACCGTCAAATCATTAGAACGACTGTGCAACCCGATAATCTGACCTTCATAGACCTCAATATTGGGATCGATAAATAAACGCCCTCGATCCTGCAAAGTAAACAATGAATACGCTAGGGTCTTGCCTTTTACCATAGAAACCAACACGCCGTTCACACGCTTGGCAATTTCCGTGTGCTTAACGGGAGCGTAGTGATCAAAGATGTGGGTCATAATCCCACCACCCGAGGTCAGCGTCAGAAATAAGGAACGAAACCCAATCAAACCGCGCGCCGGCACCATAAATTCGAGCCGGACACGTCCATTGCCATCCGGCACCATGTTTTCGAGCTCAGCGCGGCGATTACCGAGCTCCTCCATAATGGCGCCCTGATGCTTGTCTTCACAGTCAATCACGAGCTGCTCATAAGGCTCTTGCATCACACCATTGATTTCTTTGCGAATCACCTCTGGACGTGAGACACCCAATTCAAAGCCTTCACGGCGCATGGATTCAATCAATACCGATAAGTGCAATTCGCCGCGACCCGATACAATGAATTTATCGGGCGAATCACCCTGGACGACCCGCAAGGCCACGTTGTGAATCAATTCACGCTCTAAACGCTCTTTAATGTTGCGCGAGGTCACAAATTTACCGTCTTTGCCAGCAAAGGGTGAGTCGTTAACTTGAAAGGTCATACTGACAGTGGGCTCATCAACCGAGAGTGCTGGCAAGGCTTCCACTTTGGTCGGATCACACAGTGTGTCCGAGATGTTAAGTCCGTCAATCCCCGTGATGCAGACAATGTCCCCCGCCTCCGCTTGCTCAACCTCGACGCGCTCAAGCCCATGGAAACCCATAACTTGCAGTATCTTGGCATTGCGCTTTTTGCCTTCGCGATCCACCACCGCCACCGGGGTGTTAGGCTTTAGCTTGCCACGAGTTATACGACCGACGCCAATGACGCCCACGTAGCTGGAATAATCGAGCGCCGATATCTGCATCTGCAAAGGCGCAGCCGCATCGACTTCGGGCTCTGGAACACGCGCAATAATCTCGTTAAACAAGGGCGTCATGTCATCCGCCATAGCGCTGGGATCTAGACCCGCGATACCCTGAATCGCAGAGGTGTAGACAATCGGGAAATCCAATTGGGTGTCGTTGGCGCCCAATCGGTCAAACAAATCAAAGACTTGATCGATCACCCAATCCGGGCGCGCACCGGGGCGATCAATTTTGTTCACTACAACAATGGGATTCAGGCCACGTTCAAATGCTTTGGATGTTACGAAGCGCGTTTGAGGCATGGGGCCATCCACAGCGTCCACCAATAACAACACGGAATCGACCATCGACAACACCCGCTCAACTTCGCCGCCGAAGTCAGCGTGCCCAGGGGTATCCACGATATTGATACGATAATCAGACCAGCGAATTGCCGTGTTTTTCGCCAAGATCGTAATGCCTCGCTCACGCTCCTGATCGTTGCTATCCATGATCCGCTCAGCGCCATCGGAACGGCGATCCAGAGTGCCTGATTGCTGCAACAAACAATCCACCAAGGTTGTTTTACCGTGGTCAACGTGTGCAATAATCGCAATGTTACGAAGCTGTCTAGTCAAGGGGTGTTACCTCAGTAGGATGGGGCTAGGCCAAAAATGGCGCGCAGTATACAGTAGGCGATCAGTCCAATCTATGGCAGTTTTACCGTTACTCGAGGTAAAAGGACACGATTTTAGTCGCCTCGCAAAGTGCGCACTAAACCATCGAATCAGCGCGACCCGCGGTAAATTGCACCAAAATAAGGCGATTGCGCACCAAAATAGGGCAAAAGTTAAAACAACGAACACATCAAAGCGCCACCAGACCACAAAAACCGTGCGAAAACTCAAAATTCGGTGCACAATCAACATGGCACACATATTGCTTTTATCCTGTCAGCGATTATGAACCAAGGAACACCACTTCGGGGCGCCTCGGGTTCACACAACCGCAAACAGGCAAAAGCCCGCAATTAACGGAGGAATTACAATGTCAGAGCATACTCTGGATCTCATCAAAAGCAGCGAAGCCCGCTGGGTGGACTTGCGTTTTACCGACACCAAAGGTAAGGAACAACACGTCACTATTCCCGCTTCAGAAGTTGACGAAGACTTTTTCGAAGACGGCAAAATGTTCGATGGCTCATCGATCGCCGGCTGGAAGGGTATTAACGAATCAGACATGATCCTTATGCCTGATGATGCAGCATCAGTACTGGACCCATTTACCGACGACGCGACGGTGATCGTTCGTTGTAACATCGTCGAACCCTCCACGATGCAAGGTTACGACCGCGACCCTCGTTCGATTGCACAACGCGCTGAGGAATTCCTGAAAACTACGGGTATCGGCGACACCGCATTCTTCGGTCCAGAGCCAGAGTTCTTTGTATTCGATGATATCAAATGGCACGCTGACATCAGTGGTGCGGGCTATACCATCAACTCTGAAGAAGCTGCTTGGGCGTCAAACCTGCACTACGACGGTGGTAACACCGGTCACCGCCCTGGCGTCAAAGGCGGCTATTTCCCCGTTCCTCCAGTCGACTCATTGCACGAATTACGCGCTGCAATGTGTGTTGCGATGGAAGAAATGGGCCTACCTGTAGAAGTACACCATCACGAAGTGGGCACCGCCGGCCAATGTGAGATCGGCGTTAAATTCAACACGCTGGTCAAAAAAGCCGATGAAGTGCAAATTCTGAAGTACTGCGTACTGAACGTAGCACACGGCTTCGGCAAAACGGCTACCTTCATGCCCAAGCCACTGGTCGGCGACAACGGCTCAGGTATGCACGTACACCAGTCAATTAGCAAAGACGGTGTGAACATCTTCGCAGGCGACGGCTACGCTGGACTGTCTGATACCGCGCTGTACTACATCGGCGGCATCATCAAACACGCTCGCGCCTTGAATGCGTTCACCAATGGGTCAACCAACAGCTACAAGCGTCTGGTACCCGGATTTGAAGCGCCTGTTATGCTGGCTTACTCAGCGCGTAACCGCTCTGCGTCAATTCGTATCCCCTACGAGCCAAGCCCTAAAGGCAAGCGCGTAGAAGTGCGTTTCCCTGACCCAACCGCCAACCCATACTTAGCGTTTGCAGCCATGCTGATGGCGGGTATCGATGGCATCAAAAACAAGATTCACCCCGGCGACGCAGCAGACAAAGATCTTTACGATTTGCCTGCGGAAGAAGCCTTGGCGATTCCAACCGTATGCTCTTCGTTGCAGCAAGCACTTGAGTCATTGGACGCGGACCGCGCGTTCTTGACCGAAGGCGGTGTATTCTCTGACGACATGATCGATGCCTACATCGACCTGAAAATGGCAGACGTGACTCGCTTGAACATGACAACTCACCCTGTTGAGTTCGACATGTACTATTCTTGCTAAGCATCGCGACGCAACACCACCAAAGCCCGCCTCTGGCGGGCTTTTTTTTGGTAATCGTTTATTGCTGACAGGGACTGCTGGCTCTGCTAGTCTGCAGGTCTTGTCCTTAGATTCGGTTTCAAAATGCGCATAGCACTGTGGTTTTTGATGCTCACGCTGGCCAGCCTAGCGCATGGCCAAACGCGAATTTATAAAATTGTTGATCAAGAGGGCAATGTCACCTTCACTGATAAACCGCCGATGAGCTCACAACGGGAGTCCAGCTCGGTAGAACTCAACCAAATTAATATTAGCGCCCCACCAAAAGAACGAAGCCGCGCCACAAGCAGCGAGATCAGCAAACCAGAGCGCACGATCGATTACGATATTACGATCACCAGCCCGCCTGACAGCACCACCATCCCTATGGGGCCCGGCAATTTTTCGCTGAGCGCCTCGATCACACCCGCACTGGAGCGGGGCGACCAATTGCAACTCGTCCTCAATGGCGAACCTTACGGCAAACCCCAAAACTCCGAAAATTGGCGCCTAACCAATATCCTGCGCGGCGCGCACGACCTATCCGTTCAAGCCATTGATGACTCAGGGAAGGTGTTATCACAGTCGCGCCCCGTGCGAGTTTACGTGCTTCGCCCCTCCAAACTCTACCGCAATTAACGCACCAATTTGGTGCACGCCAGCTCAAACTGTGCTCAAATAGAGCACTCAAGGTCGTCGACTGGACCATTGAGGCGCCAAAACGCACATTTTGCGGTGTTTTTTTTACACTAATGGCACCAAAAGTTGGCGCTATTCTTGCTTGGTCAGTTTCGATATTTGCATAGATTGGCAGACTAAAATCTGCCGCAACTTGGAACACACATGGCACCAATGGACACAATAGACAGCTTGAGCACCGGCGTAATCACGCTGGACAGCGACTTGTGCATCAGCGCCATGAATTCTGCGAGTGAAGCGATGCTGTCTGCGTCAAAGGCGCGCTTAAGCGGCACCCATTTTATCGATTTGCTAAAAAACGCTGATGACGTCATTCCGCAAATCCGCGCCGCCATTGAAGCCCAAACCCCAATCACTCAACGCAGTGTCACCCTACAAAATAACGGCAACGAACCCATCACTGCGGACCTTACGATTACCCCATCGCGGCAGGATCGTGGTGGGGGCCTGCTTATCGAGCTGCACCCCATCGATCGCATTATGCGCATCAGTCGGGGACAAAACCTGCTGCAGACAACCGAAACAACCCACCAAATTGTGCGCGGATTGGCACACGAAGTGAAAAACCCATTAGGAGGCATTCGCGGCGCGGCGCAGCTATTGGCTCGCGAATTGAGCGACCCTGACCAGCTCGAGTATACCCAAATCATCATTCGCGAAGCCGACCGTTTGCGCGCCTTGGTTGATCGCCTGCTGGGCCCCAACAAACCCGTTGATCGCATCCCTTTGAATATTCACGAAGTGCTTGAACACGTCCGCCGCCTACTGGAGGTGGAAGCAGACCGAGACATCCAGATTGAGCGCGACTACGATCCAAGTCTGCCCGAAATCGTTGGCGATCGGGCGCAGTTAATTCAAGCCATCCTCAACATCGCGTTGAACGCAATCCAAGCTTCCGACGATCTGCGCACTTGTATTATTCGGCTTCGTTCACGGGTTCTGCGGCAATTCACTATCGGGGCCATTCGGCATCGCTTGGTGTGCAAAATTGATATCGAAGACAACGGCCCAGGCATCGATGAAGCACTTATGGGACTGATATTTTTGCCCATGGTTACCGGCCGAGCCGAGGGTACTGGCTTAGGACTCTCCATATCACAAAGCATAATCAATCGGCACGGTGGCTTGCTGGAATGTCAGAGCAAACCAGGCAAAACCGTATTTTCACTCTATCTTCCTCTGGAGCTAGATCATGACTGATACCTCAAATGTATGGGTGGTAGACGACGACGATTCAATTCGCTGGGTACTGGAGCGGGCGCTGAGCCAAGCGGGAATCAAATCTCGCTGCTTTGAGGAGGCCGACAGTCTGCTGGATGAAATTGCCTATGAGCAACCGGACGCAATCATTAGTGACATCCGCATGCCTGGAACCGATGGCCTAGCGATGCTCAATGCATTGCATGCCAGCTACCCCGAATTACCGATCATCATCACCACCGCGCACTCAGATCTAGACAGCGCAGTGGCATCGTATCAGCAAGGTGCCTTTGAATATTTGCCCAAACCCTTTGATATTGACGATGTCATTGCCATCACTGAACGGGCAATCTCGCATCGCCGTAAATCGTTGAAAAACTCCGACCTCCAAGAGGACGCCCTTCCCACCACTGAAATTATTGGCGAAGCGCCAGCCATGCAAGAAGTGTTTCGGGCGATTGGGCGCTTGGCGCACAGCAACATCACAGTCTTGATCAATGGTGAATCGGGTACTGGCAAAGAGCTCGTCGCTCGCGCCCTGCACCGTCACTCTCCTCGCGCCAAGGCGCCCTTTATCGCGCTGAATATGGCCGCCATACCACGCGATCTCATGGAATCGGAATTATTCGGTCATGAAAAAGGAGCCTTCACCGGTGCGGCCCAAAAGCGTGAAGGACGCTTTGAGCAGGCCAACGGAGGCACCCTATTCCTAGACGAAATCGGCGACATGCCCGCCGAAACGCAAACTCGCTTACTTCGAGTGCTTGCCGACGGCGAGTTTTATCGCGTCGGCGGCCATTTGGCCGTCAAATCCGATGTTCGAATTATTGCGGCGACGCATCAAAACTTAGAAGAACTTGTCCGCAAAGGCGACTTCCGCGAGGATTTATTTCATCGCCTAAATGTTATCCGTATACACATCCCCCGACTCGCGGAACGCCGCGAAGATATCCCAAAATTGATGCAATACTTTTTCCAACGCGCGGCCGAAGAATTGGGAGGCGAGAAAAAAATCTTGCTACCCGAGACGGAAAAATACCTCTGCAGCCTCGATTGGCCCGGAAACGTGCGGCAATTAGAGAACACCTGCCGCTGGATTACAGTGATGGCCTCAGGTCGAGAAATACACATCAATGATTTACCCCAAGAATTGCGCGAACCCGCCGTTCGCGATGCTGCCGAAGCCCCTTCAGATTGGGGTGGACAACTGCGCGAATGGGTCCATCTGCAGTTAGCATCGGGTCGTCAGCACATTCTTGAAGAGGCCACACCGCGGTTTGAGCGCATCGTGATTGAAGCCGCCCTTCACTACACCGGCGGGCGCAAACGCGACGCGGCGGAGCTGTTGGGATGGGGACGCAACACCCTCACACGAAAAATGAAAGAATTGGAACTATCCAGTCGCGGCTAAGCGCTTTAAACTAGCGCCATGTTTCATGTCGTGCTGTTTGAACCTGAGATCCCACCCAATACGGGCAATATCATGCGCCTGTGCGCCAACACGGGCTGCGCGTTACACTTGGTCGAGCCTTTAGGGTTCAGTCTGGACGAAAAACGCCTGCGCCGCGCAGGCATGGATTATCGCGATATTAGCGTGGTCAACAGCCATGAAAGCTGGGACGTCTGCCTCGACCATATCCGCGCGCAAAACCCCACGGCACAGGTCTTTGCGTGCACCACCAAGGGTTCACAAGCGCACACAAAGGCTGCATTCAAAGCCGGCGATATTATTCTGATGGGGCCTGAAACTAGGGGGCTACCACACACCATCATCGAAGCAACGATGCCACAATACCGGCTACGTATTCCTATGATGCCCGAATCAAGAAGCTTGAACTTGTCCAATGCTACCGCAGTGATTCTTTATGAAGCACTGCGGCAGACAGGGTTTGAAGGACTGAGCTGATCGCTTAGTGTGTCGCTTCGTTTTGCTCAGCGGCTTGCGCTTGCGCCTGCGCCATCGCTTGCTGATACAAGGCGTCAAAATTGACGGGGGCTAACATTAAGGCGGGGAAGCCACCTTTGACGACCATGGTATCAATGCTCTCTCGCGCATAAGGGAATAAGATGTTGGGGGCGGCAGTACCCACCAGTCGACGAAGAGTTTCACCCTCAAAGCCCTTGATAAAGAAAATACCGGCTTGCTGCACTTCCACCAAAAACGCAGTCTCGTCTTCAATTTTCGCTGTTACCGTGATGGTCAACACCACTTCGAAATTACCATCTTCGTCGATTTTATCGCTCTTGGTGTTCAAATCGATGTTAATTTTAGGCTGCCATTGCTGACGGAACACGCCGGGCGTTGCTGGCGACTCAAAAGAGACGTCTTTCGTGTAGATGCGCTGCATCACAAATTGCTGTTCTGGCGCCTGTGCTGCACCCGCTTCTGCTGTAGTTTGCTCGTCGGCCATGTAGCCGTCCTCCATTATGGTTAGTTAAAAAATGTATCCAGTTTACCGGCGCGCTCAAGCGCAGCCATGTCATCGTAACCGCCAATATGCGTGGCACCAATCCAAATTTGTGGCACCGATGTGCGACCCGCTTTACGCGCCATCTCTTGACGCAACTGCGGATCACCATCGACAGCGATCTCTGTGTAGCGAATACTTTTGGCATTCAGCAGATGCTTGGCACGAATACAGTAAGGGCAAAAACGCGTAGTATAAATAACAACGTCGGGGGTCATGATTTGGTCACCACAGGCAGTTGCAGAGCATCCCATTCCATCATGCCGCCTTTCATTTTATACACCTCGCTGTACCCAGCATCCAGTAACTGTTTGCTCGCACCAGCGGCCGTTTGGCCCATGCGACATACCACAATGATGGGTTTGTCTTTGTAGGCATTTAACTCATTCATTCGCGCAGCCAACTTAGCATTCGGAATGTGGACACTATCGGCAATGTGACCTTTTTTGTAATCGGCAGCCTCTCGGATATCCAAGAAAATACCATCATGACTGTTCACACGACCAATCGACTGTTGTGGTGTCAGAGCAGGCGCACCACGCGACATTTCATGGCGCACAAACATCACGATCAAGACCGCCAACGCCGCGAATAAAACCCACTGCTGCCCGACAAACTGTAACAATAAACTTGTGTTCATGATTTACCCACTTAAAGGCTTGATTGTGCCCGTGTAGAGTTGCCCCGCTAAGCCGCGCAGTATACAGGCTCAGGCCTCGTCTCACCAGAGCTCAAGACATCTAAGCCAAGAGGCGGCGCTGAAAGGTGTATTTCGCATCAAACCTACTCGGCAGTGCCAGCTTCCGTTACAATAAGCCCCTGACGATGATCGAGCTTAAATCACCCGGAGACACCCAACAGTGGCTGATAAAACGCCTACACTTCTGATTATCTTAGACGGCTTTGGTTACCGCGAAGCGGTGCAGGACAACGCCATTGCCAATGCGAATACACCCACATGGGACCGACTTTGGTCACAACAGCCGCACACACTGATTTCAGGCTCAGGCTTAGACGTCGGATTACCGGATGGACAAATGGGCAATTCCGAGGTCGGACACATGAGCCTGGGCGCGGGTCGAATCATTTACCAACAAATCACCCGAATCGACAAAGCCATCGACGACGGCGAATTTTACCGCAACCCAACCCTGTGCCAAGCAGTCGATAGCGCGACAGCGCAGGACGGCGCGGTACACATCTTCGGACTTTTGTCACCCGGCGGCGTTCACAGCCATGAAAATCACATTATCGCCGCCATAAATTTGGCAGCCCAGCGGGGCGCTGACAGAATTTATTTGCATGCCTTCCTCGACGGTCGCGACACCCCGCCACGCAGTGCAAAATCCTCCTTAGAAACCGTCGAGGCCACTTTTGCTGCAATTGGCAAGGGGCAAGTGGCCAGTGTAGTGGGACGTTACTATGCCATGGATCGAGACCAGCGCTGGGACCGCGTCGAACAAGCCTACACCTTAATCACCGAGGGCCAAGGCAAATTTACAGCAAACTCACCACTCGAGGCCCTAGAACGAGCCTATGCGCGCGATGAGAATGATGAGTTTGTGGCGCCCACCGCTATTGCCAGCGATGCGCCCATTCGAGTCGAGGACGGCGACAGCATAATTTTTATGAACTTCCGCGCCGACCGCGCTCGCGAAATTACCCAATGTTTTGTCGACCCGAACTTTAGTGGCTTCGAGCGCCGGCGAAACATCAAGCTTGCCAGTTTCACCTCGGCAACCGAGTACGCCAAATCACTAGCGACCGAGATTGCCTTTCCCAGCGAGAGCCTAACCAATGTGCTAGGCGCCTATCTCGCGGACTTGGGCAAGACTCAATTGCGCATCGCCGAAACCGAAAAATACGCTCACGTGACTTTCTTTTTTAGTGGAGGGCAAGAGGCCCTATTCGCAGGCGAACGTCGTGAACTCATACCGTCTCCCGACGTGGCGACTTATGATTTAAAACCCGAGATGAGCGCCCCTGAAGTGACGGCCAAACTGTGCGAAGCCATCCGCTCAAAACAATTCGATTTAATCGTCTGCAACTACGCCAACGGCGATATGGTTGGGCATACCGGCAATTACCAAGCGGCCATTAAAGCGGTAGAGGCGCTGGATCAATCACTCTGCGAGGTAGAGCGAGCCCTCATTGAAGCCGGAGGCCAAGCACTGATTACCGCTGACCACGGCAACTGTGAGCAAATGCTCGACTACGCGAGCGGTCAGCTTCACACCCAGCACACGACCGAGCACGTCCCGCTCGTGTATATCGGGCCTAAAAATCTGAGGTTAAAACAAACGCAGGGGCGCTTAGCTGACATCGCTCCGTCACTTTTGACTCTGATGGATCTGCGTATCCCCACCGAAATGACTGGACAATCACTGATTGAAAACACCTAGAGCCTTCACACTGAGCTTACTGCTGCCGAGCGTCTGCTTCGCACTGGCAGCGGTTAGCGTCAGCGTGAAGCCGCAAACCGAAGAACGAGATCAAGCCGCCGAAAAGTTACAGCAGGTAAGCGATCAAATTACTCAGGTCGATGCTCAGCTAAAACGCAAAATCGAAGAAATCCGCCAGTATCAAACAGAAATAGAAACGACCGAGCGCGCTATCTTAAAGGCCCGTGAGCAGATTGTAGAGACACAACTGACGCTGACACAACTGGACACCGAGCTGCTTAAAATCCAAGCGAAACTGAGTATCGCCACCGAAGAATTAGCGGCTGAAGAACAGCGCATAAAGACCCTGCTGCGTGGCCTATTCGTGAATCGCGACAGCAACACGCTGAAGCTATTGTTATCGCAAGAAAACCCCGCGACGCTCGCACGTAATCTTGTGTTTCACGCCAAAGTACTGAAGCAACAAAATATTCAGATCGATACCCTCGTCGCGCTCTTAAGCAAACTCGATCAAGCCCAACAAGACCTTGAACAAAATCGCGCACAACGCCAACAAACACTCGCCGCCTTGCAAGGACAAGAACGCACCCTCAACCAACAGCAACTCGAGCGCTCGAATGCTTTAATCAAGGTCACCCAATTGGCCGAATCTCTGCAACTACGAAAACAACAGCTCGAGCAAGATCAAGCGAGACTACAATCCTTAATCGAC
>JALRFH010000107.1 GCA_023253715.1 Halieaceae bacterium
GGATGCTTCAGCAAACGGACCAGTAGTAGCGCCTTGTTCAATCGCATAAACCAACTGATCTGCAAGTTCAGCTTGAGCTGATGCCGAATCGGCAAAATCACGGGTCTTCTTTACTGTTTCAGCACCCATCTTGATTGCCTCTTTTCGGCTTTCAAGTTTAGCTTGCTCCTCGCTGCTTAGAAATGACTCTCGAATCTGAGACCTCTTAACATCTCCGGTAAGAAGATTTGTGGTTACCTGATATGGAACAACCTTTCCATCGACAAACTCATCAACGCGTTCTGTCATCTGTCCTTTTTCGCGCATAGCCATGCCCATCACAAAAGCTTCGTTTTTCTGTTCTGGAGTAAGGCTTTCATCGACCGGTAAAATGACACCCGTGATGAACGAGGCATCGTCCGACCCCAAAAAGCATATTGCTTTAGCCACTTCCTCCGGCGTCGCCGCTCGTCGCATAGGGATCGAGTCGGTCATGATTTTTTTGACCGCTTCGTTCTTACGCACCGATGCATTAAGCCCTGGGGTATCCACAGCACCCGGAGCGACGACGTTCACACGCACGTTATAAGGTGCGGCCTCCATTGCGGCACATTGGCTGAACTGGTTCAAAGCAGCTTTAGCCGCGCCATAGGCACCGGAGGCCAAGCCCGCACGTAAGCTACTGACCGATGAGATATTCACAATCGACCCGCTCCCCTGAGGTTGCATAATGCGCAAAGCGGCTTGGACACCGATGAAAACACTGTGCACGCCAATGCCAAAATTTGACTTCCAGGCCTCTAGCGACTGATCCACCACCATGCCTCCGATCACCGAAGGAGCATTGTTGACCAGCAAATCGAGGCGACCATGGCGCTCGGCGGTTTCGTTAATCATGGCCGCAAACGCGTCGGTATCGCCCACATCCAAACCATAGCCAGTGAAACTGCCGCCCAATGCCTTAACTTTTTCTTCCAGCTCGTCGAGCTTGGGTTTGCGACGTGCACAGCTGACGACGTGCGCGCCCTCTGCCGCTAATTGCAGTACTGTACTGCGACCGATACCCATACTACCGCCCGTCACAATGGCGAC
Organism: Halieaceae bacterium; assembly: GCA_023253715.1. Classification (GTDB taxonomy): domain Bacteria; phylum Pseudomonadota; class Gammaproteobacteria; order Pseudomonadales; family Halieaceae; genus Aequoribacter. The sequence goes on from JALRFH010000107.1 coordinate 1,072, forward strand.
TTTGCCTTCGAATCGTTTTGCTGTCATTAACGTGTCCTTCAAATGTAGTTCAGTTCGATATCTCAATCAGCGCGCTGCCTTGGGTATGCATACCCAAGCCGTTTTTGCCCGCAAACACAATGTTGGCGTCAGTCACGCCGTCTGCCTTCGTTAATTCTTGGATCTGCCCCTGAAGCGTCATCACGTCGCCGGGCACGTTCGGCGCCATCAAACTGAACTTAAGGCTTCTGATAAAGCCGCCCTCACCGGCGCAAGCATTCAAATAGGTGCACACCAGCCCGCTCGTTGTCAGTATGTTCATAAAAATATCGGGCATACCTGCGGCGCGGGCCGCCGGCGCGTTGTGGTGCACTGGGATGAAGTCTTGGGTCGCCAGCGCTCCACCAACGATTAAACGATGTGTAATAGGAAGCTGCCACTCAGCCAAGGCCTGACCGGGCGTAGCGCAGCTCCAATCCAAAGCCAAACCGCTGGAATCCAGCATCGTCGGAGTGCTGATATCCACCGGGATGTCGGTGCTTGGGCCGGACGCCGAAGACGCCGTCTCTTCCGCGACTACCTGATACTGAAAATACGTGATATTGGCGTAGGCAAATACGTGAGAAGCATCGGTCGTGTATTCAACCCGCTCCGTCACAAAATAGCCTACACCCAGGGACGTCGTCTTTTTATCGCTTATATTAACAACGGTAGTGTAGTGTCTAGGCCACTCGCCCAACCGTAAATGTCGCAAAAACTCGATGTCATAGCTGACGGCAACATTCGAGTCGTAACCCATGACACTCATGTCATCAAACACTTGGTAAGGGCGGTCGCTCGTTGAACCCGGCGCATAGCGGTCATAATAGTCACGCATGGTCCACATTTGCATCATGGCCAAGGGCGCGAGCTGATCAGAGCCTGCCTGATAGCGCGCCTGCTGTTCACCCATGACCGAACACCATTGCCAAATCTGCACAGCACTGACTGGATTAAACGCAATATAGGGCCCGCGTCGGATACCGGTGAGTGCCGAGAGCTGTTCTTTTTCTGTCATATCCAAACCAAAACTTGAAATTGAATTCAGATTCAATTGTAGATTCGATTGAATTCCAGCACAACTTTTGCCGACATCCACAGTGACTATGCCCCGCAACTTATCGCTCTAATTAACGATTCAACGCAAAATTCTCGCTTTTAAACGTAAAGAAACGCACACTAGATGCGTCGCTAGTTAAACGGTAAGGAGCGAACATGTCAGTGGAACTTATTTGGATCGTACTGGGTATCGGCATGATTTTGGCCGAGTTCGTAGTACCCGGCCTGATTGTTATCTTTTTTGGAATCGGCGCCTTAATCGTTGGCCTATTAGCTTGGTGGGGGCTACTGACCGACACCACCTACCAATTATGGCTGTTCGGACTTTTGTCAGGCGGACTGTTACTGACCTTGCGCAATCGCTTTAAAGCCTGGTTCCAGGGCGGTAGTTTGGTCGCCGATACCGACACCCCCGACGACGACTATGTTGGCCACTACGCCACGATACTTGAGGGTTTTGAAAATGGCACCTCGTTCGGCAAAGTGTCGTATCGCGATGCCCACTGGAATGCCAAAACGACTGACAACGATTCGCTTGCGACGGGTGACCGGGTATTAATCAGTGGCCGTCAAGGTTCAACTCTTATTATTCAGAAGGATGCATAACATGGATATTTCTCTGATTTTAGCCATTGGCTTCTCAATTTTTGTTGTTGTCACCATCGCCAAGACAGCTCGCATCGTTCCTCAACGAGAGCAGTTCGTTATTGAACGTTTAGGCAAATACTCGAGAACACTGGATGCAGGCTTTCATATCCTGATCCCCTTTCTCGACAAAGTCGCCTACAAACATTCGATGAAAGAAATTGCCGTAGACGTTTCGCAGCAAACCTGTATTACTCGCGACAATATTCAAGTTGACATCGACGGCATTATTTATTTGCAAGTCGTAGACGCCCGAGCAGCCAGCTATGGCATTACCGATTACTACTTCGCTACCACGCAATTGGCGCAGACCACACTGCGTTCCGAGATCGGTAAAATCGAACTCGACAAAACCTTTGAAGAGCGCGATGTTATCAATGCCCGCGTGGTCGAAACCGTCGATAAAGCCGCTGAACCCTGGGGCATTAAAGTACTGCGCTACGAAGTCAAAGACATTATGCCGCCCGAGTCAGTCAAAGATGCTCTAGAAAAACAGATGCGCGCCGAGCGCGAGCGTCGGGCCGTGGTCGCCAAATCAGAGGGTGAACGCCAAGCGCAAATCAACGTTTCCGAGGGTGCTAAGCAAGAAATGATTAACTTATCAGAAGGTCAAAAGCTTAAGCAGATCAACGAAGCGGAAGGTAAAGCGGGCGAAATTCGCTTGATTGCTGAAGCAACCGCGCAAGGTCTTCGCGCCATCGCGGCTGCGATCAATGAGGAAGGCGGTCTAGATGCCGTGAATTTACGGGTCGCAGAGCAATACGTTAAAGAATTTGGGCAACTCGCTAAGACCAATAATACGCTGATCATTCCTTCTAACTTAGGCGATGTCGGCGGCATGGTGGCCACTGTCATGAAGTCGATGGAAACCGCGCGCGAATCAAAACCCACGGCCTGAAGCTAAGCAACATTATAGTAAGGGCTCTGTGTAGCCCTTACTCTTTTTGGAATTGAGTTTCACCACCCAAGAATATCCGCACCTTATTTAACCCGCTCTATCGTATTCACACCATCAACATAGCGCCCGCGATACACGCCGTATGAGCGCGCAGCATGATCGCGATAAAACTGACGTGTGGCCTCAATAACCTCGGGATAGGCGTATTGATCCCATGGCGCCTCGGATTCATCGCACAAACGAATCTCTAGCGCCTCCTCCGTTGCGGCGACCTGAAATTCGTCGAGCTCACCGTAATACACCAAATACACTTCACTGATGGCAGGCAAAGACCCCACCAAAAATAAATTGAGCTTAGCTGGATCGATGACCGCGCCCGTTTCTTCGAATAGCTCGCGCGCGGCAGCCTGCTCTGGGGTTTCTCCATTTTCCATAAAACCCGAGGGCTGAGCCCAACAACCCTGCTTGGGCGGCGTTCCTCGTTTAATCCACAGAACTCGATCACCCACTGTCGCGATGCAGGCTACGATAATCTTTGGATTGTCGTACTCAATAAAGTTGCAGGCCTCACAGCACCAGCGAGGCTTGTGATCCCCCGTGGGTACGCGCTCGGTAAGAGACGTCCCGCAACGTCGGCAAAATGGATTAACAGACATACTGCTCTTTCTCTGTGGTTTGTGTTATTTCAGCGGATGTGAACACAACGCGCAAGTTTAAGATGGACTACGTCAATCTCGGTAAATACATCCGTGTCATCGACCAAATCATTTCACCTTGACCTCAATGCCGAGATAACGTCCAATTTAAATATTAAAAATTTAAGGAAAGGGCTATGACACAAAAAACTTTGGGACAACGTGCATTGTCTACTATCGAGCGCTGGGGCAATGCGCTACCCGACCCCGCCATGCTATTTGTGGGCTTACTCTTTATCGTCTGGGCATTATCAGCCATTTTCTCGATGTTTGAGTACGACCTAATCGACCCCCGAACCGGTGCAGCGGTCATCGTCCACAATCAATTATCCGCAGATGCACTCGCAACCTTCATGACTCAACTAGTCAAAAATTTTGCACACTTTCACCCCATTGGAGTCGTCTTGGTTGCTATGCTCGGTATCGGTGTGGCAGAACATACCGGTTTTATCAATACCGGTTTAAAGGCGCTGTTAAGTCTGACCGCACGCTGGCTGTTAACCCCCATGATTATTCTGGTGGGTATTGTCAGTCACACCGCGGCCGATGCGGGTTATGTACTCGTTATTCCTTTGGGTGGTGTCATTTTTTATGCCGCCGGTCGTCACCCTTTAGCGGGTATTGCCGCTGCTTTTGCTGGTGTATCGGGCGGATTTTCGGCTAACTTCATTCCGTCTGCCATTGACCCTATGTTGCAGGGCATTACCCAAACGGGCGCGCAAATTCTCAATCCTGACATCGTGCTGAATCCTCTTAATAACTACTACTTCACCTCGTTGTCGTCGATCATCATTATTGTGCTAGGTTGGTTCATTACCGACCGCATTGTAGAGCCCCGACTGCAAGGTACGGCTCTGGACGCGAACCCGGCAACATCGGATGTCAGCGAGGAGTTGAATACGCAAGAGCAAAAGGCCTTACGCTATTCGCTGATCAGCATGGCGTTAGCAGCGACGGCTTTGGTTGCAAGCGCTATTCCCGAAACATCCGCCTGGCGAGGCGCAGGCGGTACACTAACGGAATTTGGGGCGCCCTTGATGGGTTCCATCGTCCCACTCATCTTTGTCTTATTCTTGCTGCCCGCAGTGGTTTACGGCGTCGTGGCTGGCACTGTCAAAAGCTCGAAAGACGTCATCGAAGGTATGACCAAGTCAATGCAGGACATGGGCTATTACCTGGTCATCATGTTCTTTATTGCCCAATTTATTTACAGTTTTTCCGCCTCAAACTTAGGCATTTTGCTGGCACTGGAAGGTGCCGAATTATTAAAGGCATCTGGACTACCGGGATCGGTTACGGTCATTGGTATTGTTTTACTGACCGCACTGCTTAACTTATTTGTGGGTTCAGCTTCTGCTAAATGGGCACTGCTCGCACCCATTTTTGTGCCCATGCTGATGCAGTTGGGTATTTCGCCAGACCTCACCCAAGCGGCGTACCGAGTCGGTGACTCGACTTCTAATATCATTACCCC
>JALRFH010000156.1 GCA_023253715.1 Halieaceae bacterium
GCCTTAATCGAGGCTGCAAAAGATCCCATTAACTTAGCCAAACTTGAACAGAATGCCGAGCTAGCCGATTCAGATGGTGCTGTTGGAGTTCCAACCTTCATCATTGGAGACCAGATTTTTTGGGGACAAGACCGAGTCGAATTTGTGATCGAGTACTTGCAAGAATTGAGCGATTAAAGGATCTCGAGAGCACAGGTTTGCTTCGCGGTCAGACCTACGCCCGCTTTCTTCTGTGGCGATCTGATGTGGGCTTTGTTACATTTGCGATTCAGTCACTTTTGATAATTCCCTGTTCCTAATGACAAGCCAAATCAGCGTTGCCTTAGATCAACACACCCCCATGATGCAGCAATTTTTGCGCATCAAAGCAGAACATCCGAAACACCTGTTGTTTTACCGCATGGGGGATTTTTACGAGCTGTTTTTTGATGATGCTGTCAGGGCCGCATCCCTCCTCGACATCACCCTGACCGCTCGGGGTAAATCGGGTGGTGAAGATATTCCGATGTGCGGTGTACCCTACCATGCAGCAGAAAGCTACCTCGCCAGACTGATTCGCAAAGGTGAATCGGTCGCTATTTGCGAACAAGTGGGTGACCCCGCAACCAGTAAAGGCCCCGTAAAACGCGAAGTCGTCAGGATCATAACCCCCGGCACACTCAGTGATGAAGCCCTACTGGATCAGTCGCGCGACAACCTAATTTTGGCCGTCCATCAGAGTAAAGACGCTATTGGCATAGCGTATATCGAACTTAGCGCGGGCATTTTCAAAGTGCTTGAAGTGGATGACCGCGAGTCTTTGGCGGCGGAGCTCTCCCGACTTCAGCCCGCCGAAGTGCTTTACGCCCAAAGTTCTGGCATCAGCGATTTAGTCACCAGCAAATCGGTGCGTGAATTACCGCCCTGGGATTTTGAGCCAGAGTCCGCGGAACGCGAACTTAACCGACATTTTGGCACGCAAGACCTCGCAGGCTTTGGCTGCGCCAACCTCAGCCAGGCCATCTGCGCCGCGGGTGCATTACTGCGCTACGTCAAAGACACCCAACGCGATGAACTCAAACATCTTTCACATCTCAGTCACGAGCAAAACAGCGATGCTGTGTTGATGGATCCATCGACTAGGCGAAATTTGGAAATCGATATCAACTTGCAAGGTGGCGAAGAAAACACCCTCTACAGCGTATTAAACACCTGTAAGACACCGATGGGCGCTCGCTTATTGCGCCGTGAATTGCTTCGCCCAATGGCCAAGCGACAGGCTATCGAAAGTAGACTCGATGCCCTGAGCGTTATCGTTGATGGCATGAAGGACAGCGATCTACGGCTCGCCTTATCCGGTGTTGGAGACATGGATCGTATACTTACTCGTATCGCTCTGCGTTCGGCTCGCCCCCGAGATTTAACCCGATTACGCCAATCGTTACATTGCGTTCCACCCTTGCAACAAGTTCTTCAAGATATCAGCGACAGCGTACTTGCCGATATTTGTCGGAATTTGGGCGACTTCCAAGCACTAAGAGATTTACTCGACCAAGCGATTATCGATAACCCGCCAGTCGTCATTCGCGAAGGTGGGGTCATCGCGCCGGGGTTTAATGCAGACCTGGACGAACTGCGTGGGCTCAGCACCCAAGCGGGCGACTACTTACTCGAACTCGAAACCCGAGAGCGTGAACGCACGGGAATCAGCACCTTAAAGGTGGCGTACAATCGAGTGCACGGTTACTACATCGAAATGTCAAAAGCCCAAGCCGAACAGGCGCCTTTAGACTATCAGCGTCGGCAAACACTGAAGAACGTCGAGCGCTTTATTACCCCAGAACTCAAGGCCTTTGAAGACAAAGCGTTATCAGCCAAAAGTCGTGCGCTAACCCTTGAAAAAGCACTGTACGAGGAATTACTCGACACACTCAATGCACAGCTGCTGCCTCTGCGATCCTGTGCCGAAGCCTTAGCGCAACTAGACCTACTGGGCTGTCTTGCAGAACGAGCTCAAGCCCTACGTTTAATGCGGCCAACTTTTAGCAACGACAGGACCTTCGAGGTCAATCAGGGGCGCCACCTCGTGGTCGAGCAAGTCTCAGATTCACCCTTCATTGCCAATGATCTTCTGTTGAATAAGCACCGAGAGATGCTGCTAATTACCGGTCCCAACATGGGCGGTAAATCCACCTACATGCGGCAAATCGCCCTGATTGCATTAATGGCGCATGTGGGCAGTTATGTCCCTGCAGAGACGGCACATCTCTGCATCATCGACCGTATCTTTACACGAATAGGCTCATCGGATGATTTAGCTGGTGGACGCTCGACCTTCATGGTCGAAATGACCGACACCGCCAATATCTTAAACAATGCAACCGCCAACAGCTTGGTGTTGATGGACGAAATTGGTCGCGGCACCTCGACCTTCGATGGATTAAGTTTGGCATGGGCAACCGCCCGCCGCTTGGCTGACCATATTCATTGCTTCACCCTGTTTTCGACCCACTACTTCGAGTTAACCGAACTACCTGCTCTGTGTCCTAACATGATTAACGTGCACCTTGGGGCGCAAGAGCATAACGATGGCATCGTGTTCATGCATACCGTCAGAGAGGGGCCAGCGAGCCAAAGCTTTGGCCTACAAGTCGCTAAGCTGGCAGGCCTGCCAGCCACCGTCATTCAAGCAGCCAAAAGCAAATTGGCCGAGTTAGAGCAAGGTAACAAACAAACCCCCACAAGCTCGCCAGTGGCCTCAGTCTATCAAGCGGAACTCTTTGCTGACGAATCGAGCGATGTCATCAAAGAAACGCTGCAACAACTGAATCCCGACCAAATGACACCCATCGAAGCTCTGGTGGCCCTAAGTCAGCTTAAGTCTAAGCTTGTTCCATAAAAGCACTTCTAAAGCGAGTGGCAAGCGGTTAGAATTGCGGCCGTTGAATTAGGGCGCTAGGAGATTACCATGACCTTTGTTGTTGGCGAAGACTGTATCAATTGTAAACACACCGACTGCGTCGAAGTGTGTCCAGTAGATTGCTTTTACGAAGGCCCTAACTTCTTGGTCATCCACCCCGACGAATGTATCGACTGCGCCCTATGCGAACCCGAATGCCCAGTCGATGCGATTTTCAGTGAAGACGAGCTACCCGAAGATCAACACGTTTACTTAGAACTCAACGCTGAACTTGCTGAAATCTGGCCCAATATTACCGAAATGAAAGACGCCCTGCCAGACGCCGAAGAGTGGGCCGGCAAACCCAATAAGCTAGACCTGCTCCAGCGCTAACGCTTACCCAGCACGGAATGGGGGTCAATTGGCTTCCCATTCTTGCGAATTTCGAAATGCAACTTCACACTATCCGTGCCTGAATCACCCTTGCGGGCAATTAATTGTCCCACCTGAATATCCTGCCCTTCTGCGACTTCTATACTGTCATTGTGGCCGTACGCGCTCAGATAGGTGTCGTCGTGCTTAACAATCAGCAATAAACCGTAGCCCGCGATTCCCGTTCCGGCATAGACCACTCGACCCGAAGCAACCGCTACCACCCGATCGCCACGCTCGCCGCCAATATCAATACCTTTGTGCACAGAGCCAGAATAAGCACGAACAACGTTTCCTTCCGAGGGCCAACGCCAGCGTCCATTAAACGTGGGCAAAGGCTTTTCAGAGACTGACGCGCTAGGAGGTTTAACAGCTGCAACGGGCCCGGTGTTGCTTTTAGACGCCGGCGGCTTAATCGTACTCGCGGTGGTAGTCGCCTTGGACGGCGCGGGTGAAACTTGAGTCGGGCGCTGATATGGCGCTCGAAACACTAACTTCTGACCAGGATAAATTGTGTAAGGCGCGGCGATACTGTTGATTTTGGCCAGCTCTTTGTAATCCATGCCATAGCGCCAGGCGATTTTAAACAAGGTATCACCCGCCTGCACATAATATCGAGCGGGCGGCGCAGAATTCGGTATCACCCTATACTCGACCGGTGCACGCGATGTCGCACACGAACCGAGCATTAAGGCCAAACACAGCAGCGCGACACGCCTGACTTTGGCGCGCAAATTCTCCAGCGCTTTAGGACAAGCCGTGCTCATGACCCCAACGCGACTGCAGCACAGTAACCAAGGCAATTCCCAGTGCGGCACAGCAGACGCAAAGCAAAATGCTCGGATTTCCTGCCGTATAACTTAATGGAGAAATGGGACTCCCAGCAGATTCTCGCCAGGGCCACACCATCGCCAAAGAGCCCCACAAAAAACCCGTCAACACGGCAACTGTCGAGCGCCGTTTATGTTCCAGCAAATAATTCAGTACTCGACTAAAACTGGTAATTCCGGTCGCCGCACCGAGTATGAAGAGGCCGATCGAGCCCAATTCAAACTGCTTTAAAGCGCTCAGTACAGGCTGATACATACCAATCAATAGCAACAATAACGACCCAGATACCCCAGGCAATATCATCGCACAAATAGCCACAAACCCAGCACCAAAGAACATCCAAGGGGCTGCAGTGACCTCTGCCGGCACCCAGAAAACAAAACTCGCCGCAAACGCAGCGGCGAGGAGCGATAGCGTAAAACTGGCGAAATCATAGCCACCAACCTGTCGCTGTAACACCAGGGCCGATGCTGCGATCAAACCAAAAAAGAACGACCACAAAGGCAAGGGATAATGCGCCATTGTCCACAAAATAATTTGTGCAAGGCTAACGATACTGACACCGATACCCGCAACCAATACCACCAAAAAGCGGCCATTGATGTGTTGCCAAGCATCGCGCCACTGGCCCTGTATCACCAATTTGGCCGCATGGACATCGATAGCGCTGATACTGCGAAGTAAGGTGTGGTAAATACCGGTGATTAATGCCATCGTGCCGCCCGATACCCCCGGCACAACGTCGGCGGCGCCCATTAATACGCCACGCAGAAATACGCCCAAGTCGTTCATCAACGGACGGCTCCCGGCAGCAAGGGCACAAAGTAAACTGACTCTAACACCTCGCGAACAAATTCATCGCCTTGGCGCACCACCAAGTGTAGAGCTTGTTTCTCAGAGCCCACTGGCATAATCAAACGACCACCGTCAGCGAGCTGATCCAGCAGAGCTTGAGGAATGGTATCACCCGCTGCCGCAACGAGAATGCCATCGAAGGGTCCTTTATCCGCCCAACCCAACATACCATCGCCATGCTTGCATGAGGCATTCCAAACTTTGAGAGAACGCAGCCGCTGCTTAGCTTTTAAGAGCAGTGGTTTAATGCGTTCAACACTGAAGACTTGATCGACCAGACGCGACAAAACGTAGGTCTGAAAGCCAGAACCCGTGCCGATCTCCAGCACCTTCTTGCGCGGTCCGGCGGCAAGTAAAATTTCTGTCATCCGTGCCACCGTTAACGGTTGACTCAGAGTTTGCTGGTAACCGATCGGCAAAGCCGTGTCTTCGTAGGCTCTATGTGCCATGGCCTCGTCTAAAAATAGGTGCCTTGGGGCATTGCGCATGACTTCGAGTACATTCCAGTCTTTCACCCCATGGTCGCACAGACGCTGCACTAAACGCTCGCGCGTACGTTGCGACGTCATACCAATACCCGAGACATCGCGCGTATTCATACGCTGGCCTCAGACACGATAACCACGGCGTGCACTGCAATGCCCTCGCCTCGCCCCATCGGACCCAGGCCTTCGGTCGTCGTGGCCTTAACGCTGACCTGCGTTACCGCAACCTGCATACAATTCGCGAGAGTCTCTCGCATGGCGTCAATAAAAGGGCGTAATTTGGGTGCTTGAGCTATCACGGTAATATCGGCATTGTTAAGTTCATAACCTAAAGACCGCACTTTAGACATAACATCTTGCAAAAATTCTAAGCTGTTACGCCCTTGATGCAGCGCATCCGTATCCGGATAAAACAAGCCAATATCTCCAAGGGCTAAAGCGCCCAACAGCGCATCGCAAAGCGCATGGATCAGCACATCGCCATCTGAATGAGCCTTGAACGCCTTACCAAAGGGTATATCAATACCACCCAAACGAAGGTGGTCGCCTTCAGCAAAGGCGTGAACATCATAGCCATGCCCGATTCGAATCATTGCTGCCTCTCTAACCACAGATTCGCCAAATGAAGATCATCGGGCAAGGTGACTTTAATATTGTATGCGGGCCCCTCAACAATACCCACATCGATGCCTAGGACCTCTAACGCTGAGGCTTCATCCGTTATGTCAGCACCCGACCGCAAACCCGCTCGAAGGGCGAGATGTAAATCTGTCAACTTGGCCAGTTGGGGAGTCTGCGCACCCCACAAACCCTCGCGCGACACCGTGTGCTCGATGGTCCCCGTCTTATCCACGCGTTTAATCGTATCACTCAGTGGCCGAGCGAGTATGGCCGCCCTGCGCTCCAAGCGCGTCTGCCAGAGGGCATCGATATCTTTACCTTGTAACAAAGGACGTGCCGCGTCGTGCACCATGACCCAATCTCGATCACTCGCATGAGATTCTACGTACTCTAGCGCATTTGCCACGGAGTGCACACGCTCGGCACCACCGTTCACCTTGACAACCTTTGGATGGCTAGCGAAGTCGCTATCAACAAACTGGGTATCAGCGATAGAGAGCGCCACCACAATTTTATGAGTTTGCGACCACGACAAAAACGCCGCTAAACAATGATCCAACAGCGTGCGTCCTTTGAGTTTCGTATACTGCTTAGGATGCGCTCCGCCATACCGCTGGCCAATACCCGCGGCTGGAATAACCACCCAGCACCGATCAGCGTCCATCGGGTTGCTCGCTCTTAACATCTGGGGGTATCGCCTGAGAACTTCGCGAACTTGCCGTATTCGAAGCGGCCTCGGGAAACAAATACAAAGTCTCGCCCTGTTTAATCAAGCCCAAGTCTTCTCTGGCACGCTCTTCAATCAACTCATTCGACGTTTTCAGCGACACGATTTCTTCCAGTAGCTCGTTATTTTTTTCTTCTAATCGTGCGTTTTCGAGCTCAATCAGCGCCAAGCGCTGTTTGAGTTCCGCCTGCTCTTGCAAGGAGCCTTCGGCAAACCATAGGCGGTACTGCAACCACACCAGCAGTAGGCTAAGAACCAGTGCCGCCCACTTCATACTTATGCGCGAGCAAACTCCGCTCGACCGCGATACGGAGCTTTGTCACCCAGCTGAGCTTCGATTCGCAGTAAGCGGTTATATTTTGCAACCCGATCCGAGCGACACGCAGACCCCGTTTTAATCTGGCCTGCACCCGTCGCTACCGCCAAATCAGCAATCGTAGTGTCTTCCGTTTCACCCGATCGATGCGAAATGACCGCCGTGAATCCGGCATTTTGAGCCATCGCGATCGCATCCAAGGTTTCTGATAAAGAACCAATTTGATTGAATTTAATCAGAATGGAATTGCCGATGTGTTGTTCAATACCGCGCTTCAAAATCGCCGTATTGGTGACGAACAAGTCATCACCTACCAGCTGAATTTTGTCGCCCAACTTCTTCGTCAAGTAAGCCCAGCCTTCCCAATCTGACTCATCAAGGCCATCTTCGATCGATAAAATTGGGTGTTTAGCTGCCAGATCAGCCAAGTAATCCGAGAAGCCCTCGCTTGAGAAACTTTTATTTTCACCCGACAGAACGTACTGCCCGTCTTTGTAAAATTCAGAGGCTGCGCAATCTAGGGCGAGGGTAATATCAGTACCCAATTCGTAGCCCGCTGCTGCAACGGCTTCAGCAATAACGCTTAAAGCCGCTTCGTTCGACGGAAGGTTTGGAGCAAAGCCGCCTTCGTCACCCACGGCGGTCGACAAACCGCGCGCACTGAGTACCTTTTTCAAGTTATGGAATACTTCAGCACCCATGCGCAGGGCCTCTGCGAACGAAGTTGCCGATACCGGTTGGATCATGAATTCTTGAATATCGACATTGTTATCTGCATGCTCACCACCGTTCAAAATATTCATCATAGGTACCGGCATGGTTAGCTCGGTATTGCCGGCCAAGTTGGCAATATGCTGATACAAAGGTAAGCCCTGAGCTTGTGCCGCCGCTTTAGCAGCCGCTAAAGAGACCGCCAAAATCGCATTGGCACCAAAGGTGGCCTTATTATCGGTACCATCGGCTTTGATCATGGCATCATCGAGCGCGCGCTGATCTAAAGCGGACATGCCCACCAACAGTCCGGCAATAGGCCTGTTGACGTTGTTCACGGCGGTTAAAACACCTTTACCCAAGTATCGAGACTTATCGCCATCACGAAGCTCTAGGGCTTCTCTTGACCCAGTTGAGGCGCCTGAGGGTGCGCAGGCCGAACCCACGACACCTGACTCCAAGGTTACCTCAGCCATGACTGTGGGGTTACCACGTGAATCCATGACTTCGAAGGCTTCTATTTGAGTGATTTTCATTAACAACTCCAGGAACAATTTACTCAATAATTAATTCGGCTTGTGCTTTCACCACATCATCAACCGCTTTCATTTGGGCTAGGAAAGGCTCAAGTAACTCTAGCGGTAAGGCGCTGGGACCATCACACTTCGCCTTGCTGGGGTCAGGGTGTGATTCTAGGAATAAACCCGCCAAACCAAGCGCCATGCCCGCACGACCCAGTTCGGCGACTTGATGACGACGGCCACCCGAAGCGGCACCACCCGGATCCCGACACTGCAACGCATGGGTCACGTCAAAAATGAGGGGGGCATTGTGACACTCGCGCTTCATGACGCCAAAACCCAGCATGTCAACCACTAAGTTGTCGTAACCGAACTGGCTACCCCGTTCGCACAACAACAATTGCCCGTTACCACACTCAACAAATTTTTCGACGATATTGCGCATTTGCGAGGGACTGACAAATTGAGGCTTTTTGATATTAATGACGCGTCCTGTTTCAGCCATAGCCTGCACCAGATCGGTTTGGCGAGCTAAGAAAGCGGGGAGCTGCAGAATGTCAGCCACTTCCGCAACCGGTGCGGCTTGTTCCGGCGCGTGAATATCAGTGATTACTGGCACACCAAATTCGGCTTTAACCGCCGCTAAGATGCGTAATCCTTCCTCGATGCCGGGCCCACGAAACGAGTGAATGGACGAACGGTTTGCTTTGTCAAAAGACGCCTTAAACACCAAAGGGATATGTAAATTCTGACAAACGCGCACATATTCAGACGCAACGGCCAAAGTAAAATCCATGTCTTCGATGACATTGATTCCGCCGAGTAGCACGAAAGGAGCATTGTTCGAAAAACGAATATCGCCCAATTGCACGACACTTTGATTCATCTCTTCCTCCAATGATCGTCGACCAGGGACGTTTAGACTTTGGCTCTTTGAGCGCTCGCGTCCAAGGCCGCTTTGATGTAGCCCGTAAACAAGGGGTGCCCACCACGCGGCCTTGAGGTGAATTCGGGATGAAACTGACAAGCGACAAACCAAGGGTGATTTGGAATTTCAATGATCTCAACCAAGGAGTGATCGGCTGACCACCCTACAACCTGCAAACCTTGCTCAGCCATGCGCTCTAAATAGGTATTGTTGACTTCGTAACGATGGCGATGACGTTCTTGGATCGTTTCAGCGCCGTAGAGCGCGCGCACTCTTGACCCGTCCACAAGGTGGCAGGGCTGTGCGCCTAAACGCATAGTTCCCCCCAAATCCGAGGCTGCCGAGCGCTGCGACGTGCTGCCATCTGGATTAACCCATTCCGTAATCAACCCAATCACAGGATGCGGAGTGCTGGGGTCCATCTCGGTCGAATTGGCGTCATCTAGACCTAAGGCGTTGCGAGCAAATTCAATCATAGCAACATGCATACCCAAACAGATGCCTAAGAACGGCACCTTGTTTTCGCGAGCATATTTGACGGTGGCAATTTTTCCCTCGAAACCACGATCACCAAAGCCACCCGGCACGAGAATCGCATCAACCCCCTCTAAGACCCCCGTGCCTTGCTCTTCAATTTGCTCGGCATCAATGTAATCGACTTTGACTTTTGCCATTGTTTGCAAACCAGCGTGTTTTAGCGCCTCGTTCAACGACTTATAGGCATCCAGTAAATCCATGTATTTGCCAACCATGGCAACCCGCACGGTAGGCAGATCTTCAGCGAATTCACGCTCTAATACATCATCCCATTCTGATAAGTCCGCTGGTGGGCAATCTAAACCCAAGCGTTCAACCACAACTTCATCCAAATGGCATTCATGCAGGTGTTTAGGCACCGCATAAATCGAGTCAGCATCCAATAGTGGAATAACGGCTCTTTCTTCCACGTTGGTAAACAGTGCGATTTTTTTACGCGCACCTTCATCGATATCGACCGTGCAACGACACAACAGAATATCGGGTTGCAAACCAATAGAGCGCAACTCTTTCACGGAGTGCTGCGTAGGCTTGGTTTTAATTTCGCCTGCTGTTGCGATATAGGGAACAAGAGTTAAATGCATCAGCATCGCCTTGGAGGCGCCCAGTTCTACCCGCATTTGACGGGCTGCCTCTAGGAATGGCTGACTTTCGATGTCACCCACCGTACCGCCAATCTCTACGACGGCAACGTCTGCATCCCCCGCACCAAGCAGAACTCGACGCTTGATTTCGTCGGTGATGTGAGGAATAACCTGCACTGTACCACCCAGATAGTCGCCGCGACGTTCTTTACGCAAGACCTCTGAGTACACCTTCCCAGTGGTAAAATTATTAGTGCGCCGCATCGTCGTTCGAGTAAAGCGCTCATAATGCCCCAAATCCAAGTCGGTCTCAGCGCCATCCTCGGTCACAAACACCTCACCGTGCTGAAATGGGCTCATCGTCCCGGGATCAACATTGATATAGGGATCGAGTTTTAGCAGGGTAACTTTAAGACCACGAGCCTCCAATATTGCCGCGAGTGAAGCCGCTGCAATACCCTTACCCAAAGAAGAAACCACTCCACCTGTGACGAATACGTATCGCGTCATGACAGCCTTTATCCTGTTAGAAAGAGATAGGCACGACCCTCAACGATCTTTAGGCTCGCGCCAAAAATAATCTTCAAACGTCGCATCAGAATGGGATATCAGGGTACCAGAAAGCCCCTGCTAGCTCAATCCAATCTACTGGTGTTTATTGCGAAAGTTGGCGATAGACAAATGGCGACTTTTCGATTAATTGATGCTGCCAATCGATCTTCATATCCGCTAGGCGGGGATCGATTTGGACCAATAAATCGCGATCAATGATGCGATTAAGAACACCTACGACCTCAGCCTGATAACACAACACAGCCACCTCACCTCGCCACCAAGGTGGAATTCGCCATTCGTGTAGTAATTTGGTCAATTTACGGCGCGGGCGCTTGGCGTGAGTACGACAAGATTCTCCGGCCAACAGTGGGCGGAATTCAAAGCCAGCCAGCAATTCTGCTGGAACCCCCATTAAACGAAAACAGCCCAATTCCGAGTCAAGCCTGACGCCAGTGGCCGTCCGATTCGAGCACATCTCGACAACACGTCTTTCTTGATCAGCACAGCAGTGAATGGCACCGGCGTACCACTTCAACTGATACTGCGCCGTTTGCAGCACCGGTGCTTGATCTTCTCGCGCTGCCCGTAGCTGACGTACAAATTCGTCTAATTGCGCTTTGGGAGGCCTTAACAAGTTTAATTCGGCCAACCAGGCGCGAATCATTGCAGCCACGGCATCACCCTCAAGCTCCGATGGTATAGACAAAATGGGTTCACCCGTTGTCGCCCAAACGTGCGGGATTTGCGTTTGGCCATATCGCTGCCAAAATGCCTGCATCAGTTCGGTAGAGCGCCCTACGGCGAGTGCCGCCTGAGGCCACCGTGACTGAATCAAAGGGATCAACTCTTGTCGCAAAAATCCCCGATCGTAACGGCTATCGTGATTCGTTGGATCTCTTACGAATTCTGGCGCAACCTGTTCCGCAATACTTAGCAACTCGGTTTTTGGAATCCCCAAACAAGGTCGAACTAGCCGACCTCGCCCCAACCGTCGTTCAGGTAACATGGCTCGCAAACCTTCCGGGCCCGCACCTCGAAACGCTCGCATCAAAAAGGTTTCCAACTGATCGTCTAGATGATGAGCTGTCATCAGCACATCCTGTTCACACATCAATGTCTCAAACGCGCTATAACGCGCCGCACGTGCTGCGTCCTCGAGACCGCGGCCCGACTCTATGACCGACACAAGCTTTGAATCAAAGCCAAAAAGCAACCGCTGCGATACACCTTGCACCAAGTGGCCCCATTGCTCTGCGTCTGGGTGAAGTCCGTGATTAATATAAACGACTGTAACGGGCGGAGCGTCGTGTCTGTCGCAAATCGCTCGCACAATGGCCATCAAGGCAATGGAGTCCGCGCCTCCGCTAACACCCAAAAGCCAGCGCGGCGCATCCATGTACTGTAATAAGAATTGTTCGATCTGGGGGTACTTGGCTAACAAGCCCATATCGAGCGCACCGCTGCGCTAATTACCAATCGACAGCAAACGATCGTAGCGAGCCGCCAACAAATCATCTAGTGACTTAGAGCGCAAACGCGCTAACTGGGTTTCGACATGCGATTTAATTCTGCTCGCCATACCATCGATATCCCGGTGAGCGCCTCCCATAGGTTCAGGAATTGTCGCATCAACAATACCCAAATCTTGAAGTACGGAAGAGGTCACACCCATTGCTGCTGCCGCGTCAGGGGCGAACTCAGAGCTTTTCCAAATAATATTGGCACAGCCCTCGGGTGAAATCACAAAGTAAGTAGAATACTGCAGCATTGCCAGGTGATCGCCAACCCCAATACCCAAGGCTCCGCCAGAACTACCTTCGCCAATGACCACACAGATGATGGGCGTTTTTAAGCGCGACATCACCGCCAAATTTTGGGCGATCGCCTCGCTGATACCTCGCTCCTCGGAATCAATGCCAGGATACGCCCCGGGCGTATCGATCAAGGTAACCACGGGCATTTTGAAACGCTCGGCCATTTCCATTAAACGCAAGGCCTTGCGGTAACCCTCAGGCTTTGGCATTCCAAAATTACGATAGACCTTATCTTTTACCGAGCGCCCTTTCTCTTGACCAATCACCATGACAGGCTCGCCATTTAAACGCGCCACACCCCCTACGATCGCCTTGTCGTCACCAAAGTGACGATCACCGTGAAGCTCATCAAATTCCGTAAATACTCTTGGTATGTAATCCAAGCTGTAGGGGCGTTGAGGGTGACGAGCCACCTTCACGATATCCCAAGGGCTCAAGTTGGCGTAGATTTTTTCGGTGAGTTTAGTGCTTTTACCGCGCAGCGTCTGGATTTCTTCGGCAATATCAATCCCATCTCCGGCGCCCACCAACTGCAACTCTTCAATCTTCGCTTCGAGTTCAGCAATGGGTTGTTCGAAATCCAAATAATTCGGGTTCATTAAACGATGATCCTGGCTAAAAACGCTAGTTTACAAAACTTTGCCGTTTCAGGCCATCGCTGATACCGAGTGGCGATAGTCCGTTAAGCGCCTATCAAAGCAATCATCACCCCAGCAGCGACTGCCGAGCCAATAACACCGGCGACGTTGGGTCCCATCGCATGCATCAGCAAAAAGTTTTGGGGGTCGGCCTCCAAACCCAATTTATTCGATACCCGCGCAGCCATCGGTACAGCCGAAACGCCCGCGGAACCAATCAAGGGATTCACTTTTTGTTTGGAAAACAGATTCAAGCATTTGGCCATTAGAATTCCCGCTGCAGTACCAATCGAGAACGCCACGATTCCTAAGCCCAAGATCCCGAGGGTGTTCACATCTAAGAACTTCTCTGCCACGAGCTTAGCACCCACGGATAAACCCAAGAATATCGTCGTAATATTGATCAATGCGTTTTGCGCGGTGTCTGACAAACGATCGACCACCCCACTTTCTCGCATTAAGTTACCCAGACAGAACATGCCGAGTAAGGGGGCCGCATCGGGCAACAACAATGCAACTAAGACCAAGAGTATGATGGGGAATAGAATTTTTTCGCGACGCGATACCTCGCGCAACTGACTCATAACGATTTTACGCTCATCCGCCGTTGTCAGGGCTCGCATAATCGGTGGCTGAATCAGTGGCACTAGCGCCATATAGGAGTACGCCGCCACCGCAATCGCACCCAACAAGTCGGGCGCTAAAATACTCGACACGTAAATGGCCGTAGGACCATCGGCACCGCCGATAATCCCAATCGCTGCAGCATCGGCCAAACTGAAGTCCATAATACCCAAAGTACTCAAACCCACTGCGCCCAGCACCGTCGCAAAAATACCAAACTGCGCCGCAGCACCCAAAATCAGAGTTTTGGGGTTAGCAAGTAAAGGACCAAAATCGGTCATAGCCCCCACACCCATAAAAATCACCAAGGGCGCTATGCCAGAGCCAATTGCCACCGAATAAAACTGATACAGCATGCCGTCGCTGAAGCCCGAGACATGAGCATAATTCTCTGCTAACAGTCGGTCCGCAGGTGCTAGTCCCTCAAGCAAATGCAAAAGCGGCTTACCCGACAAGCTCTCAGTGCCCACCAGCAGGTTGAGCTGTTCAAGTAAGGGGGCAGAACCAAAGTGCACCGCGTTTTCCAATACCGGTGACGCCAAACCAGCACCGGGAATATTGGCCAAAATACCACCAAAGCCAATCGGTAGCAGTAACAGGGGCTCGAAACCTCTATTGATCGCAAGATACAGCAATAGCAAGCAAACAGCGATCATGACAACTTGCCCCAACTCCGCTTGCGCCAAGCCCGAAGACGACCACAACAATAGCAGCTTTTCCATCTAACCAATCACCATCAAATCGACACCGATAGCAACGGCGTCACCGGGGGAGACGCCGATCGAAATAACGACACCATCGGTCGGAGCGCGTATCTCAGTTTCCATCTTCATGGCCTCTAAGATCAACACCACATCACCCTGCGAAACTCTATCTCCCACACGGACCGGAACGCGCACAATGGTGCCCGCCAGCGGCGCAACAATTGACGACCCGGCTGCGGGTGCAGCGTTCGGCGCTCCCAGTGCATGCGGCGGCGTGGAGACCTGCTCCATCACAGCACCGAGTTCTCCACTAGGCGCTACCTGGACGCTGTATACCCTACCGTTGACGGCAACATCATAGACTTCTGTACCGCGCGAATCAGGCGCGCTTGCCACTGTCACTTTGGGCTCAGTTCGGTTTTTGGGGTGCGGTTCAAATACTGATTTGTCGCCACGGTTTTGAAGAAACTTAAGACCCACTTGCGGGAACAAGGCGTAGGTTAGGACATCGTCAATTTCATTCTCTTCATCGAGCTGGATACTCTGCTCCGCTGCGAGTTGCTTGAGCTCTTGTGTCAAGCTTTGCATTTCTGGGACCAGTAGATCCGCTGGCCGGCAAGTAATCGGCTCGGCGCCTTCTAATACACGCCCCTGCAGCTCTGCATTTACCTCGGCCGGTGTAGCCCCGTACTCCCCTTTCAGCACGCCCGCTGTTTCGCGCGAAATTGACTTGTAGCGCTCACCGGACAACACATTGATTACCGCTTGAGTACCCACAATTTGAGAGGTGGGTGTGACCAAGGGGATGTAGCCCAAATCTTCTCGCACGCTCGGTATTTCGGCCAACACTTCATCCAAACGGTCGACAGCACCCTGCTCGCGCAGCTGATTTTCCATATTTGTGAGCATGCCGCCGGGCACCTGTGCGACTAGGATGCGCGAATCAACACCTCGCAACGAACCTTCAAACTCAGCGTATTGTTTGCGAATGGCCCGAAAATAGGCCGAAATCGATTCCAGCAAGCCAATATCCAGACCCGTATCGCGATCGGTGCCTTGTAAAATCGACACCACTGATTCAGTCGGGGAATGACCGTAGGTCATCGACATCGAAGAAATTGCGGTATCGACGTTATCAATGCCCGCCTCGACACATTTCAAAATGGTCGCTGTCGACAGACCCGTGGTTGCGTGACACTGCATGTGAATCGGTATATCGCAGCTGGCCTTCAAACGCGACACCAATTCATAGCCTTCGTAAGGGCGCAACAAACCGGCCATATCTTTGATGGCAATGGAGTCCGCCCCCATATCCTCTAGCCGCTTACCCATGTCGACCCACATATCGAGGGTGTGTACGGGGCTCAGTGTGTAAGACAATGTCCCCTGGGCGTGCTTACCCACCCGCTTAACTGCGGCCATCGCTGTTTGCAGATTGCGGACATCGTTCATCGCGTCAAACACTCGGAACACATCGACACCATTAATGGCTGCACGCTCGACAAACGCTTCAACGACGTCGTCTGCGTAATGTCGATAACCGAGAATATTTTGCCCCCGCAGCAGCATTTGCTGGGGCGTGTTGGGCATCGCTTTTTTCAGCTCTCTGATGCGTTCCCATGGATCTTCACCGAGATAACGAATGCACGCATCAAAGGTAGCGCCACCCCAAGTTTCTACGGACCAAAAACCGACCTTATCCAACTCACTGGCAATAGGTAGCATATCTTCCAAACGAAACCGAGTCGCCAAAAGCGATTGGTGGGCATCTCGCAATACGACATCGGTAATACCCAAGGGCTTTTTAATCAAAAGAAACTCTCCTCGTTGCATTCATCATGGGGTGGTTATTCTCCGCTAAGCGCGATCACGATAGCGTTGCACCGCTGCTGATATGACAGCAATAGTTGCTTCATCAGGATCAGCGTTAGGTATCGTCACCGGGCTGGATAAGGGCTTGCTCGACGTTAGACTCACAAACCAGGCTAACAAGCGCATAGCGACAACAAGCAACACTAGAAAGAGCACAACTGTCGTCATGCCATACAGCATCAGCGTCAGCCCTTGACTGATTAAAGAGTCCATATGCTCCCCCAAACATAAGTATTGCCGTATCATAACGGAACTGCCTCCGATTTTGCATTCATCTTTGTTTATACGTGGTATTCAGGAAAGTTTGTCCGTGTCATCGCTAACCCTCATGCTAGCCCCCATGGAAGGTGTTATAGACCACACCATGCGTGCGCTGTTAACGCGACTGAGCCCTTATCAGCGTTGCGTGACCGAGTTTTTACGTGTTACCGACAAGGTACTGCCCGAGCGCGTGTTTTTCAGGATTTGTCCAGAGCTCGAGCACGCCGGCGCCACCCCAAATAACACCCCTGTTTACCTACAGCTGCTGGGCAGCAACCCCCAAATACTGGCCAACAACGCAAAACGTGCCGTTGACCTGGGAATCAAAGGTATCGACTTAAATTTCGGCTGCCCCGCCAAAACCGTGAACAAATCCAAGGGCGGTGCATCATTGCTGCAAACGCCCGGTATTGTCGGTGATATCGTTGCCTGCGTTCGTGATCAAGTGCCATCTAACATACCCGTGACCGCCAAAATCCGCCTGGGATTTAACGATGACAAGCAGTTCGAAACCCTAATTCGCAAACTGGACGCTGCTGAGCCTACCGAAATTACGGTGCATGCCCGAACCAAAGTACAGGGGTATAAGCCGCCCGCGCATTGGTACAGAATTGCAGCGGCAAGATCACTCACTAACATCCCAATTGTGGCTAATGGCGAAGTTTGGAGCACCGAAGACGCCATACAGTGCGTCAAGGCATCGGGCTGCAATCGACTGATGTTGGCACGCGGCGCCCTGATGCGCCCTGAACTGGGTCGACTTATTCAACAACAGCAAACAAACCAACCACAACAGGTTTTGCCGTGGCGCGAAATCGCTGGTCTGCTGATGGAGTTTTTTGAGGCACAAGGGCTCTACTACGACGCCAAATACACACCCAGCCCCGTTAAACAATGGCTTGTGTATCTTAAACACTACCACGCTCAAGCAGCCTTGCTCTTCGAACAGGTAAAACGCATTAAAGACCCCGTAGGATTTGGTAGAGCATTAGAGGCACACTTACGGTCGACAGACACGTAGCACGTGCTATATTGACGCTTTTACCGACTATCCACTGAGAGAAGGCTTACAATAATGACTAACCCAGCGTTTGCCAGCGAAGATACGGCCTTTTTTGGGCACCCAAAAGGCTTATTCGTGTGTTTCGCAACCGAGTTGTGGGAACGATTTTCATTTTATGGCATGAAGTACTTGTTGCTTCTGTACTTAACAAAATACCACTTGTTTTCGGATGGTGCAGGCCTTGAAGTGCTCGGCGGCTATGCCGCACTGGTGTACGCCATGCCTGTCATTGGTGGCTTGCTTGCCGATCGCTACCTGGGCATGCGAAAAGCCGTCATTTTTGGTGGCCTGTTGCTAGTTCTGGGTCATTTAGGTATGGCTTTCGAGGGTGAGCAAGCACGCATGGTCGCGGGTGAAGTGGTCCAAGACAAGCAGGCCTTGCAAGTCTTTTACGCTTCTCTCGCGCTGATTGTGATTGGTGTTGGTTTTTTAAAACCTAACATTTCTACCATCGTGGGTCAGCTTTACAGTAAAGAAGATCCGCGCCGCGACGCCGGATTTACCATCTTTTACATGGGCATTAACCTGGGGTCGTTTGTCGCTACTTTGCTGTGCGGCTACCTCGGTGAAACCTACGGCTGGAGCTACGGCTTTGGCGCGGCAGGCATAGGTATGCTGCTGGGTCTGATCACCTTCGTTCGAGGCCAAAAATATCTTCGTGGATTGGCGGAACCCCCAAGTGACGAGCGACTCAAAGAAACGTTGTTCGCCGGTTTGTCCCGAGAACGCGCGATTTACCTTGGGGCAGTACTCGCGGTTGCTGTCGTGTGGCAAATGCTACAGTTCCATGGAGCCGTCGGCACTCTGCTGAACACGCTCAGTTTTATTG
>JALRFH010000183.1 GCA_023253715.1 Halieaceae bacterium
GATATCTTTCCGGCAGATTCTGAAAAAGAAGCGGTTCGCATCGAGTTGTTTGATGAAGAGGTCGACAACATTGTGTTGTTCGACCCTTTAACCGGTGCCATCGAGGCCAAGGTGCCGAGGATTACGATTTTCCCCAAGTCACACTACGTGACTTCGCGCGACATCATGCTCAAAGCCATCGATGAAATTGAGATTGAGCTGGAGCAACGCCTGAAACAGCTTAATGACCTGAACAAATTAGTTGAGGCGCAGCGTTTGCAGCAACGCACACGCTATGACATCGAGATGATTCGTGAACTGGGCTACTGCCAGGGCGTAGAAAACTATTCTCGCTATTTGTCGGGACGTGGACCAGGGGACCCCCCACCAACGCTCTTTGAATACTTACCCGACAATGCCTTGGTCATCATCGATGAGTCACACGTGACGATTCCACAAATTGGCGGCATGTATCGTGGTGACCGATCACGCAAAGAAACTTTGGTGGAATATGGGTTTCGTTTGCCTTCGGCTTTGGATAATAGGCCACTAAAGTTCGAAGAGTGGGAGCGTCTGGTACCTCAGGCGATCTTCGTATCGGCGACACCTGGGAACTATGAAGAGCAACATGCGGGGCGAGTGGTGGAGCAAGTGGTTCGTCCAACTGGATTAGTGGACCCGGTAGTGGACGTCAGGCCAGCGTCCACGCAGGTGGATGATCTGCTCAAAGAAATTCATATAGTGATCGAGACGGGGCAGCGCGTATTGGTGACCACGCTGACCAAGCGCATGGCGGAAGATTTAACAGAATTTCTAGCCGAACATGGCATTAAAGTGCGCTATCTACACTCGGATATCGATACAGTAGAGCGGGTCGAGATTATCCGCGATCTGCGCCTAGGCGAGTTTGATGTGTTGGTAGGGATTAACTTGCTGCGGGAAGGTCTGGATATGCCTGAAGTAGCACTCGTGGCGATACTGGATGCTGACAAAGAGGGCTTCTTGCGTTCTGATAGATCCTTGATTCAGACCATTGGTCGTGCGGCTCGTAACCTTCAAGGTCGAGCAATTCTTTACGCGGATAAGATTACTGGCTCGATGCAGCGGGCGATGGAGGAGACTGAGCGGCGCCGAATCAAGCAGCTCGCGCATAATGAAGAGCACGGTATTAAACCCGTGGGGATTACTAAGTCTGTGCAAGATATTATGGAAGGCGCACGGCGCATGTCGACCAAGCGCAATGCCAAGGGCGAGCGCAAAGTCGCCGAGGTGCGAGCTGCTTACGCGCAAGATATGGCGAGCCTGACGCCAGCTGCTCTTAGCCGTAAAATCAAACAGTTAGAAACTGAGATGATGGAACACGCCAAAAATCTGGAGTTTGAGAAAGCGGCCGCCGTTCGAGATCAAATTACCGAGTACAAGCAGTTCGCCTTTATGGCGTCATAGCCTCTCTGTATTGTTGTTTAGACGCCACTCGTTGGGCCTTGTTCCTGTAAGGTTCTTGAAGTAGCGCCTAAATGCGCTGGCGTCGCTGAAGCCTAAAGACGCACTGATGTCGCTTATCGATTCTTTGCTATTTGCGAGTTTGCCCTGAGCGACCGTTAGTTTTGCGCGATTGCGAATACTCAAAAAGTCACGATTATGGCCTTGGAGGTTGCGTCGAAAGGTCGATAAAGACAGTCCAAAACTCGCGGCTAAGTCTTCTTGGGTTGGTGCCGGCTGCCCCAATTGATAAGACGCCACCAGGAGCGATTCGACTTGATGCTCGAGTGGTGTTTGGCTGCGGTCAAAAATTCCGCAGGGGTGCACTCTAAAAAAGTCTTCGAATTCGTTGGGTCGACGAACCATGGGCATATCGAGGAAGTGAGGCGGAAAGTCGAACGAGAAGTCGTCTTGGGTTGTAAGCATTGGTGCGCCAAACAGAACCAAAAATGGGAGTGTGTGTTCGCGCTGTACTTTGCCTAACAGAAGCTGTTGAACGGGTATGGGCACGCCAATCAGCCATTGAAATAGCTGATAGAAGGAAAACAGACCGATAACATCCACAAGTAGTGATGTTGTTGTGGTCTCGGTGCGCAGCGAGTTTAGTGTGATTCGCGCATACTTGCTGGTTTCAATTAGCGTTAATTGGCCTCCTCTGGGTTCTAGGGCCGCGCAATAGTCAGCAACGATCTCGATAGCATGTCTTAGATTGATTGCACTCATACCACAGCGGCACATTAACTCAACTTCTCTGCGGGAGATGGCGCGCACAGAATTATTCGCACAGTGGCGCGAGAGACGCTGTGTCGCCTCTAAGTACCATTCTGAAAAAGCTTGGCTCGTTTGGATACTTGGGCGCGCCAAGTTTGTGCCAATGTGAGCTAGTTCAGCCTGTATCAGGGTAATCAGCGGTTCAAATTGTTGCAGTTGGGCGTTTATGGCAAGTCATCCGCAATGTGGTGACATAAAAAGTATCATTATTTGACCTTTTTTGTCACACCCTAAAGGTGTTGTTGGCGCTAATCTAAACGCAAAGAATAAGCAGGAAGTAAAATCATGAGTGAATCAAAACGCGCAATCGTATTGGGTGCCGGCATGGCGGGGATTTTGGCGGCGATTAAATTGCGTGACACGCCGAATGTCGACGTGGTCGTCTACGAAAAGTCTGATCGCGTGGGTGGTACTTGGCGCGAAAATACCTATCCAGGATTGACCTGTGATACGCCATCGCATCACTACACTTACTCGTTTGCCCGCAACCCTAACTGGTCGAGCTATTTACCGCCTGGTCCCGAAATTCAGGCTTATTTTGAAGGTGTAGCTGAGCGTTTTGGGGTGTATCCACTGACTCATTTTGGCGAGGAGTGCATCAAGGCCGAATTCCTGAATGGGAAGTGGGAATTGGAATTCGCCAGTGGGCACAAGGACAGCGCGGAGATCCTAATTGCGGCGACAGGTGTATTGCATCACCCGAGTATACCCAATATTGAGGGCGCTTCGGATTTTAAAGGCGCGCTGTTTCACAGTTCGCGCTGGGATCACTCAATCCCCCTAGAGGACAAGCGCATTGCAGTCATTGGTAGCGGGTCAACTGGTGTACAAATCTGCTCGGCTCTTGCCGGTAAAGTGGCTCAATTCGAACACTTCGTCCGCACGCCACAATGGATTATGCCTGTCGATAACACGCCCTTTACCGCTGAGCAAATAGCATCGTTTCAGGACCCTGACGTCTTAGCTGAGGCGATGGACTTTGAGGGCTACGCGGCAGCTGTGAATGCTTACACCGAGGCTTTGTTGGACGATCAGTCCGAGATGGCTCAGCAAATGGCGGGCGCCTGTCTAATGAATTTGGAGCAGTCAGTTCAAGACCCTGAGTTAAAAGAAACCTTGCGACCAGATCACAAAGCGATGTGTAAGCGCCTGATTTTCTCGCCCGATTATTATCAAGCGATTCAACGCCCCGAGACTCGGCTGGTGCGAAGTGGTATTAAGCGTATTGTGGAAAACGGTATCGAGACCGAAGACGGTGAGGTTCATGAGTTGGACATTATCGTCTACGCAACAGGTTTTCAAGCGGACCGGTTTGTCCGTCCTATGGATGTGATAGGGCGAAATGGTGTGAGCTTAAATACCTTGTGGGCCGATTACCCCAAAGCGTATTTGGCTTTATCGGTGCCCGATTTCCCCAACTTCTTCATGCTTAATGGCCCCAACGGCCCCGTGGGTAATTTCTCTTTGGTTGAGATTGCCGAGAATCAGTGG
>JALRFH010000005.1 GCA_023253715.1 Halieaceae bacterium
TCCATGGCAGGCAATGCATTCGGCAGAGCGTGCCTTGCCGGCCGCGACATCTACTTCAGCTTGAGTCAATGTCGCGCTGATGGTCAGCATAAAAACAAGTAGGGCTTTCACGGGCGCCTCGTGTCGGGTTTTTGAATGCGCAAGTATAGTCGATCTAAATGGAAAAGTGCTGGTCGACAAGCGATCGAGTTCAGCTTAGTCTTAGGGCTGTTTTATTCCGGCGCGAAGCATGGTATCGATAAAAACTAAATGGATGTACGGCGCAGGCGGTGCAGTGTATGCAGCGAAAGAAGCGGCTTACACCATGTTTGTACTGCTGTTCTATACCCAAGTCTTGGGCTTGTCAGGTACTCTCACGGGACTTGTGATCTCGATTAGCTTGTTATTTGATGCCGTCTCGGATCCCTTGGTTGGTGCTTGGTCCGACCGCTTGAGGTCACCTATGGGGCGGCGCCGGCCGTTCATGATTTGGGGTTTAATTCCCACGGGTCTTGGCTTTATTGGCTTGTTTACGCCCCCAGAGGTTCTGGGCGAAAGTCAGTATGCGCTTGCAGGTTGGTTACTGTTTTGGTCCTTGTGGGTACGCATTGCGGTGACCTTCTTTGCCATTCCGCATTTGGCACAATCGACCGATATTACGCAGGATTACCACGAGCGTTCGAAAGTGATCGGTGCGCGCATGGCAGTCATGTTTTTTGTCTCGGTGATTTTACCTGCCGTCGCGCTGACCACCATTTTTGCAGAGCAGGACGGTGTCGATGGACGTTTTGTTAGCGATCGGTATTTCTATTACGGGCTGATGAGCTGCTTATTGGTATGGATAACCGGCACCGTTACGTGTTGTTTGAGGGCGCCTACCCCTGCTTTACCCCTGCCATCGCAGTCCGTTATAACGGCTTTTCTAACGACTTTTTCGAATCGCAACTTTCGATTTCTGTTGGGTTACGACATTTTTGCGACCGTCTCCTATGGCGTTATTGTCAGCTTGAACATGCTCGCTTGGATTTATTTTTGGGAATTCTCGGCCTTTGAGATTTCGCTGATTTTGGCGGGCCCGAGTTTAGTGGCCATTGGCGCGGTCATGGCGACCTTAAACTTTTGGGTTTATCGCTACGAAAAGCCCCAAATTTTGCGTTTTGCGCTGGGCATGATGATGTTAAATGGTATCTGGTTGTATCCGCCTCGATTGTTGGGCTGGTGGCCGGATAATGGCGAGCCACTTATTCTGTGGATAAATTTGTTGTTCATGTTCGTGTTTATGTACTTCTTTTTGCTGCGCGCCATCATGTCGCAGTCTATTGCCGCTGATATCGCCGACGAGCACGATTACCACTTCGGCCACAGACAAGAAGGCAGTTTTTTTGCGGCACTAAATTTCTCGACTAAGATGGCCTCGGTGTTGGGGCCGGCTTACGGTGGTGCTGTGCTGGACATTATCGGTTTAAATCGAGGCATGTCTCCGGGTTCGGTGCCAGAGACAGTGCTCGACGGATTGGCCGGTTGGTACATGGCAGGCGCTGGTGCGCCCTTGGTGTTGGCGTTTTTCCTGACCTTTGGCATGTTGCTAACGCGGGCAGAAATTACCCGCATGCAAGTCGCGGTCGCGCAAGGTTCTACCAGCGATAACCGAAGCGCACTTTGAGGCTTTGGTCAATTTCATCAACGCCGGTTGTGGCCCCAGAGTCGTATTCAAGGCTGTACTCTGCCGCCGCTTGAATGTTCATCATGAGCGGAATTTTAAAACCAATTCTCGTATCCAAGATGACATCACTGAGGCTGTCTAAATCCCAAATACCCTTGTGATTGAAATACAGTTCAGTATCTTCGCCAAAAATATCGCTGCCTATATTCACACTCCAGTTGGCGCCCGGGTAACTTTGATCATTGCCGCTTATGTAGTTTTCTTGTACGTAGGTCAAACCGAGTTCGGCCGATAGTTTGAAGCGGTCGGCATCAAGAAATTGCCGGCCAAAGTAAGGGCCTAAGTAAAAACGCATATCGAGGTCGGCAAAAATGTCCTGCTTCAGAGAACTATTGACACCCAGATACGTGGTTCCCCCGAGGAAGCGGTCGTATTTTCCGGTAATCAACCAATTTTCTGCATTCTTCATACCCTCGGATTCATCCAGCTCACCTTCCGCTATGATACTGAAACGATCATCCTCACCTGTCCACTTGCCTTCGATACGGTAATCTAATTGATCGGTATCTGAGTTGCCCCGCTGCTGCACCAATGCCATCGATGCAGCACCTTCGTGTTTGTAACCTTCGCCGATTTGCCAAGGTTCGGGATTAATGGCGACGATATCCGTCAGTGCGACTTGAGCTGCAGCCTCGGTGCCGATATTTTGCAATATCGGGGTCTGGTCCTCGAGTGCGATGACAACGTTTTCAAGTACTGTGCCATTACTCAATTTGACGACCACCGGGTTTTGAGTTCGAAGTTTATGAATGTGCTGCGTGTCTATTTCAAGCTTTCCGGCAAAATCGGTGTTAATCGTGACTTTTCCATTCTTGATGTTGGTCACGGTGCCATACACAAGCGACCCGTTGCTGAGGGTTATCATGTCGAGCGGTGAACTCAGGTTTTGCGCTTTGATTGGGGAGGTGGTCGTACTTAAGATGAGGATGGTTAGCAAGATGGCAGATCGCATGTCGTTCCCTGTTTATATCCAGAGGGCGGCCGGAAGCCTCCCTGCACAAGTGGCCGCAGGGTAGCGTCTTTAAGTGAAAAATCAAGTAAAACGCGACTTAATTTCGGTCCACTTTTAGTAGGCGGCCTTGAGCGCCATCGGTGATGATGTAAATGGCGCCGGCCGCGTCGACTTTGATGTCGCGAATACGATCGTTAATCTCCGGGAAAACCGCTGTCTCGGATGTAATAACGCCCCGCTCAACACTTAGGCGTCGGACTTCACGATCGACCAGAGCCCCGACGAAAAAATCGCCCTGCCATTCTGGAAACAGGTCACCGCGATAGATGGTAAAACCGGAGGGTGCGATGCTGGGCGTCCAATGGTGAAGCGGTTGTTGCGTGCCTGGATATTCGGTGTAGGGAGACACGCGCGCGCCGCTATAATTGATTCCGTATGTGGCTAAAGGCCAGCCGTAATTGCCCCCGCGTTCGATTCGATTGATTTCATCGCCCCCTCTAGGGCCATGCTCGTGCAAATACAGCGTGCCGTCAGCACTATCAATGGCTAAACCCTGGGGATTGCGGTGGCCATAACTCCAAATACGTTCGCTGAGTTCACCTTTAAATGGATTGTTTGGGGGGAGCGAACCCTCGAGTGTGATGTGCAGCACCTTACCCAGCTCGGAGCGTTTGTCTTGCGCGGATTCGCGATAGTCAAATCCGTCCCCAGTGGTAATAAAAAGCGTGTCGTCAGGGCCAAACACCATTCGTCCACCGTAGTGCTGCGGGGTGTCCTTCAGAGTCCTTACCCATAAAATATCACGGCCGTTTTCCAATTGATTGTCCACGAGGTCCGCGGCGTATATCGCGGTGCCGTTACTCTCTGGTTTGCCTTTTGCATACGATAAGTACACCCTCGTGCCGAGGCCTGTGGTTTTGGTCAGTACGTCGAAGAATCCGCCTTGGCCAGCAAAATAGGTAGTGGGTACGCCAAGGACAGGGGTTTTTGAGCCATCTTCCCTTACTCGCAACAGTTTGCCGGTGCGTTCTGTGACTAAGTAATCACCGCCGGGTAAAAACGCGATACTCCAAGGGTGATCTAGGTCGATGGCGATTTCGCTTATCTGATAGTCTGCCAAAGCGGGCGTGGCGATCATAGCGAGCGCTAGGCCCAATTTCTTTAGATATCGAGGAATAGACATAGCTGGCTTCCTATCTTTAGAGTTGCGTGTCAGTATAGTGCATAAATTTAGCGAAGGTGTGAAGCACATGTGGCGTTATGTTAAAGCGTATTTTGCTGCCGTGATCATGATTTACCTCTTGGGTTCAATCGCTATCACTCAAATGAACTTGGCCAGTTTGCAAGAGATGGGTGCCAGCATTCCTTGGTCAGTACGTTTGAATACGACTTGGTTGGATTTACAAGGCCTCATGATGCCCTATCTTGTGTTGGTCAGTATCGCGGCTCTCATTGCTTTTTTGGTGACGGGGCAAATCTCGCGCTTTTTCCCAGCGCACAGGGTATGGTTGTATACCTTGGCGGGTATCGTGGCCTTGATGGCTTTGCACTTGATTTTGAAAGCAGTGCTAGGCCTGTGGGGAGTGGCCGGTGCGAGGCCAATGTCGGGCTTAATACTGCAAGGTCTGGCAGGAGCGATAGGGGGTTGGGCCTTTGCTTACTGGAGCCGGCGACCCTCAACCTTATTTATTGATTAAGCCGTTTAAACGCCCTATGCCAACGATGTGTTAGTTTGTATGGCGACCACATTGCAGTAAGAGTTTGCCAAAATGCTGCCCCAGAGCCATGTTGTCCTGTGCTTTCTCTGCATCCGCCAAAGGGTATACGGAATCAATCACCGGAACTAATCTCCCTTGCTTTATGGCCTCACCGAAGTGATGCTGTATTGCCAGGGTCATTGTGGCTTTGCGATCAAAAGATTGAGGGCGCAGCGTCGAGGCCATTAGGCTCAAGCGTTTTAACAACACTAAACCAAAATGAATTTCTGCCGTGAAACCATTTTGATAGGCGATGTTTACGATACGCCCTTCAATAGCCGCGCAATTGATGTGTTTCTGGATGTAATCTCCGCCGACCATATCAAAAATGACATCGGCGCCGCGGCCCTCTGTGGAGTCTTTTACCGCGGTCTCAAAGTTTTGCTCGCGGTAGTCGATGACCAAATCGACACCAAGGTCTTTCAGGCGCTGGCATTTATCCGCGCCACCAGCGGTCGCGATGACCTTCGCGCCCCAAAGTTTTGCCATTTGCACGGCAATGCTACCAATACCGCTAGAGCCGCCCTGAACGAGAAGGGTCTCGCTGGGCTTTAACTGGGCTCGCTCGAACACATTATGCCACGAGGTTAGAAGCGCTTCGGGTAAACCCGCAGCGGCTTCGAGCTCGATATTGTCAGGCACGTGTAGGCATTGATCTTCGCGAATAGCGCAGTAGCTTGCGTAACCGCCACCGTGAACCAAGGCGCACACTCGGTCTCCCACCTGCCATTGCGTGACCTCAGGGCCAATAGCGGCAATCACGCCAGAGACTTCCAGTCCCAAAATTGGCGAGGCATCCGCCGGTGCCGGGTACAGACCCTGTCGCTGCAATAGATCGGCACGATTGACGCCTGCGGCCCCGACTTTGATCAAAACATTTCGGCCCTCTGGCGGTGCTAGAGTGGATTCATCCAGATACAAGGTCTTGTTCTCTGGATTCACTGAAATGTGCTGAAACGTATCGGGCAAGTGCATACGAGTATCCTATTATTGAGCAGAGCTTAATGGCCTTGGGTCTGATAACGACAGAGTGGTATTTAAGCACAGCAATTCCTCCATTAGCACTGGAAAAAAAGGTGCCGACAATGAATACTAGCTTATGTTTGAGCTGTAAACACATAATATTAACAAGGAGGTTCACATGACCCCCAGCGAGCTTGAAGCTAAGGTAATTAGCCCTTTAGCTGCGTTTTACCAGCAAGTCCAGCAACAAGCCGATCGCGTCGCCTATATTCAGCCCTATGCGGGCGGTGTAACGAAACAGTGGCGTTGGGTAGACGTTGCGGATGAAGCCGAGCGTGTGGCGAGTTATCTGCGTGCTCAAGGCTTGCAGCGCGGTGATCGCGTTATTTTGTTCTCGAAAAATTGCGCGCATTGGATCATGGCCGACCTGGCGATATGGATGGCGGGCGGCGTGACGGTGCCGCTGTATCCTAACCTCGCGGCTGAAACCATTCGCCAAATTATTGACCACAGTGGTGCGAACTACGCATTTGTGGGTAAGCTTGATAACTTTGAAGCGATGGCGCCAGGTCTGCCTGAAGCCATGCCTATCATTCGCTTCCCCGATGCGCCGGAAGTGAGCGGTGCTACAGGCTGGGAGACAATTTTAAGTAGCTCTGAGCCGCTTGCGGAGCGAGCCGAGCCCGACTTGGATGAACTGGCGACCATCGTCTACACCTCGGGAACAACAGGTATGCCCAAAGGTGTTATGCACAGTTTCAGAACAGTGGGTAACACTGGCATCTTGTCGGGGCTGTTATACGATGCCAATGCCAACGATCGCTGCCTATCTTATTTGCCACTCGCGCACGTGGCCGAGCGCGCCGCGCTCGAAACGGCTCAGTTATACAGCGGGTTTACGGTTTACTTTGCCTATTCACTGGATACCTTTGCCGAAGACCTGCAGCGAGCGCGGCCGACACTATTTTTTGCGGTCCCACGTATTTGGATGAAGTTTCAGCAAGGTGTGTTGGCCAAAGTAGGCGAATCCAAGCTTAACCTCCTGAAACGCTTACCCATTATTGGCAAAATTATTCGACGTAAGTTACTGCAGGGTTTGGGGCTTGATCAAACCCGAGTTGCTCTTAGTGGTGCCTCGCCGTTGAGTATTAGTTTGATCGAATGGTATCGTGACTTGGGTCTTGAAATTCAAGAAGGTTACGGCATGACCGAAAACTTCGCCTACTCGCACAGTACGCCTGTGGGAGAGTCCTTACCCGGGGCTGTCGGTCGCGCTAATCCGGCGGTAGAGTGCGTGATTAGCGACATTGGTGAGGTCTTAGTTCGCTCGCCTACGACCATGGTGGGCTACTACAAAGCCCCCGAAATCACCGCGGAAACGCTAACCGAGGACGGGTTTCTGAGAACCGGGGATCAGGGTCGTATCGATGATGATGGCCGTTTACACATTACCGGACGCGTTAAGGAACTCTTTAAAACCAGTAAGGGTAAGTATGTGGCACCCGCGCCCATAGAGAATCGCTTGCTGGCTAATTCGTTAATCGAACAGGTCTGCGTGACTGGAGCGAATTTACCCC
>JALRFH010000041.1 GCA_023253715.1 Halieaceae bacterium
GTTAGTTACTATCGACAGTTCTACTCAAAGGGTCTAAATAGCCTATTTGGTGTGCCCTTACATTCAGTCACGCATTAGGCAATATCTATTGCCTGCCAGCACTAGATAGCAGGCTCTTTACACGTTATCCTGCGCCTTCGAATAATAAGGAGGCGCTATGTTTAATACCCGTTTGACCCAAGCTCTAGGCATTGATATCCCTGTTGTGCAAGCTCCTATGGGCTGGATCGCTCGGTCTCAATTAGCGTCGGCTGTCTCGAATGCGGGGGGCTTAGGCGTTATAGAAACGAGCTCGGGTGAACTCGATATCATTAAAGGTGAGATTGCCAAAATGCGTGAGCTTACCGACAAGCCTTTTGCTGTGAATATCGCGCAAGCCTTCGTACGTGACCCCGATGTGGTACCTTTTATCATTGATCAAGGCGTTAAGTTTGTAACGACATCGGCGGGTTCGCCTGAACGCTTCACCGATCAGTTAAAAACAGCGGGCTTGACGGTGTATCACGTAGTCCCTAGCCTAGCGGCCGCGCTTAAAGCCGCAGAGTGTGGTGTCGATGGCTTAGTAGTCGAAGGCGCGGAGGGTGGGGGCTTTAAAAATCCCAAAGACGTTGCAAGTCTAGTATTGCTGCCGTTGATTCGCGCACATCTGGATGTGCCTATTATTGCGGCCGGTGGCTTCCATGATGGTGCAACCTTAGCGGCAGCGATTGCATTAGGTGCCGATGGTATACAGCTGGGTACGCGTATGGTTGCCTCTAAAGAATCACCTGTGCACGATAACTGGAAGCAAGCCATCGTGAACGCCAAAGAGACCGATACCGTGTTCTTGTCGCGCTTTGCGCCTCCTGCCTTACGCGCGTTGCGTACCGAGCGAACCTCGCGTTTAGAAAAAGATCCGGCGCAAAGTGGGATGGCTGACTTTGGCGACCCGAAGGCTCTGTATTTTGGTGGCGACATGGAAGCCGCGATTCCACTCACGGGACAAGTGTGCGGTCGTATCAACGCCGTTGAGTCTGTGGCTGATATATTGGCCAAAGTCAAAGCAGAATACGAACAGGCGATGGATCGTGTCAGCGCCGTGGCCAAACACTAAAGACGACGCAGCCCTAGCGGGTTAACTGGGACAGCGGCAGGGCGACCGTATTCTTGATTTCGGTCACCGCGATGTGTGAATGCATCTCGCGGATGCTTTGCGAGGCCATCAGCACGTTCCGCGCAAAGTTTTCGTAATGCTTGATGTCTTTAGTGACGATTTTCAGCATGTAGTCCCACAGGCCGGTCATGGTATAGCACTCGACGATTTCAGGGTGCTTGCTTATCTCTTGTTCGAATTGCAGTAAATCTTGCGTACCCGTTTGGCGCAAATTAATCGTGACAAAAACCACGAGGTCCAGCCCAAGCAGATCGCGGTTGAGACGTATGCCGCGCTCCTCAAAAAAACCGGCTTGCTCTAAGCGTTGAATACGGCGCCAGCACGGCGACTGAGAGAGTCCGATTTGCTCGGCAATATCGGCGGTGCTTATCGTACTGTCGTTTTGCAACAGCTCAAGAATTTTTAGGTCGGTTTTTGTAAGTTCTTGCATAAATTTTTCGTAATGAGCTTTTTTTAAGATGTGTTTATGCAAATTATACGCTCTTAGTGTCAAAAATAGGCAAAAACTTTCTCAAAGAATTGGGCAGAATGGGGCAAATTCCTGCGAGTAAGTAAGACATGAGTGTGGATTACAACATCAGTCTAGATGACAAGTACGCTTTGGATACCACTAGAGCGTATATGACCGGTATAGAAGCCTTAGTGCGTTTACCAATGTTGCAGCACCAGCGCGATGTCGCCAGAGGACTGAATACCGCGGGTTTCGTATCTGGCTACCGCGGCTCGCCTTTAGGGGGCGTGGATCAGGCGATGTGGTCTGCCAAACCCTGGTTGACCAAGCACAACATTACATTTCAGCCTGGCGTGAACGAGGAGCTTGCGGCTACCGCTGTGTGGGGCTCACAACAAACCCAATTATTCGAAGGTGCGCGCTACGATGGCGTGTTCTCGATGTGGTACGGTAAGGGTCCGGGTGTTGATCGCTCGATGGATGTCATAAAGCACGCTAACGCCTTCGGAACAGCACAATACGGTGGTGTATTAGCCATCGCTGGCGATGACCATGCTTGTAAGTCATCGACCTTGCCGCATCAGTCGGAGCACAATTTTATTGCTGCGTCTGTCCCTGTTTTGAGCCCCGCGAACGTGCAAGAAGTTCTCGATCTTGGGGTGTTTGGCTGGGAACTGTCACGCTATAGCGGGTGTTGGGTGGCCCTGAAGGCGATTACCGAAAACATGGATTCGGCGATATCGGCTGATATTGACCCCAGCCGCATGAATATTGTTATACCTGAGAGTTTTGTGCTGCCCTCAGACGGTGTGCACGCACGTTGGCCTGACAAGCCCCTAGACCAAGAGTTGCGACTGAACAAATATAAGATTTACGCGGCGCGCGAGTTTGCTCGGGTCAATAATCTGAACCCCGTGGTCATTGACTCGCCAAATGCTCGCTTCGGCATTATGTGTGCCGGCAAGGCTTACCTGGATGTCATGCAAGCGCTGGAAGACATGGGCATTAACGAATCCATTGCTAGAGAGCTGGGTCTGCGTGTCATGAAGGTTGGAATGCCCTGGCCGCTGGAGCCAACCGGTGTTCATAATTTTGCCGAAGGCTTGGAAGAAATCCTAGTCGTTGAGGAAAAGCGTTCGGTAATTGAAGACCAGTTGACTGGGCAGCTCTACAATAACCCCGTTGCAGCGCGGCCTCGTGTTGTTGGCGAATTCGACGAACAAGGACGTGATTTGTTGCCCAATGCGGGCGAGCTGACGCCGGCAATGATTGCTGTGGCCATTTACGCCCGTGTATCTCGTTATTTCGATTCCGAGACGATGCGTAAGCGCGTTGAGTGGATTAAAAACAAAGAGGCGTTCTTGGCCAAGCCCCACGAAAAGGTTGAACGCGTGCCACATTTTTGTTCTGGATGCCCCCATAACACTTCTACCAAAGTGCCGGAGGGCAGTCGCGCACTGGGTGGCATTGGGTGCCATTACATGGCCACCTGGATGCTTGATCGCAATACTCAGACCTTTTCACAAATGGGTGGTGAGGGTGCGGCTTGGATAGGGCAGGCGCCCTTCACTGAAACTCAGCACGTATTCCAGAATTTGGGTGATGGAACCTACTTCCATTCGGGTATTTTGGCCTTGCGCGCTGCCGTCGCAGCCAAGGTGAATATAACGTACAAAATTCTGTATAACGATGCGGTGGCGATGACAGGTGGACAGCCTATCGACGGTGACTTAAGCGTCGAAGCGCTGGTGAAACAAGTGCTGGCCGAGGGCGTATCCAAGTTGGTTATTGTGTCGGATGAACCTGATCAATGGCGTGCTTTAGCCAAAGGACATGGTGTCGGCATAGAACACCGCAACAGCTTCGACAGGGTCCAAACTCAGTTGCGTGACACCGCAGGTACCACGGTCATTGTTTACGTACAGACCTGTGCGGCTGAAAAACGTCGTCGCCGTAAAAAGGCCAAGTTGATTGATCCGCCGCGACGCGTTGTTATTAATCCCGAAGTGTGTGAAGGCTGCGGCGATTGCAGTGCTCAATCTAATTGTTTGTCAGTTGTACCCAAAGAGACAGCTCTAGGCCGGAAACGTCAAATTGATCAAAGTTCATGTAACAAAGACTTTCGCTGTGTGGATGGTTTTTGTCCAAGTTTTGTGAGTGTGTTGGATGCCGATCTACTGAAGCCTTCAGTCACACATATCCCGCTAGAGGATTGGGTAAAGGACTTGCCACAGCCCCAACCACTTGCCTTGGAGCAGCCTTGGAATACGGTAGTGGCTGGCGTCGGTGGCACTGGTGTGCTCACGATCAGTGCCCTAATCGCGATGGCGGCACACCTTGAAGGCAAGGGGTGCGCTACACTCAACCAGACAGGATTGGCGCAAAAGTTCGGCTCGGTGGTCAGTCACGTGCGTGTCGCTCGCCAGCAGAGCGATATTTTGGCGGTACGTATTCCGGCCGGCGAGGCAGACTTGTTATTAGGTTGCGATTTTATTGTGGCGTGTGGCGACGAGACGCTGGCGAAAGTCGCGCATGGCAGAACGCACGCCGTACTGAACCGACAAGCTACGCCCACTTCCGATTTAATCAGTAACCCTGATGCCAAAGTGCCTTACACGAGCCTCTCCAAGCGCGTCGAGACTGAAGTGGATGCCTCGCAGTTGGTTTGGTTGGAGGCTACTCGCATTGCGACCGAGTTGATGGGTGATTCTATTGCGAGTAATTGCTTCCTGTTGGGGGTTGCTTATCAAGCGGGATGGTTGCCAGTGTCGGATGAGGCGCTAAACCGAGCGATCGAGTTAAATGGCGTTGGCATCGATATGAATCGTCAGGCTTTTGCCTGGGGGCGCATGTGGCAGGCGAATCCAGAGAAGGTGGAGACATTGCTTGAGCCTGATCCAGAACTCGAAGTTGAGCCGACGCTGGATGAGTTGGTAAGAGCCAACAGTGAACGTTTGAAGAATTATCAAGATGGTCATTACGCCGATCTGTATCGTCGCCGTGTGGCCCAGATTCGCCAGTATGACAAGCACGATGACCAGCAGGCTACGCTGGCCTTCGCCAAAGGGTTGTACAAATTGATGGCGATCAAAGACGAGTACGAAGTGGCTCGTTTGCATACCTCACAGTCATTTCAAGCCTTGCTGGGCTCGCAGTTTAGCGGCAAGCCACGGTTGCGCTTTCATTTGGCGCCGCCTATTTTGGCCAAGAAAGATCCAGCTACGGGTCGACTTCAAAAACGTGAATTTGGTGCCTGGGTTTTGCCTGTCTTCAAAGTTTTGGCGGCCTTGCGAAAAATCCGAGGAACAGCCCTAGACGTATTTTCTTACACCGATGAGCGCCGAGCCGAGCATCAAGATATCGAAGACTATTTGACTTTGTTGCACGACGACGTTGTGCCGCTGATCAATCAAGACTATCCAAGGGCGGTGGCAGTGTTGGAAACGGTACAAAGCTTGCGGGGCTTTGGCCACGTAAAAGAGCGCAACAGGGCCGAGGTCAAAAAGAGGCAGAAAGAACTCTTGTCTTATCTGGCGATTGCCGCGTAGACAGTGCCTTTTTTGCTTCTCAGGTGATACTTGCAGTAAGGTGCATTCTTTTACGGTCAGTCAGGTGCTATGGCAACAACGATAGTCAGCGTTCGGGTTACGCCTAAAGCTAAGCAGGCACACATTAAAGTCGAAGACATCGATGGTCAGCGAGTGCTCAAGGTGTATGTCACAGTGGCGCCAGAAGATGGTAAAGCTAACCGAGCCGTAATGAGGGCTTTGGCTGAGTACTTCGACGTGCCCCGCACTTGCATTAAGTTACTGAGCGGGGCAACGCATCGTGACAAACGCTTTGCGATTGAGGGCGATGTTACCGTTTGAAGGGTACGAGCAAACGAGTGCGCTTTTTGTACGCTTGATAATCCGCTCGGTCACCCCATTTTTTCTCGGCCTTTTTCTCGAGCATCGGGATGCCGCTCATCCGGGTTAGTAGTAAGTAGACAAAGACGGGAGACAATAACGTCACATAGGCCAAACCTTGAAGCGCCGGGAAGGCGAGCAAGGCAACCCCTATCCACAGCAAAATTTCGCCGAAATAGTTGGGGTGGCGGCTGTAGGCCCACAAACCAGACTGAATAAATTCTCCCTTACCTACTTTGGCTCTGTGTGTTCGTTTTTGACGATCAGCAATAACTTCGAGCGTGAATCCCATCACCCAGAGAGCGATTGCATTAAGATCATAGGCTGTCAGTGGTACCGCTCGCTCCGCGCTGATCGTGGCGAAGACCGTTGCTGCGGTGATGCTCACCCACAGGCCTTGTAAAGTCCAAGTCAAAAAGAACCGTTTGGCATTTGGTTTGATGTTTTCAAAACGATCGTCACCGCCGTCTTGACGGATGCGACGGTACAAAAAACTACCCAGTCGTAAAGCCCATAGGATAACCATGGCGCTCAGTACTAGGGACCTGTCATCGTAGCGGTCCGCCAAGAGTAGTGCTACCAAGGTAACAAGGATAAAACTTGAACTACCCACCAAATCGTAATAGCGCTCCGTTTGATGTTGATAAGCGGGAATAAATGCAAGCCATTGAATCAGCAGGGCTAATGCGACACACATCGAAAAAATGGGTGCTCCGTAAGCGTTCAGGCTGGTGGTAGACACCAGAAAGGTAAATGTCGCAATAAAGCCCAACGCAATCAGGATAGGTTTCATAAGCCGTGCTCGAAGTTCACAGATGTATTATTACTATACGCAGTTGACCTAGGTAGAAGATCACCGTTGCAGGCCCCCCGCGCATCTTTGTTTATAGCTTATACGAGGGATCTAGTTTCTCGATCATGCGTTTCATTGCGGCAAATTCTAGGGCCCCGGTGGGTTGCCCCATGCCTTGAATCTTGGTGAGCTCTTCGGTACGTGTGAGCACCTCAGGTCGCACTTGAATTTGCTTTACACCGGTTTGATCAACCGAGGTTTGAATTTGGCAAGAGCGCTCTAACACCCACATGTTCAAAAAAGCCTCAGCAATTGTGCGTCCGCCGGCCAGCAAGCCGTGGTTACGTAAAATCATCATCATCGCGTCAGAACCGAAGTTAGCTACCAGCTTTTCTTTCTCGCTCGCATCGACGGTGATGCCCTCGAAGTCATGGTAGGCAATGCGACCATGCAGCAAGGCGGAGTAAAAGTTATCGGGGCGCAAGCCCCCTTCCTGGCAGGCAACCGTCATACCTGCGGTGGTGTGCGTATGCGCGATACACAAAATATCGTGGCGCGCGGCGTGCACACAGCTGTGGATGAGCATGCCTGCCGGATTCACGAAGTGTTCTGTCGGTTCTACGATGTTGCCTTCAATATCGACTTTGACCAAGTTAGAGGCCGTGACTTCGCTGTAGTGCAGGCCATAGGGGTTAATCAAAAAATGCCCTTCGTCTCCCGGTAGTTTTACAGTGATGTGGTTGAAAATAAGTTCACCCCAACCCAAGTGGTCAAAAATTCGGTATAGAGCAGCAAGGTCTTCACGTAAGGATTGTTCGGCGTTCACAGTATGCCCCTTTGGTGTGTTATTGATATTAGAGGCGGAGTATAGCAGGGCAAAGCCCTCTATCACGCGGTCATTTAATCCCAAACTGGTTTGCGACGTGGTACATTGCTTTTTTCTCTGGAAGCTCAAGCGATGCGTTTTACTCATTTTGCCGTTGGTTTGCTCAGCGCGGCGTTGGCTGCGACGACCTCAATCGCTGATAGGCAGGTTTATCACAGCGGGCACAAACAAGCGGCGGAAGAAGTCGCCCGTAAATTATGGGATTGGAGTGAATTGGGCTACTTGGAGCAGCGCAGTTCAAGTCTAATGCAAGAGACGCTCACGGAAGCGGGTTTTCGAGTGCAAGCGGGCGTGGCTGGCATTGGAACCGCTTTTATCGCCGAGTACGGAAGTGGTGAACCTATCATCGCCATGATGGCGGAAATGGATGCTCTACCCGGAGCCTCACAGCAAGCTGCTCCCTCCGAATTGTCCAGAAATACCGAGGCAGGGCATGCTTGTGGCCACAATCTTTTTGGAGGCGGCGTGATTGGCGCATCCTTAGCGGTAAAAGATTGGATGCAGGCTAATCAAGTTTCAGGGACACTCAGAGTTTATGGCACGCCTGCAGAAGAGGGTGGGTCTGGCAAGGTTTACTTAGTGCGCGCGGGTTTGTTCGACGATGTTGACGTTGCGCTGCATTGGCATCCCGGTGACAGCAACCAATCGTTCGCCGCTACGAGCTTAGCGAATAAATCGGCTAAGTTTTCGTTTTCCGGTATTGCCAGTCATGCGTCAGCCGCGCCAGAGAGAGGTCGCTCGGCTTTAGATGGTGTCGAGGCTATGAACTTCATGGTGAACTTAATGCGGGAACATGTGCCCAGTAGTACGCGCATTCACTATGTAATCACTAATGGTGGTGATGTTCCGAATATCGTGCCCAAAAACGCGGAAGTGTATTACTACGTGAGGGCGCCCTCGGCCGAAGCGTTAGAGCCCATTTGGGCCAGAGTAGAAGCGGCTGCTAGAGCAGGCGCTTTGGGAACGGGTACCGAAGTGAATTGGGAAGTCATGCACGGTAATCACAGTGTGTTACCGAATACGCTGCTCGCAAAAACAATGTATGATCATTTGGTTTCGGCTGGGGGTGTTGTTTACGATGAAGCCGAAATGGCGTTCGCGACTACCTTGCAGGCCAATTTTAATGGTAAAGCCAAGCCACTCAGCCAAGCGGCAAGCGTTTTACCTTGGCGTGAAGAGGTTGCGAGTCTTGGCGGGTCCACCGATGTGGGTGATGTCAGTTGGGTGGTACCGACTCACGGGATTAGCACCGCGACATGGGTGCCCGGGACGCCACCGCATTCTTGGGCTGCAGTGGCCGCTAGCGGAATGTCGATTGGACATAAAGGCATGCATCTAGCGGCCCAGGTTTTGGCCGCGACCGCACAAGATTTGTTGACGGACTCAGAGCTTCGAGCCGCCGTTAGGGCTGAGTTTGACGAACGACGGGGCAGTGACTTCCAGTACCGAGCATTGTTGGGTGATCGCCAACCGCCACTGGATTATCGTATGAAACCATGACGACGAATTCTATAGAGAATAACCTTTACTGTCGCTTGGGGATTGATAATCCCGAGCGAGCGCAACACACCGTGTTAGAAACGGAAAACGGAAAACGTTGGTCCTACGGCGATCTGAGTGCAATGGCAAAGTCACTCGCACAAACGCTTCTGAATTTAGGCGTTCAGCAAGGTGATCGTGTTTCGGTGCAAGTCGATAAGTCTCCGGAAGCATTGGCCTTGTATTTGGCTTGCTTGCGAATAGCTGCCGTGTATCACCCCTTGAACACTGCGTATTCGTTAGTGGAAATGGAGTATTTCCTACGAAACGCCGCGCCGCGCTTGTTGATATGTTCGCCCGAGCAGGAAGAGCCCCTGACTAAACTGGCACAAGAATGCGGAGTTGAGGGGGTTTTAACGTTGGATATCATGGGTAAAGGTAGTCTCATGAATAACTTGCCGAGTGAGCGAGCGAACGACCCTGTCGCAGTAGGGCTCTCGACATCGGCGGCCCTATTGTACTCGTCAGGGACGACGGGTCATCCAAAAGGCATTGTCTTAACGCATGAAAATTTGGCGAGCAATGCCGAAGTGCTTGTCGATTTGTGGGGCTTTAGCGCAGATGATGTTTTACTGCACTGCCTGCCGATCTATCACGTGCACGGTCTGTTCGTCGCGTGTCACTGTGTGTTACTGAGTGGCGCGTCTATGCTTTGGAATCGTGCGTTTGAGGCGAATAGCGCTATGGCGCAACTCGAACGTTCAAGCGTGATGATGGGCGTGCCGACGTATTACACGCGCTTACTAGCTTTGCCTGGGTTCAATGCTGATTCGAGCAGGTCGATACGTTTGTTTATCTCGGGTTCAGCGCCCTTACTGAGCAACACTTTTGCAGAGTTTGAGCAGCGCACTGGGCATCGCATTCTAGAGCGCTACGGCATGACAGAGACGGGCATGAGTACCTCCAATCCATTGAACGGTGAGCGCAAAGCGGGGACTGTGGGGTTCCCTCTGCCGGGCATTGAGGTGCGCATTGAAGATGACAGCGGTGCAGTGTTGCCGACGGGAGCGGTCGGGAACCTTCTGGTTAAGGGCCCTAATGTGTTTAAAGAGTATTGGGGCATGCCCGAAAAAACGGCGGCCGATTTTACCGAGAACGGATTTTTTAAGACCGGTGATCTCGCAAGCATTGATACTGAGGGCTATGTTGCAATTGTTGGTCGTTCAAAGGACCTGATTATCACGGGCGGACTCAATGTCTACCCTAAAGAAATCGAAGTGCTGATTGATCGTTACGAAGGTGTTTCAGAGTCTGCGGTGATTGGCTTGCCAGATGATGATTTTGGCGAGCGGGTCGTGGCTCTCGTTGTGCCTGACGGCACCGTGGATTCGCAAGCACTGGAGCAGAGGCTCTGGTCGAGCCTGCGAGAGAGCCTAGCTGGTTTTAAACGGCCTAAACAATACATTTTGCTCGAGAGTCTGCCCCGCAATGCCATGGGCAAAGTGCAAAAAGCGCTCTTGCGTGAGCGCTTTGCAGATTAGTCTGTAACCTTTAATCCATGCATTAGATCCGAATTGCGAGGCCTTACTAAGCAGCTTGCTTCTCGATATCGGTCCGATGCACCGGATTGGCGAGCAAGTATTCAAAAGCCGATAAGGCTGCTTTAGCACCTTCACCCATTGCGATCACGATTTGCTTGTAGGGTACAGTGGTCACGTCTCCCGCGGCAAACACGTTTGCTTGTGTGGTGCGACATTTGTTGTCGACTATGATTTCGCCGTGGACTGTGCGCTCGACTAAATCGGCCACTAACTGGCTGTTGGGGCTTAGGCCAATTTGTACGAACACGCCATCGGTATCTAGGCGAACGCGCTTGTTGTTGGCCCGGTCTAGATACTCAAGCGCGATCACTTTGCCGTTTTCGGCAACAATTTCTTGGCATGCCGCATGAGTAATGATCGATATATTAGCGCGCT
The DNA here is from genome assembly GCA_023253715.1 of Halieaceae bacterium. Lineage (GTDB taxonomy): Bacteria > Pseudomonadota > Gammaproteobacteria > Pseudomonadales > Halieaceae > Aequoribacter. Next base: position 10,647 of record JALRFH010000041.1, read on the forward strand.
GCTGTGCTTGATCGACCAACACTTTGTCGGCTTTTAGTGTGGGCATAAACTCCACTACCGTGACGCTTTTGACGATACCCGCCAAGTCGAGAGCCGCTTCAATGCCAGAGTTACCGCCGCCCACGACCACAACGTCTTTGCCGGTAAAAAATGGTCCGTCGCAATGCGGGCAATAGGCCACACCAGTTCCGATATTTTCCTCTTCTCCCGGAATCCCCAGCTTTCGCCATTGAGCGCCGGTGGCTAAGATAATACTGCGAGTCTGTATTTGCTCGCCGGTGTTCAGCGTGATGGTTCGTACCTGATCGCCACTGATACTCTCGACTCTGATGTTTTCGCGAACAGTGATCGGGTAGCTACTCATGTGCTCTACCAGGTTGCCGCTCAATTGCGACCCCGTGGTGTGACTTACCGAGATCAAGTTCTCGATGCCTTGCGTGTCTTTGACCTGGCCGCCCAAGCGTTCGGCAAGCAAAGTCACCGCTAGTCCTTTGCGTGCGCTATAAATCGCCGCACTCGCGCCCGCCGGACCGCCACCAATCACCACAACATCTTGCAAGGTCGAAGCGACGGTGTTGCCAGATACCCTTGCCTCAGGAGCAATGTTCTGCAATTTGTCCAGCAGCTGACTAATCTCGGTTTTACCATTGGCAAAGGCTTCGCCGTTGGCAAAAACAGCAGGCACACCCTGTAGCTCGCGTTCTTCAACAAGCTGGGGAAACAACCCGCCATCGATCATCTCTGCGCTAATATTTGGGTTGAGCAAAGCAAATTGATGCAAGGCTTGAACAATATCGGGACAGTTATGGCAGCTCAGGCTGACAAAAACTTCAAAGTGGATTGGCGTTTTTACCGCCCTGATAAGGCTCTGCACCGCAGGATCAAGCTTGAGTTCCCGTCCACCCGCATACAGTAAGGCTAAAATGAATGAGTTGAATTCATGGCCACTTGGGATGCCTGAAAACTGTACGCCGCTATCATCGCCATCGATTTCTAAGCGGAAAGAGAGGGGGCTTCGTAAGGCAGTTGTCTCGCGCTCTTCAAATTGGATCTTATCCGACAAATCCGAAATTTGCTGTAAAAATGACACCAGCTCAGCGCGCTTCGAGTGATTTCCCGCGGCAACAACCAAGGTTACCGCGCGTGAGATGGTGTCGGTGTAGGTTCTAACATTATTGAGTAGCTCTTGGTTTAACATTTTAACTCTCCTTATCGTCTTGGAAAGGCGGGTTGCCCCGCCTTCGATTTAAATTTTGCCGACTAAGTCAAACGAAGGGGCCAAGGTTTGCTCGCCTTCTTGCCATTTAGCGGGGCATACCTCACCTGGATTGTTGCGGACATATTGGGCTGCTTTAATTTTGCGCACCAATTCCTCCGCATTGCGGCCAATGCCCTCGGCGGT
>JALRFH010000052.1 GCA_023253715.1 Halieaceae bacterium
AAATTGCTAATAGCGCTTAATTTTGAGACTAAAAAAAGCCAATAAATACGCTATTTTTTATGTTGCTAAATTGCAACATCTGAGATTTACTTGATTTTCAGCTGATTATTTATTTTCATTTTAACAATGATTATTATAATAAGTTCAGGTTCATGCAAATCTCGCCGGTACCACCCAGGGGCAAAAATACGAAATTGTCGGACACTGGGGTAATTCCTTTTGGGGCATTGAAGGCGACTGGGTATGCCTGAGTCTTCCAGACTCGGGCAAGAGCGGTATGATAGTGGTTATTTCTGTGCGGTGCACACTCTAGGGATTACGCGACTGAACTTCGTAGACATGCGCGACTGACGATACCCCCATTTTAAGGGTTTAGTGGAACAAATACGGCTCGAGTTCGGATAAGTTCTGTACCACAATTTGCTGTGCCTCGGGCTTAGCATGGACACTGTGTGGATCAATGTTCAGCTGCTGCAAAACATAATATGTCAAAGCCGCCCGCGTTTGGATTGTTAGGCGGCCATTCAACATGCCATAGTCACGAACCACTACGTCCCTCTGCGCTGGGCTTAACCGCTGATCGGCCGTAACGTATATTTCGATTTGAGTGTTCCAAGCCGTATCGCCATCTAAACCGTGCTCGCTCGGTCCAAGTAAACTGGCCTCTCCACGGAATCGGCTCAACACAAAATCGCGATAATCTTGGTTTTTTTCGCACCAAGCGCGCACATGCCAGCGCAAGCCTGTATTCACAATACTGTGCGGCACAATGATTCGACCGTCACGATTGGGTGACACAATCGACACATAGTCGACTTCCAGGCGCTGCTGCTCGCGCATGGCGGTGATCAAGGCGCGGATAATCTCTGGGCGCGTGTTGCGCAAAGGCACACGCAAAGCCTCGGCGTGCTGTAGCCCGAGGTGTAAATCGGTAAACGTGTCGTTGAGCGACTGCTTAGCAGCAACCAACTGCAAATACTCTTCGGTTTGTCCCTTGGTCAGTTTTGGGATAAAGGCCTGGCTGGGTCGATAGCCTTTGATGTATTTGTCGTACACCAGGTTACCTGGCGCAATGGTTTTTAGGTAGGTGTTAATATCTTTCGAGGCCTGCTGGCGGCCTATACCAAAGGCATCAATTAAATGCTTGGTGGTTAAGCGCCCTTCCCAATAGGCAATAATCTCGATTAACCGATACCGAGACAGCAAGTCCCAGCGCAGCGGCCATTGTGTTTGAATCATATGCACGTCCTTACCACGAGCGGTGCAAGTAATGTTTAATTACTTTACCTTAATTCAAACTTTATAAAAGTAATTTCCTTTAATGTCTGCAGTGTATATCCGTACACGTCTTATTAAGCGACATATTCTTTGCGGCAACTCCTTGCAGTTAGTTACCCACAAACCGCACATTATCAATCAAAAAACGATTGGCATTGTGGCTCGTGGCCCAGATGACGATACCCGTATCGACATTCGCCGCGTTAAACTCCGCGTTTTTCAGGTTCGCCAGAGGCACTGTGAAACTGTGCCACATACCCTGCGTGGCCGACCCAAGCGGATAATCGCCCGAAGTACAGGGATAAAAACAGTCTAGCTTCATGGTGTAGCTATTATTGCCTTCCATATGTTTGATATCGAACGCGATTGCCGTATTGCCGGACACATCCACACCGCTGCTTGAGGCAATAAACCATCCCGCCAACAAAGCGTTCGCGCCATGGTAAATCTCGATCACCTGACCGCGCTCATTGTCGTCTACCAATGACCACTCGATACTCGGGCAGTCAGCGCCGTTATCGTTCATGCAGGTACCAAAACCAGTGGCTTCGTCAAAAGCGCCTACTCCCCGGTCCCAAATCGCATCAACCAAACCATTTGCCAGAACGGGCACATCGGCTACGGGGCCCGTTACCCCGCCAGAGCCACCGGTGGAGCCATCACCGCCCAGCGGCGCCTCGTCTAACAGCGCAAGGTCGGAGATGTCGGCAAGACTTAAACCGTAACCACGCTCAAATAAGTAATCCGTTACCGGAAGATTATCGTTACTGCCGTTCTTGATTTTTGATGGCCAGTTGAAAGGTAACCGTCCAACAAAATCAAAGCGCTGCTGACCACTCGCATCGGTTAACACAACATCCGTAATGCCCAAAGCTTCGGTACCCGGTAACCATGCGGCAACAAAGGCATCAGAGTCGTTGATTTGCGGGTTCATCCACAGCGGGCGACCCGTCATCGCGATCGTTAC
>JALRFH010000073.1 GCA_023253715.1 Halieaceae bacterium
GTGCGTATCTGCAAAAATGCCTAATGTCAGTTCGGGTCGGCCACATGCACCCCTTGAAGCCCGAATTAGATACCTTAGCCAGCAGGCTGCGCATCTCGATCCAACGACAAGTCGCTGATCGCGGAATTGAGCAGGGCAGAAGGGGCGTCAATCATAGCATGCCTCAGATGACGATCAACTCGGCACGCAGCGCACCAGCTTCGCGTAACGCTTCAAGGATGGCAACAAGATCGGAAGCGGAGGCACCCACGGCGTTGATCGAGTCTACCAAGGATGAAAGCGACACTCCACCATCGAAAACAAAGGCCCGTGCAGGTTCAGCATCGGCCTCAAGCGTGCTTTCAGGTGTTACGACAGGATCGCCTGGTGCCACTATGGTTTGGTTTTCATTGCTTACGATCGAAGCGCCTTGCGCGACATTGCGGCGTTCATTCACCCGCACGGTCAACGACCCATGGGTTACCGCAGCCGGTGTCACGCGCACATTGCCACCAATGACGATCGTTCCCGTGCGCGCATTGATGATCACCTGAGCTGGCGGTTCGACAGGTTCGACCTCGACATTCTCAAGCAGGGAAACAAAAGCCACGCGCTGCGAAGGATCTTGTGGCCCTCGCACCCGCACTGAATTTGCGTCGAGTGGCACCGCAATATCGGGGCCGAAAATGCTATTGATCGCCTCTGCCATATTTGCGGAGGCGGTAAAATCGCCGCGGTTGAGGTTCAGTATCAGGTGTTCAGTTTCCAAAAAACTGGTTTCAACCATCCGTTCGGCAGTGGCGCCATTAGGGATACGTCCAACGGTTGGGACATTCACAATCAAGGAAGAGTTGTCTTGCCCCTCAACACCGAGGCCGCCCACCACAAGGTTACCCTGTGCAATGCCATAAGTCTCTCCATCCGCCCCCAGCAGGGGCGTCATCAACAGCGTTCCCCCTCGTAAGGACGAGGCGCCACCAATCGTCGAGACCGTGACATCAAGCCGTTGGCCTGGCTTAACAAAGGGCGGCAAGTCTGTGGTGACCATTACAGCCGCGACATTTGTGGCGTCCAGCCCACTTACATCGGTCACAAGGCCAAAGCGCGATACCATTGCCTGCATGGACTGTAGCGTGATCCCAGTGCCACCATCGCCGGTCCCAGCAAGGCCGACCACGATCCCGTAGCCCACCAACTGGTTGGACCGCACGCCAGCAATCGTGGCAACGTCCTTTATCCGCTCGGCACTGGCAGGGCTTACCGAAAACCCCAAGAGGCTAATCGCAACCGATACAATAAGGACGAATTTGGACCATCTGCAGGGCATTTCAACGGCTCCATCAATTCGGGGATAACGACGTAATAAAGCGCGATAGCCAGCCCCGCCGTCCGGCATCAGCTAAATCGCCTGCACCGACATAGGTGATCTCGGCGTTTGCAACACGGTCAGACATCACGACGTTATTAGCCATGATATCATCGGGTCTGACAATGCCATGTAGTCGCACATACTCATCGCCATTATTCAGCGTCAGCTTTTTCTGACCAAGGATCTCGAGATTCCCACCCGGCATGACCCGTACCACATGGACAGACACCTGACCCGTGAGCGAGTTTGACTGCGCCGCAGTGCCGCTTCCAGAGAAGTTTTGCGTTGTCCCATGTGATAGACCCGCACCTGAAGGCAAGGGCGCGATATTAGGCAGCGTGATGTCGAAAGACGATGTCTTAGCCGTGCCAGCATTTTGCGATTTTGTTGCCTGGAAGCTTTCGGCAAAAGACACTGTTAAGATATCGCCTACACGGCTAGCCCGACGATCAGTAGCAAAAAGGCCATCATTTTGGGGTAAGTAAATCGCTCCTGTCGGCAAACGGTTGGCATCGACCTCGGCGGCAAAGGATAAAACAGGAGCAAAATCAGCACTTGCAGCCTCCTCGACTTGGGTCGAGCAAGCGCTAAGTGCCGAGGTGATCACGAGGACAAGAGCAAGGGTCCGGCTGCGCATCATGTCACCGCCTCATTAAAGGTTGTTCGAGATGTAGCGCATCATCTCGTCATTGGCGCTAATCGCCTTCGAGCTCACCTCGTAGGCGCGTTGTGTTTCGATCATGTCGACGAGTTGTTGGACGACATTGACGTTTGAGCTTTCAAGGTAGCCCTGTTGCAGCTTGCCAAAGCCACCCTCATACGGAATACCTTCGATAGGTGCGCCACTGGCGGCGGTTTCAATAACGAACGTCTCGCCAATAGGCTGCAGGCCGCGGGGGTTTGTAAAGCTTGCCAGCGTGATCTGACCAACTTCCTCAGGCTGGTTCCGGCCGGCGACCATTACCGATATAACGCCATTTTGGCCAATCGTGATCTCGGTGACATTGTCGGGTATCTGGATCTCAGGTTGCAGCACATAGCCACTTGCTGTGGTAAGGGTGCCATCGGAGTTGCGTGAAAAGGCACCATTGCGAGAATAACCCATCCGACCGTCAGGCATAAGCACCTGAAAAAAAACCCATACCATCAATTGCGACGTCAAGCGAATTCTCTGTACTGATCAGGCTGCCTTGAG
>JALRFH010000025.1 GCA_023253715.1 Halieaceae bacterium
TTGTTTTTTGTACCTTTTGAAATATGTTTTTTGATCATTTTTGTATTGTGGAAATTTACTAAACCACAGTGATTGATCAATGTTAATTGTGTTGTCCATGATAAACGACAGCCTCCTCTCTATACATTCAATTTTTTGGCGTCGAAAAATTGCATTCTTGGAAAGCTTAGAACAGCCGTGGCTTCGTCCTCTAGTACATTAATTGTACTATCTAATTTTCCCATCCTTAGTTTTAATTGAACGAAAATTGCCGGACGGGACAAAAACTATGAATGTGATGTTTAACATGCAGTGGAAAAATTGCTCTCCAGATTATAGGATGGAATTTTCTAAAAGATTTAAAAAGGTCAGGTGTGAATTTATGCATGAAGGCGGTATTGGATTGGTCAGACACATTCATTTTTGTTTTTGAGATATATTGGGATCGTCAACCCAGTTAGCGGCTCAATGAATAGCTCAATAGGCATCCACGGGTAATCTCGTTTCGCCATCTCGGTAATACTGGTGTAGGGCGCGCCAAGCATCACACCTTTGAGTTGGCGATGGGTTGCCATTTCAATTGCCACGCCACTACCCAGAATCAGTGCCTTTACCCCGCTACGGCCATGCGAACCCATGACGATGAGGTCGCAGCCCTCAGAGGTAGCAGTGTCCAAAATCCCCTCAAAGACGGCGCTGCGTTCAATCGTGTCAGCCGTGAACGGCACACCTGCCGCATCCGCGATCTGGCGGGCCAAATCCAGTGACTGTCCAGCCATGGCTTGCGCCTCCGCCAAATAGGCCTGGAGACCGAAGGCCGAGGCCTCTCCTAAACCGATGTAAGGGAAAGGGTCAATGACCACGACAGCCGTCATTTTGGCGCCGTGCTGTTTGGCTAATTCGACCGCTTTTTCAGCTGCGATTTGCGCCTTTGGGAATCTTGACTCCTCTAATCGACGTGTCGCAATTCGCGCGACGGCGCCAAGTGATTAATGGCGGACAATAGCGCAGCCCCTCTTCAACGGCGTTGGGAATGAGTCCTGGATTCGCTATTAAACGCCGCCACTGTTCAGGATTTTGAAGCAATGACAATATCAACCCACCCGCCGCATTCGTCGTGGTTTCATGACCAGCCAACATGACACCGTGAATGAGACTGTGAATTTCGTTCATGGTTAATTTAGTGTCGTCACCACCTCGAGCTGCCAATAGATAACTGGCATAGTCGTCCCCAGGCGTTTTTTCTCGGGCTGCAACAAGCGCCTTACAATAGTTCCAATAATCCACCAGAGCGTGCGCAGCCGCCACCTCGCTTTCTTCATCTAAAACACCCCATACCATATTGAAGCGATTGTCTGCCCACTGCTTTATTTTGAAAGCATCCGACTCAGGTGCACCCAACAGTAAAAAAAGCACCTTGGCTGGTAATTCGTAGGTCACTTCTTTAACAAAATCGACCCGTCCTTTGTGCTGAATCGACCCGAGCGCTTCACGCGTCAAGCGTACAATTTCAGGTTTAAGCGCAATATATTGGCGAGCGTTTAAAAAGCCGGAGGAGATTTCTCGAATACGAGAGTGCTTTGGGGGATCGGTGTTTGCCTGTGTCGGCTCACGGGTAAAGTTACCCTGCTTTAATATATTTGATACGCGTTCGGTGAAAGGACGAATGGGCGACTGTGAATTGACTGCAGAGTATGTTTCTGGGTCGCTGAAGACCGACAGCACGTCTTCGTGTTTTGTGACTACATAACAATTCAGCTCTTCGCAAAAAAAGACCGGCTCAGCCCTGCGAGCTTGCTCATAGACGGCGTGCATGTTCTCTGACTCGAAAGGTTTAAACAATGTTTCAACACCCATATTTCACCCGCTTCTCGCCAAGATTCGTTGCTTTCATAAAATTCTTATTAGAGTCTGACACAAATTTGTGCCACTATTGTTTTTAAATAATTATATATAAATTGTTATCTATAGAGAAGAAAAGCAAACCTCGACACAAGGTGTCTCTCACAGCTGGGAATATCCTATGAGCACAACGCTTCCATCACACATAATCTATGGTCAGGCCGATACGACAGTATATCTTTTGCATGGCGCTTACGGGGATGGACGTTACTTTTCGGACTTTGCGACTAGGCTAACCGAATTTGGTTATCGAGTGGTCGTATGGGATTGCCCCGGCTATGGACAGTCACCGCGACATCCCCAACCCTCGATAGAGAGTTTCGCAGAAGCCGCAATGAGCTTAATAGCAGCTACCAAGTCGAAGACAAACGTACTTCTCGGCCATTCAATGGGCGCCTTGATCGGACCGCGTGTCGCAACGCTCTCCGAGCACCTAGACGGTCTGATTCTGTCAGCGGGCTCAAAAGGTTTTGTCGCGAGACCCCCAGAAGATCAAGCGCGTTATCTCGAAGAGCGTTTAGCACCGATTGAACAGGGTATGAGTGTCGCAGAGTACGCACTGCCGCTCATTAGACACATGATGGCCGATGGCGCGCAAGGCCCCTTGGTGGACCACGTGATACAGATTATTCTTGATATGAAGACACAAACGTTTGCAGACTCGATTCGCGCCATATCAGCTTACGACAGTCGCCCAAGCCTGTTGCAAATTCAACAACCGACATTATTGATCGCGGGCGCAGAGGATCCAGCGTGCACCGCGGCCGGCATGCGAGAAATGGCAAGTATGATTGCCGACAGCGAATTCCATGTACTCGACCAATGCGGACACTACGGCTTTGCAGAACGCCCACGCGAATACCTTTCAATTGTGCTAGGCTTTTTACAATCACGATTTCAAAACGAGCGAAGCTAGACACCACAAAAGAGTGATTATGATGCGCAAGTTCTTGAGCGTCGGCTTGATAATAGTGCTATTGGGATGTGGGGAAAGCCCTGTCGACTATAATCAATACCCGGCTAAACCTATCAGTATCATTGTGCCTTATGGCCCAGGCGGCACAACCGACGTTTTTGCACGAGCATTCGCCAAAGTCGTTATCGACTACTTGCCTGGGAACGCACCCATCATTGTGGTCAATAAGCCGGGCGGCTCTTCCACCATAGGTATCACCGCCCTACGGCGCGCCAAAAATGATGGTTACACGATAGCGATGCTTCCAACCGGCGTACTCGAAGTTCAACCCCATCTGCAACGAGTGCGCTGGACGCTTGAAGACTTCAGACCGATTATTGGATTACTGGATATACCGGCGGCTATTAACGTACTCAACAATGACCCGCTTCAAAATTTTGAGCAGTGGCGAGACGCAACAGAGAAGGCGCCCGGCACATTCATGTACAGCACATCGGGGGGTGTAGGAAGCTCGACCCACATTGCCATGCAGATTGTGCAAGAAAAGCTTAATATCAAACTTCGGTGGATACCGTTTGAGGGCGAGGCAGCATCGCGAGCGGCTTTACTAGGCGGCAAGATACAAGGCAACTTCAGCATTCCAAATGTCCACAAGGGTGGCGAACTGCGCCCATTGGTATTTGTTACAGCAAGTAAACCAACATCTGACCTATACGCCGATACGCCCACGTTTGTCGAACTCGGATTCGATTATGAGGCGAGTTTCCCAATGGGGGTTATCGCAGCGAAAGGGACTCCGCCGCAGGTAATCAATATGTTACACGATGCTTTCAAATCAGCCATGCAGGACCCCCAAATCGAAAAGCTGTACCAGACCTACGATTTGGCGCCAGCGTACCGGTCGCCAGACGAACTTGACCTGCTGCTGCAGCGCAACTCTGAACTTGCCCGACACTCACTCGTCAAACTCGGAATGATTCGCTGATGCAACGATCTTAGTCGGCACGCTGAAAACACAATAACCATGATAAAAATAGCCAACATCATAATCTATGTAATCTTCGCGACACTGGGCTATCTAAGCTACCTAAGCGCCCAAACCTTACCCGAAGGCTTATTTGGTGATATCGGCGCAGGTGCTTTACCCAGCGCCTTGGGTATTGGTTTAATCGCCCTGGCATCAGTGGGTATTATCCAAGATATTCAGCGTAAAACCGACGCCACCCAATCGTTTGATATCGATCTTAAGCAGTGGGTATTGAAGATGCTTTTGATCATTGGGTTTATTGGCGGCTGGCAACTGTTGGGCTATTTTTTTGTATTTTTGCCTTTGTTTTTGTTCACCTCATTCTGCTGTTTCAGCGACAGAGGAATAAAGAGTGGTCTATTGCAGAACGCCTTAGTTGCGAGCGGACTTTCAGTCGGGGCCTATCTGCTATTCGTTTTTACACTTGATATCCAGTTCGGGTGACCCTTATGTTCGACGTTCATACGCTCTACGTGCTTGCCGGTCACTTACCCGCGATATTTTTGGGTTTATTTGTGGGTATTTTCTTTGGCGCCCTGCCCGGACTGGGAATGATCGTGGGTATCACCCTTCTATTACCGCTTAGCTATAACATGGACGCCGTGGGTGCAATTCTCATGTTATTGGCGGTCTACCAAGGCGCTGAATATGGTGGCTCAATCTCTGCGATAGTCCTGAAAATACCGGGAACAGCGATGGCTGCGCCGATCATGATCGACGGCGTACCCATGGCTGAGCAATACTCCCCGGGCAAAGCTTTAGGCTACTCTCTCTACGGCTCGACGTTTGGTGGTCTTTTTGGCGCAATAGTGCTGGTTTTGTTCGCCATGCCAATTGCTGATCTGGCCCTAATGCTTGGCGACGCCGAAATCTTTTTGCTGGGTTTATTGGGGTTAATTGCTGTAAGCGGCCTAGCCGAAGCCACGCTCGTAAAATCAGTTATCGCAGTGGTGCTTGGCTTATTAGTAGGTACTATTGGCATCGATTTAATGACAGGGCTACCGAGACTAACCATGGGCTTACCCGAGCTTTACGATGGGCCCAACCTAATCGCCGTAGTGGTTGGCTTGTTCGCCATATCCGAGGTTCTCAGTATGGCAGCGGCGCAAATCAACTCACCTCAGACAATTGATCCGAAAAATATGAGGACCAACCTGTCACTTAATGAAATCAAACACACCTTCAGAGCAATGTTAACGGGTAGCACTGTCGGTGTAGCCACTGGCGTTTTGCCCGGAGTAGGCTCGACCATCTCGAGCTGGATTGCTTATGCCGCAGCCAAAAAATTGGGACGCGATCAAGCGATGTTTGGCCGCGGGGCGCCCGAGGGTATCGTTGCACCTGATGCCGCCAATAACGCTACGGTTGGGGGTGCACTTCTGCCCTTTCTAGCGCTGGGAATCCCGGGGTCCGCATCGATTGCCATTATCGCTGGCGCCTTCGTAATTCATGGGGTGCAACCAGGCCCTCAACTCATGCGAATGGACCCTCAATTCATTCAAGACCTGTTTATCGGATTTATTGTCACAACAATCTGTATGTTCTTTATGGGACGCTTTTTAACAACGCTATTCGCGCGCGCGCTTACGATTCCACGCTCAATCCTAGCGCCCACGATTGCGGCACTGTCGCTTTGTGGAGTCTATGTATCGTCCGGTAATTTCTTTGATCTTTGGCTCGCCTTTGGGCTGGGTGTTGCGACTTTTCTACTGCGTGGTTTGGGTTATCCGATTGCTAACTTTATTTTGGCTCTCATCTTAGCGCCAATCATCGAAGAGAGTTTTCGGCGAGCGCTGACAATATCTGAAGGCAGCTACGAAATCTTCATCGGGACACCGACAGCGCTAGTGCTAAGCCTAACAGCAGCGGGCCTGATAGTAGGACTTACCTTTAAATTCATTCAGAAAACGGCGGCTCAAACGAGAGCTTAATTCACTTACCCAAACATTGTTTTTTTAGCGCCGCTTTCCGGCGCAATGGTCTTGTGGACAAAGCGCGTCACTCGGGATCAGCTAGCCTTGAAGTTACACGCAAGCGGCTAGGCCCCACGCTCCCCACTCATACGGTCAGCCTCGACCCAGCACGCGTGTGCACCTATAGGAATACGGTGCGGCAACATGATGCGCGCGATCGGCCCTCTGCCTATATCTTTGGCGTCGAGTATTAGACACTCCGAGTGATTCTCGTTCATATCGGTTACTAACGTAATCACATACGCATCGTCTTCGTCTTTAGCGTTATCGCGCAAAGCGACCTGACACTCACTGCCCGCTCGCCCCTTCCCGTATTCATACCGCTGAGTCTCGCCCGTCAACAAGTCAAATTTTTTCACACCGCTCATCCACCAATCGCGGTCAAAGTCAAACAGGGTGTTATAACTGTACCGGTAGGGCTTGCCCACGTAATCATTGTTCACGACTGGGAACTCAGTGACCTCATCGTCCAAGAATTCCTCGCGTGTTTGACCCGTTTTCAGATTGAACACCCAGCGATGCATCCTATATCCGGTTTCTCGTTTATCGAACTGTTTGCGCATTTTTTGGATGGCATCGTGATCTTGTTTACCCACAGCCGGTTTGCGAGGATTCAGGGTAATGCAGCCCTCCATAATCACCTCATCACCTTTTTCGTAACAATTGGATAGATGTAAAATGAAACACGGCTTACCTTCAAACCACTTCACATCGGCATTGGTGCCATGACGTGGAATAACACCAAACCGCGCCGGCATCTGATCGAAAAACGTGACTTTGCGCTCGCCTTTAGCCAACAGCTCGGGGTCAAAAATAAAAGGCAGATCGTGGAGAATCGAGTAATTCTTGGTTACGCCCAAATCATGAGGCCACCGTATACCTGGAAGTTCGATAGGCTCGTAATGAGCCAACTGATTGTGCTTATCAATGACACCGTAGTGCAAGTATGGAGGGCGCTCAGAAAAATTAAAAAACATCAGTTCGCCGGTATCGTTGTCGACCTTGAAATGAGAACAAATCCCCTGATGCTCAGAAATCGTCATATTCCAAGGGTCAGGCAACAAGGGCTCGAGAGTGAAAGGGTCTACCCGATTAGCCTCACTACATTGAGACATCGTCGCAAGCAACTTGCCTCCATGACAAATAACATCGGTCCCCGCGTTATCTTTCATGGCGCCAATGCTACCCCAGCCGCGATGGTGTCCTAGGTGCGGCTCTAACATCCCGGGCCACAATGATTTTCCTGCAGCTTGCTCCGCTAAAAAGCCAATAGTTCGAACAAACCGATTACGATACGTCGCTTTACCGTCTTCGAAATGTACCGCGTGTAACATGCCATCACCATCAAAGGCATGATACACGCCCATCGGCTCGTGTACCTGATTGTGCCCATTGCGTACGTACATGCCGTTCAGATCTTTGGGTATCTCACCGATCACTTTTAAGGTGTCGGTATCCGCAGTATATTCGGTGCCAACCGAGGTGAAGTGGTCTCGCAAAAATGGGTTAGGGTTGTCGGGTTTGATCGTGATCTCGATCTCGTTCTCAAGCTTTATCATGTCTCCCCCTCAGGGAAATGGCGTCACCTATGTATTCTAGTTCTCGAGCCATGCGAGCAAAGCCTCCGCCAAGGCATCGGGTTGCTCCATGGGCAACATGTGTCCCGCGAGTGGAACTTTTACGATCGACATCCCGCATTCTAAGGCCACACTTGCCTGCGATTCGCACGGAATAACAACGTCACCTTCTGCAATAACCGCCAACTTCGGCGCACTGAAGTCTTTCAGAAACGCAGAGCGGTCGGGACGACTCGCCATCGCTTTTTGATGCGCGATGAAGCGCTCTGAACCATAGGCCGCGATATCCGCCTCACGAGCTTCAAGCAAATCAGGCCGACCTTGATTCGCTGGGTGGTAAGCTCGAGCACTCGCTGCATTGGCAAGCTCCAAATACTGTCCCGATTCCGCTTTTATTACCCGCTCCGCGCGAGCTGATCGCGCCATCTCTGTGTCGGCGGTTACTGAACTATTCACCAAGGCAACACCTGCCAGCCGCTCGGGCGCCATTTGGGCCAGGGCCAACGCGACCATGCCTCCAAAAGAATGTCCGACCACCCAAAATTGCCCCGGCGTTAGCCCCTGTAAAATTTGGGCTGCGATATCGTCAACAGAATTTAAGGCCGGTAGAAACACAGTTGTACATTCGTGACCGTGCGCCTCGAGCACATTACGAACCCCAAGCCACGCATTAGGTGTGTTATTGACACCGTGAAGAAGCAGCAACTGCATGTCAGCCCTCAAGCATATATTTAGAGAGCTAGACTAAGAAATTTCTAGATTAATGTCTATTTTTATATATATTTTTTTATATATCAATAAACTCCTGAAGCTCGTGCAAAGACTCTTCGCACCACCTTAACTCTTCTGCAACTAAGCGAATACGCCTCCGATACAAGAGCCTACTGCTAAACCGTGCCTTGCCGGGATCGACGCATTCACCCGAATCCAAGGACAACAAGCTATCATGCCTAGCCACCACATCCTTCTCGTATTGGGTCAGATAATCTTTACGCTTAGTCAGCAAGCGAACCGCGGCGGCTGGACCTTTAGCCCAGACCGAAAATAACATTGATAAAAAATCATCCCGCGTAACGGGAGGTTCTGGCTCGGTATCCAACCAATTAAGAAGCAGAGCTTTCCCGCTGTCAGTGAGTTCATAGATTTTTTTATCGGGTCGTCCTGTTTGAGGCGCTAGCTCAACACGAGCGTGACCCGCTTTTTCGAGATTCGCTAAAATCGGATAGATCTGGCTGGACTTAGCGGGACGAAACGATTTTAAGTCTTTTACAACATCGTAACCTGTGCGCGGCTGGCGCAATAAAATGCCCATGACCGAGTAAGTTATCGTATTGAACTTCATCTGGGAGGTGCCTATATCTAATAAAGTACGATTGTAACCCGTTCTTCCGTGAATGTGCCAAACCCCTAAAACGTCTTCTCAGCATCAGCGTGCCAGTGAATCAAACTTACAACTTCCTATGAATATTACTTTGATCGCCGCGTTCCAACGAGAGCGATCTCCAAGAGAATTTATTACCAGCACACCTATTCAACCTCGCGGTTGTTCGATACTCTGTCTATTAATAAAAGCAAATTCGGGAGGGAACTGTGAAGATTTTTGACTTAACCGGTAAATGTGCACTGGTAACCGGTGCTGGCACAGGCCTCGGTTTGGGTATGGCAAAAGCGTTACTGGAGGCCGGTGCAAAAGTAGCATTTGCCGGCCGTCGGCTTGAAAAATTGGAACAGGCCATCAGCGACCTAGACAGCCACCTACGAGAACAGGCCTTGGCGGTTCAGCTTGACGTCACGAGCAGTTCAAATATCCAAGGGGCAATCTCGACCATTGAGGCTCGACTCGGACCTATTGATATTCTCGTAAACAATGCCGGTAATGCCTTCTCCGGCACCGTTCTCGAGTCTGATCGCGACTTGTGGGCGGCGCAACTGGAAACCAATGTTATCGGTTTGTCACAAGTCAGTCGCTACGTTGCATCCAGTATGATAAAGCGACAGGCCAAGGGGAGTATTGTGAACATCGCATCCATACTGGGTGTGCGCTCAAATATTGGATCGGCGGCTTACAGCGCCAGCAAGTCGGCAGTGATTGGCTTAACCCGCACCATGGCACTGGAATTGGCGAAAAAAGATATCCGAGTTAACGCCATTTTGCCCGGCGTTTTTAAAACTGAATTGGCAGACTGGATGGACAACGAGGCGGCACTGAACAACGTTAGAAGCCGAGTACCCACTGGAAGAATTGGCGTAGTCGAGGACTTAGCAGGCCCCATTTTATTATTGGCATCCGAGGCCGGACGGCACATGACTGGCGCGATCATTCCGGTGGACGGCGGCCACCTCAGCGCATCGCTCTAGCTTTTCGTTTTGACTGTTCAAGCACGTAAACCTTGAATGAAAACGCCAGCAGATTTGCTGGCGTTTCACGTGCATCATCGATCGTGTGCCCCTAGGGATCCATACTCTCGCCCATGCCGGCATACACAATACCGCCGTCGACCGCGATAGTTTCGCCAATCACGTAGTTACCGGAACGCGCCGCCAAGAAAATGGCTGTAGCCGCCATATCTTCATCGTTACCGACGCGCTTATTGGGAATACCTTGAGCCACAGCGTCGGCGTGGTCGCGTGCAGCACGGTTCATCTCAGAAGCGAAGGCACCGGGGGCGATCGCCGTGACATAAATGTTGTCGCGGACTAAACGCGCCGCCATGCGCTTGGTCAAATTAATCACCGCCGCTTTAGACGCTTGGTAGCTGTAGGTTTCCCAAGGGTTAAGACGCAGACCATCGATCGAGGCGATATTAATCACTTTTGAAGGCGTTGCTTGGGTGGCGTTCCCCTGCAATGCAGGGTACAGAGCTTGAGTCAAAAAGAACGGCGACTTCACATTCAAATCCATCACCTTATCCCAGCCTGCTTCCGGGAAATCCTCGAAGTTCGCACCCCAGGCCGCACCGGCATTGTTGACCAAAATATCCAGCGACGACTCGTGCTCGGCATAGGCCGCCGCTAAGGCTTTGCAACCCTCCACGGTCGAGATATCCGCCGGCAGTGAAATACAATTTGGGCCTAGCTCAGCCGCTACCGCATCGCAGACATCCGCTTTACGTGACGAAATATACACTTTAGCGCCTTGGGCGATGTAGCCCTTGGCGATCATTAGGCCGATGCCGCGCGATCCACCGGTAACCAGAGCCACGCGTCCTTCCAGTGAAAACAATGAACTCGTATCCATGTCGTACTCCTTTTTAAATTATTTGAACTTTGGGTACGTTATCGAAAAGCCCACCGAGCCGCAAGGTATTCGGTCGACCTTTTTGCTAATTCAGGGCATAAAAAAACGTCCGCAGCGAAAGCCACAGACGTCTTTAAAGCCCGCATTTCGGCCTAGCCCGCGCACTCCTCCACCCAACCACGAATATCACGCGCCGTTACACGGCTAATATCGGTGACTGTGGAGGTAAACAGTTCAGCACCATGTGCCGTGCCCATAACTTGCCGGCATTGAGCTTGCACTCCTGCATTCATAAGCTTGCGATAAAAATCGATACCTTCATCACGCAAGGGGTCGCACTCATTGACGCTAACCATAGTGGGTGGAAAGTCTTTCAGTTCATCGTTGCCAGCGAAGTACGGCCACGCCAGCGGATTTTTGGCCAAGAGTTCATCCATACCGTAGGCCATGGCGCCATGATTGTTGCCAATGGTAATGAAGATACCGTCGTTTTCAGTACTCGAAGGGAACTCTGGCCGCGGCCATTCACCCGAAATATAGGGGCAAAGCGCATACAAGCCGGCTTGCTTGTCACCGTGGCCATCGCGAATCAGCT
>JALRFH010000036.1 GCA_023253715.1 Halieaceae bacterium
CTGCTTTCACTCATGCTTTGTCAATTCCTTAGAAGCGGGTATCAAGCTCAACCAAGCCAAAATAAAAGCCAAACCGCCAAAGGGCGTAATGATACCCAGAAAACGCCAATTCATCAGCGTTAAGGTGTATAAGCTTCCAGAAAATAACACGCAACCCACAGTGAACAGTAAAGCAGAGCGCGCCGGCCACTTGCTTGCTGGTGCACGCCATTGCGCGCTGGCAATAAGCAGCAAGGCTAGGGCGTGCCAAAAATGATATTTCACAGCGGTCTGATAAACAGCAACGTCACTAGGCGACATGAATCGATCAATAACGTGACCACCAAAAGCGCCGGCCACAACGGCCAAGGCACCGAGCGCCGCTGCAGTTTGCATTGTGCGCTCGGGTTTAGAGAACCACATAGAAATTACGCGACCAGCTCACCCATAAGCTTGCGCACTTTTTGCATCGCGTTTTGTTCTAACTGGCGAATGCGCTCGGCCGATACACCGTACTGAGCTGCCAAATCGTGCAATGTAGCCTTATCGTCGTTCAACCAGCGCTGCGCTAAGATATCACGGCTACGCTCGTCTAACTGCTCTAAGGCATAGTGCAAACGCGACTCGCTATCTTCTTGCCAGTTGGTAGATTCCACTTGCTGAGCAGGGTCAGCGCGGTGGTCTTCCAAGTAATACTGAGGCGCGTACACTTCATCGTCGTCGCTATCGGTGGGCGCGTCAAAGGCCACATCGCGCGAGCTCATGCGCGCTTCCATGGTGGTAACTTCACGCACATCAACACCTAAATCGTCAGCCACCGCTTGTGCTTCTTCGGCTGACAACCACGCTAAGGCTTTTTTAGATGACCGCAAGTTAAAGAACAGTTTGCGCTGCGCTTTGGTGGTCGCCACTTTTACGATACGCCAGTTGCGTAAAATGAACTCGTGCATTTCGGCTTTGATCCAGTGCACTGCAAAAGACACCAGACGAACGCCTTTTTCGGGGTTAAAACGCTTTACCGCTTTCATCAAGCCGACGTTGCCTTCTTGAATAAGATCGGCCTCTGCCAAGCCGTAACCCGAATAGCTACGCGCAATGTGAACCACAAAACGCAGGTGCGACATGACTAATTGGCGCGCCGCTTCTAAATTGTCGTTGTAGTAGAGATCCTCGGCCAATTCTCGCTCACGCTCAACCGACAGTACCGGAATACTGCTTACGGTCTGAATGTAGGCGGCCAAATTGGCGCCAGGCACCATTTGATCAACAGGCTGTAATTGGGTAGACATTCATCTCTCCTTTGTGTGCTTCACTATTTTAGCACTCTCACCCTTAGAGTGCTAATTTCGCAAAAGTTCCCTATTTACGCAAGTAAAATACGATTAGATGAGTGTTATCGAGGTTCGATAAGTTTCAATTGACGCCGTGCGGACGCCCAAGCGCCAAGCATTCCCAGCACAATAGCGGCAGTCAACAAGGCAAAGGCGAGGCTTAGAGGGAAACGCAATGCAAAATACGGCGTCTGATAGGAATTGGCGAGAGCCTCTATAGGGCCGCCCAGCCAAGACTTCACGCTGTAGGTAATTAACAGCGCAACCAAACCCCCAGCGGCACCGTAAGCAAAGCCCGTGTACAAGAAAGGCCGCATGACATAGGCATTATTGGCACCCACGAGTTTCGTCACGAGTATCTCCTGTCGTCGACTTTCAACCGCGAGCCGAATGGTGTTGCCAATAATCAGCAGACAGGCCAGTAAAGCGATGGCCACAAAGGCCCACATCAAACGCTCACCGAACAAGGCAATGGCTTGCAGCCGGCTCAACCATTCCATATCCAGCAACACATCGGCGACCAAAGGGTTATGAGTAAGCTGCTCGGTTAGCGCTTGCAGCGCCTCGGTTTGCATGGAGGTCAAGGTTAACGAAATTGAGTGCGGCAAGGGGTTGCCCAGTGATGCTAACACTTCAGGGCTTAAACCCAACCACTGACTCAGCTCATCCAGCGCTTGCTCTTTCGACACTACCGATACCGAGCGCACTAACGCTAGCGACGCATATTCCTCAGACAGGACCTCGACTTGAGACAAAGTCAGCGAATCATGCGCCACAACAGTGATGGAATCGCCCCGGTCGACTTGGGCCAGCGCTGCTTCTAAAGTCAGCACTCCCATGCTTAAAGCGGCGGGCAAACTCAAAACCACACCCATGACCAGGGCCGTGAGCAAAGTCGAGACCCAATGCCGCCCCAGGCGGGATAGGGTATCGTGCCGAGCAAGTCGGTGATGCAAACGCCAGGTCACAAAGCGTCGTGCAAAAGGCACTTTAGTTACCGATCGAGCTGCTGTGCGGCCTGCCTTACTCACGACCACCCCCAGCCACCAGCGCACCCTCTTTTAGAGTCAGAATGCGGTGCTGCATCCGTGAAATTAACGCTAAATCGTGCGTAGCAATTAATACCGTGACACCTGCTCGGCTAAAGGCCCGAAACAGCGCCATAATTTCGGCGGATAAGGCTGGGTCTAAGTTTCCGGTGGGTTCGTCAGCTAGAAGTATTTTAGGCCGAGACGCCACTGCACGTGCAATGCCAACACGCTGTTGCTCGCCGCCAGATAAGGCTTCGGGGTTCGATTTTTCTTTATCCAACAAACCAACTTTATCCAGCGCAGCTCGGACGCGACGACCAATATCACGATGCTCGAATCCGCTAATCAGCAATGGTAAGGCAACGTTGTCGTAAACAGTGCGATCATAAAGTAGCTGGTGATCTTGAAAAACGACGCCAATGTCTTGCCGGTGCTTGGCAATGCCGCCACCCTTAATAGTCTGCAAGTCCTTGCCATTGACGATGACTCGACCACGCGTTTGGCGTTCCATAATCATAATCAATTTAAGCAAGGTGGATTTGCCCGCGCCCGAGTGCCCAGTCAAAAACACCAGTTCTTCAGGCTCAATAAAAAGACTTAATTCGCGTAAAGCATCGCGTCCGCTATCGTAACGCTTACTGACGCGGTCAAATTCGATCACACATTGGCCTCATCAAATAAGGCGCTCACAAAAGACTCGGCTTCGAAAGGGCGTAAGTCTTCTAACGATTCGCCCACGCCGATGTATCGAATGGGGATACCCAATTTATGTGCAATAGCAAAAATCACCCCGCCTTTCGCCGTACCATCGAGCTTAGTTAAGGTAATGCCCGACACGTCAACGGCAGCTTTAAAGTGCTCGGCTTGCGCAATGGCGTTTTGACCCATCGTCGCGTCTAACACCAGCATCACTTCGTGCGGCGCTTCTGGGCTCAGTTTTTTCATGACCCGAACAACCTTCTTTAGCTCTTCCATCAGGTTGTCTTTGTTGTGCAACCGGCCCGCCGTATCGGCAATTAACACATCAACGCCACGTGCTTGAGCGGCTTGTACTGCATCAAAAATTACCGAGGCACTGTCGGCTCCAGTATGTTGCGCCACTACAGGAATGCTATTGCGCTCGCCCCAAACCTGCAGCTGCTCTACGGCGGCGGCTCTAAAGGTATCGCCCGCCGCTAACATGACCGACTTTCCCTCTGCCTTGTAGCGCTGGGCAAGTTTACCAATGGTCGTGGTTTTGCCGGCGCCATTCACGCCTACCATCAAGATGACTGTCGGGGCAGTGGCAGCTAAGGGCAGCGCTTTTTCGTAAGGGCCGACCATGGTAGTGAGCGCTTGCTTTAATGCTCTCAGCAAGGCATCGCCATCGGCCAGCTCTTTACGCGAAACTTGGGCGGTAAGCTGCTCAACGATATGAGTCGTTGCCTCAATGCCTACGTCTGCCATGAGCAAGGTGCTTTCAAGATCTTCCAACAGATCAGCATCGATAACTTTACGACCTAAGAATAAATTACCTAAGCCTGACGACAGTTGACCTCGCGTTCGGCTCAGGCCTTGTTTTAAACGCGCGTACCACCCGCTTTTTTCTACTTGGGGTGGCTCAGGTTCGGCGGCCGCATCTACAACCAGCTCAGCGCTGGCCTCAGGCGCCGCTAGATCTTCCTGTTTCTCCCGCAGTGGTTCTGATGGGCTTGGCCCCGCCTCCTGAAGCGCATCTGCCTCGGGGGCCTCGTTTTGTGTTTCGGGTTCGGTAGATGCGGGCTTCTTACGCCTGAATAACTTCATGCTCTGTGGTACCTTAGGTGTTCAGCGTTAGAGTTTACCATTGATGCCCAAACCTCAGAAGCC
>JALRFH010000109.1 GCA_023253715.1 Halieaceae bacterium
GTCCGTTCAGACATTGCTTATGCTGCGGGCGACACCAGCGTTACAGTAATTCCATCTGGCTTACCTTACGAAGCGGTTGTCGAGGTCAATTCGCTAAACGTATCGGTTTTAACTGCCCTGCACGACTCAATGCCCGCGGACCAAGCACTTTGCGTGCTGACGCAAGAGGCGCCGTTGTGGAATGCGTCACATAAGAAAAGTTGATTAATCAACGTCTTTCTCAAAGAGGTGAATAGCATCGGCGCCTAACCTGACGTGCGGTGCAAGCACCCACCGCGACTAAAACCATACCGTCATTGTACTTAACAGCCTTTGCGAACCGTTTTCGCTATGATAATGATTTTCAATTACAAACTATTGATTTTATTAAATTTTTTTGAAAATTAACGCTGCCCTGCTATACTGCGCCCAACGTACAATTATTGATGTAAATCAATAAACTCAAGCCATAAACTCAGAGGTACAGGCAATGAAAGGCAACCCCGAGATACTTAACGCGCTCAACGATTTGCTACGAGGCGAACTCACCGCGGTAGACCAATACCTAGCGCATGGCGAACTGTTAGCCGATATGGGGCTCGCTAAACTGGCAGAGCACGCCATTCACGAATCCGATATCGCTCTTGGCCCGATAGTTTCACACAGCCCTCACCGCGAGGGTTTAAGGCCAGCGATTGCACTCGCTGCAGGATCTTTTTTACATCACTGCTGGGAATTTTACGCAGATCTTTGGCAACGCACTGTTTGAACTAGAGCTCATAGCTTGCCATGAGATTTCAGGTCGTTTAACAGTGCTTCGTAGCTAATGACTGGCTCGGCCACGGGCTCGTCGAAGGCACTCAGGTCTTCTTGATCTTCACGTAAGGCTCTGCGAACCGCCTCATTCACAAACTCGCAGACCGACTGCTGGGTATTAACCGCCCTTACCCGAAGCGCGTGGTGAATATCGGGTTCGAAATCGACCGTTGAACGTTTCGACAAATCACTCATGGATAATCACCCTCGCCGACTAAACTTAACGTCTAGACATTCTAACGCTAAAACCTTACGGAACAAGAAGCCTCTCTCAGGTTGTCGAATTTTTGCACCCATCAAGCCAGCCAGGTACGCATTCGAAATCCCACTACCCCATAAACCCCAAATCGGCGGTATTGAAGTTAGCCAGGTTAGGAAAGGTCTGCGCTATGCCTGCGGCATCGAGCCCATACCAACGCGCCAGCGTAGCCGAGTACTGATCGACCGAGGTCGTCGGAATAATGCGCCCTTCGCCAATGTCATCCACACTACCAATCGCAAGCTCTGGCATGGTACCGACAATTTGCCCGCCAGCGACCGAACCCCCGAGCACCAGTTGATGACTACCCCAACCGTGGTCTGTGCCATCCCCATTGCTGGTTAACGTTCGGCCAAAGTCGCTGGCAGTAAAGGTCGTGACTTGATCTACCACACCTAACTCAACGGTAGCATTGTAAAACGAGGTCAGCGCGTGGTTAAGCTCGCGCATGAGCAAGGGGTGACGATTGGCTTGTTCGCCGTGGGTATCATAGTCGCCAATGCCCACGAAGAAGATTTGCCGTTGCATGCCGAGGGGCTCGCGGGCTGCAATCAGGTGCGCCACCATCTTCAGCATGCCCGCCAGCCGGCTTTGAGCGTTAAACTCCGTAGTCGGTGCAGGCGTTTGCTCTAAGGCCACGCGCAGCTCGACGCCTAAATCTAAAGAGCGGCGCTGTACTTTGGCAAACTCGCGCGCAAACTCATGCGAGTAGGTTTTCGCCAGCAAGGCATCGTAGGCTTGGTTACGACGCACCGACCAGGTCTCGGGGTTGCCGGGCTGCAACGACCAGTAGTCCAACACGCCATCGCTACCGATGGCGTAAGGCGCTCTAAGGCCACCGGCCTGCAGCGAGTTAGCGCCACTTAAGGAGATATTCATGGACAGCTGCGGATGCGCATTCGCGTCCATCATCAAATCGGCCATGCGACTGGCCCAGCCTTGTTGCGGCTTGGTGGCCTGCAGACTCATAACGTAGTTTTGCTGATCGTTGTGCGAGAACAGCTGCGGCGGTAATGGCACGCGTTTATTAATGTAGTCTTGCTGTGTGGTGGGCTGAATTAAAGTCCCCACGTTGCCGACGATGGCGAGTTTTTGCTGATCGAACAACGCGCGAAGATCGGGCATTTCGGGGTGCAGCGCGTAGTCGGCCGGTTGCCAGTTGATGGGGTTTAGCTTAAGCAATTGGTCGCGCGGAATCGCCAGCGAACGGCGCGTTGCGGCGTAGGTGTTGTATTCGGTCTGCGACTCGGGAATGACCATGTTGAAGGCGTCGTTGCCGCCGTACAAAAACACGCACACCAAAGCGCGGTAGTCAGCAC
>JALRFH010000063.1 GCA_023253715.1 Halieaceae bacterium
CTTGGCAGAAATCAGAGCGATCGCACAGCAAAACAAAGTGCATCGATCCTACATCGGCTGCGGCTTCTACAACACCATCACGCCAAATGTCATTGCTCGCAACGTGTTGGAAAACCCCGGCTGGTACACCGCCTACACCCCCTATCAGCCCGAAATTTCTCAAGGACGCCTTGAAGCCTTGTTGACCTACCAGCAAATGGTAATCGACATGACCGGAATGCCCATGGCTAATGCCTCGATGCTGGACGAAGCCTCTGCCGCAGCAGAAGCCATGACGCTACTGAGTCGCGTCAATAAAAAATCAAAATCAGAGACGTTTCTGGTGGCAGAAGATTGTCACCCACAAACCATTGCCGTTGTTCAAACCCGCGCCGAGCCATTGGGTATTAAAGTGGTGGTTGGCGACGTAGCCGAACTCGTTCAGACAGAAGAGGCTTTCGGAGCACTGGTGCAATACCCTGGCACCTATGGCGATGTTCGTGAACTTAGCCCTCTGGTACAAAGCGCTCACAGCAAAAATACACTGATTGCCGTCGCCGCTGACCTAATGAGCCTGGCCTTGCTGAAATCACCTGGGGCCCAAGGCGCCGACGTGGTACTGGGAAATACTCAACGTTTTGGGGTACCCATGGGCTTTGGTGGCCCACACGCCGCCTATTTCGCGACCCGCGAAGAGTACAAACGCTCTACCCCCGGACGCATCATTGGCGTATCCATTGACCGCAGTGGCAATCGCGCACTGCGCATGGCTATGCAAACGCGCGAGCAGCATATCCGCCGAGAAAAAGCCACCAGTAACATCTGCACCGCACAAGCTTTGCTTGCAATTATGGCTGGATTTTATGCCATGTATCATGGCCCGAAAGGCGTCAGACGTATCGCAGAACGCATTCACTTTTTAACCGCTACGCTTGCCGCGACCCTAAAACAAGCGGGAATAAAGGTATTAACCCAAGAGTACTTCGATACCTTGCAGCTACAGGTCGACGACAGCTCGGCCCTGCTGAACAAGGGTTACCAGCAAGAGATCAATCTACGTTCCATCGATGCGAACCGAGTGGGTATCTCAATCGACGAGACAACAATACTCGAAGATATTCAAGACTTGGTAGCGCTGATCACCGGCCAACAGCACGACCTTGCAGAGCCAGAGCAAGTCATCCCACAGACATTGGCGCGCGACGTCGACTATTTACAGCACCCTCTGTTCAACGATTTCCACTCCGAAACAGAAATGCTGCGCTACATGCGCCGCTTAGAGTCAAAAGATATCGCGCTGAATCAGGCCATGATCCCACTGGGTAGCTGTACTATGAAGCTGAACGCAACGGCCGAGATGATCCCTATTACTTGGCCTGAGTTTGCCAACATGCACCCATTTGCACCCGCAGATCAAACCAAGGGATATCAGACTTTACTGACGCAACTTGAGCAAATGCTAATAGCCTGTACTGGCTACGACGCAATGTCGTTGCAACCCAATGCGGGCTCGCAAGGCGAATACGCGGGTCTTTTGGCCATTCGTCGTTACCACGAAAGCCGTGGCGACCATCACCGTACGATTTGCCTAATTCCGTCATCGGCACACGGCACCAACCCCGCCAGTGCGGTGATGGCTGGAATGAGCGTCGTGATCGTCGCTTGCGACAACCATGGAAACGTGGACATGAACGATTTGCGCGCGAAAGTCGAGCAATATTCAGACACCCTAGCCGCTATTATGGTGACATACCCTTCTACACACGGTGTATTTGAAGAAGAAATCGTTGCTTTGTGTGATTTAGTTCATCAGCATGGTGGGCAAGTTTACGTGGACGGCGCCAACCTTAATGCACTGGTGGGGATTGCTGCACCAGGCAAGTTTGGGGCGGATGTCTCACACCTCAACTTACACAAAACATTCTGCATCCCTCACGGTGGCGGTGGTCCAGGCATGGGACCCATTGGTGTTGGCGCTCATTTGGCCCCCTTCTTGCC
The DNA here is from genome assembly GCA_023253715.1 of Halieaceae bacterium. Lineage (GTDB taxonomy): Bacteria > Pseudomonadota > Gammaproteobacteria > Pseudomonadales > Halieaceae > Aequoribacter. The sequence continues at coordinate 1,978 of JALRFH010000063.1, forward strand.
CTCGCACCCTGTTAGCCCTGTAGGTTCGCTGCCGGCAACCAACGACACAGTATCGTCAGCACCATTTGGCAGTGCCTCTATCCTACCCATCTCGTGGGTATATATCCGACTGATGGGCGCAGAGGGTTTACGTCTAGCAAGCCAAGTCGCTATTTTATCGGCGAACTACATAGCACACCGACTAAAAGGCCATTACCCCGTACTCTACACTGGCAAGAGTGGTACCGTAGCACACGAGTGTATTATCGATATCCGCCCCATCAAAGAGCAAAGCGGAATCAGCGAAGAAGATATTGCGAAGCGCTTAATGGACTTTGGGTTCCACGCCCCGACCATGTCGTTTCCAGTAGCAGGCACACTCATGATTGAACCCACCGAGTCGGAGTCCCTGGCAGAATTGGATCGCTTCTGCGATGCGCTTATCACTATCCGCGATGAAATTCGCAAGGTAGAAAGTGGGGAGTTTGATGCCGAGGACAATCCACTGAAAAACGCGCCGCATACTGCGCTTGAGATCACCAGCGATGATTGGTCTCACGCCTACACTCGCGAGCAGGCGGTATACCCAGTGCCCTCTTTACGCCACGCGAAGTACTGGCCTCCAGTCAACCGCGTAGACAATGTGTATGGCGACCGCAACCTAGTCTGTTCGTGCCCACCCATAGAGTCATACGTGCAGTAACGGCGTAAGCGGCTTCAGGGCGCGGCACCTCGCGCCCTAAGACCTTTACTCGGACAGGAAACCTTCGGAGCCGTCTAAGCCAAAAGACTCAGACCACTCGTCAATCAAGACGTGCAATTGCTCTTGCGAGCGGAGTTTGCGACGATTGCCCCGCGGCACTAGTTTGTTCGTTTGATCTTCATCTAACAAGCGCGCTTTGGCTCGATCACGCCACTGCAACTCCAGCACATCCAAAATGAGCTGCTTCGCTGCCGGGTCGTAGATCGGGCAAGTTACTTCGACCCTGAAATCGAGATTTCGGGTCATTAAATCCGCTGACGAAATAAACACCTTAGGATCGCCTGCATTTTCAAACACAAATACCCTAGGATGCTCTAGATAGCGATCAACGATACTAATGGCTCGTATGTTCTCGCTTAAACCCTTAACACCGGCCTTCATCGCGAACATACCACGAACAATCAGCCGTATTTTAACGCCCGCCTGACTCGCCTGATACAACTTATCAACAATGGGCTTATCGACGAGGTTGTTGCACTTAATGAATATGCCTGACTTACGCCCTTGTTTTGCATTGGCAATTTCGGCATCGATCAAAGCCATGAAACCAGAACGGTTGGTGTTGGGTGACACCATCAGATGTCGGTAGCGAAACCGACGATAGGTGTGCCGAATAAAGTCAAAGACGTTAGCGACCTCTTTGCCAATTTCTCGATCGGCGGTCAGCAAACTAAAGTCGGTGTAGAGCCGCGCCGTGCTCTCATTAAAGTTGCCCGTGCCAATGTGAGCGTACTGCCGTTCTTCATTGTCCTCTTGGCGATTAATCAGAATCAGCTTCGAATGCACTTTCAGGCCGGGAATACCAAAGATTACCTGAACGCCTGCATCCCCAAGCACACGTGACCAACGAATATTCGCGCTTTCGTCGAAACGCGCCTGCAATTCGATCACAACCGTCACCTGTTTTTGGTTGCGAGCCGCGTTAATCAGGGCGTTTACAACGTGCGAATTTGAGGCCACTCGATAGAGCGTCATACTAATCGACGTTACCGCAGGATCGAGCGCGGCCGTATGCAACAGGTCTTCAACGTAGCGGAATGAGTGGTAGGGGTAGTACAGTAAAATATCGCGTTCGCGAATTTTCCCAAAAATGCTCGATCCTGGCTGATCCAAATACGGCAATCGTGCTGGCTGCATCGGGTCAAACTCCAAGTAATCGGGACCCAGATTGGGGAACTTCATAAAATCTTTCGAGTTGTGATAGCGACTGCCCGCAATAAAGCTATCGTATTTACCCAAATTTAATCGCTTTGCCAAAATCTCTAACATGTCTTCAGGCATTTCGCTGTCGTAAACAAAACGTACTGGGTCAGCCTTCTTACGGCGAGCCAAACTGCCATCGACTTTATCAATGAGGCTTTGGGTGATCTTTTCATCCATCTCCAATTCGGCATCACGCGTAATCTTGATGGTGTAGGCTTGCGCTTCTTCGATATCTAAAACACCCCGAAACACCTCTTTCAGGCAATGCCGGATGATATTATCCAGCACAATAATCGCTTTTTTTCGTCGCGACCCTTTGGGAGGAATGTATACAAAGCGATCAAGTCGGTCTGTTGGAATCTCGAGCAAGGCGTACTGCACCTTGCCACTAATCAATGCCATTCGAATCGCAAAATAGATCGAGGCATCATTCAGCTCTGGTAATTGAGTAGAACCCTTCAAAAACAAAGGCGAGAGCTCGGGCAAAACATTATCTCGAAAATAATGCTCCACAAAGGTTGCCTGATCCGCGCGTAATTGTCGCTCATTGATCAAATAAATGTTGCGGCGACGCAAAGAGAGCAAACACCCCTGATAAACCTGATCGAACTTTTGCTGCAACTCTCGAACGCGACCTTGAATTTGTTTCAACAGTGCTCGCGCGGCTTCTTTGTCCTCGCCGGTCGAGAAAGCAGCGAGACGACGCACATCGGCGACTCGAACGCGGAAAAACTCGTCCATATTATTGGAAAAGATCCCCAAATAACGTACTTGCTGAATGACTGGGACATCGCGGCTTGACGCCTCTTGCAGTACGCGTTCATTAAACGCTAGCCAACTCAGCTCTTTCGCTACGTACTTATCGTCTTCACTCATAATATGTCATCTTTTTGTACTTGCCTTTTCATAATAACGTCATATCCTTGCTTTTTTATGACAGTACTAAGGAGCCAGACATTGTCGTCTGATCTATACGCAGCGCTTGATTTGGGCTCCAACAGCTTTCATTTACTTGTCGGCCGGCTCCAGGGCGACAAAATCGAGACCGTGGATCGGGTTAAAGATACTGTGCGCTTAGCCGCAGGTCTACAGCCTGACCGCACTTTATCGGCGGAGGCTCAAGCCCTAGCCTTAGAGAGTCTAGCGCGTTTTGCGCAACGCATTGCCGGTATTCCACCCAAACAGGTCCGTGTCGTTGCCACCAATACCTTTCGCGTAGCCTCAGAATCCGGAAAATTTCGCAAACAAGCCGAAGCGACTCTGGGCGCCCCTATCGAAATCATCAGTGGCCAGGAAGAAGCCCGATTAATTTTTCTCGGCGTCGCAAAAGACTTTGCACCAGATCGCCAAAAACGCCTAGTCGTCGATATTGGTGGAGGCTCAACCGAGTTAATCATCGGCAAACGCGAGCCGCAGCTGCTAGAAAGTTTGCATATGGGATGCGTTACGTGGACGCAACGATACTTTCCCAAGGGCATGGATGCCAGCCGTTACAAGAAGGCGGTTATCAACGCAAAAAGTATACTCCAACCTCATGTTAAACAGTTCAGTAGTGTTGGCTTTGCAGACACAGTCGGGTCTTCGGGTACTATTCGAGCGATCGGTGAATTAATGCCGATGGTGGGTGGCAACCTCCACGAAATCACGCTTAAGGGTTTGCAAGATCTTGCTGATCGATGGATCAACAAGCCAGACAAACTCGATCTATCAAGCGTGTCCAGTAGCCGTTTACCGGTACTTCCGGGCGGCTTGGCCATACTACAAGCCTTGCTTGAAATGCTCCCCATTGAGGTGATGCACACGTCGGTTTACACCATGAAAGAAGGCGTGCTTTACGATCTGGCGGGCAAGACTGCCCACCACGATCGTCGCGAGCGCACCGTCAGCCGAATGATGAGCATGTACAACGCCGATGTCGAGCAAGCCGACCGTGTCTATGACAGCGCCGAGCTGTTACTGAGTAAGGTGTCCGAGCATCTTCAGCTCGAAATAGATGTCGCTACAGAGTATCTAGAGTGGGCCACTGACTTACACGAAATAGGCCTGGCTGTGGCACATGGTGGACATCAAAAATTAGGGGCGTGGCTAGTCGAAAACTCAGACATGCCCGGATTCACGCGCCGAGAACAAGCGACTTTAAGCTTTCTAATTCGCAATCAACGCAAAGCCATCACGCCCAACACCAGTGATTATGGCATCGTCGAAGATTGGGCTTTGGTATTAGTCTTGCGGCTCGCCATCTTATTCAACCGCAGTCGATCGTTGCAGAAGCTACCCAAGCTTGAATTTAAACTCAAAAACAAACGATTCGAACTGCGCGTACCCAGCGCATGGCTCAGCGAACACCCTCTTACTCAATTCGATCTTGAGCGCGAAAGCAGCTATTGGAGCTCAGTTGAGATAGACTTCAAAGTCTGTGAAACTTGAGCAGTCTTTCCTGTATACAAAGCACTTGCTTTGTTATAAGTTCTGGTGAAAAAAGAGCGAACACCCTTGAAAGCACGCAAAGCCACCTCTGTTGATATCGCTTATATGGCTGGAGTTTCCCAGTCAACGGTCTCACGTGCGCTTCGAAATAGCCCACTGGTGAATCCGGAGACGCGTGCCAAAGTACACGAAATAGCCAAGCAATTAAATTATAAAGTCGATAAAAACGCTGCCAGTCTTCGTACCCAACAAAGCCAAACACTAGCCCTGCTACTCTTTGAAGACCGCGCAACAGACGACTCAATGATCAACCCGTTCTTTCTATCGATGCTGGGCAATATCACCCGCGCCGCGGCCAACGCTGGGTATGATTTATTGGTATCATTCCAGCAACTAAGCGAAGACTGGCACAGCGAATACGAGGTGGCCAGTCGTGCCGATGGTCTTATTTTATTGGGCTATGGTGACTACATTACCTATCAACCAAAACTCGAAGTACTGGCCCAAGAAGGCGCCCACTTTATTATCTGGGGGCCTATTGTTCAGGGCCAACCCGGGCACTCTTTGGGGTGCGACAACTATTTAGGTGGAACCATCGCGGCGAATCATCTGATTGAGCTGGGACGTCGGAAACCAGTATTCATTGGCGACGCATCTGAGCACTGCCCTGAGTTCTTGCTTCGGTACGAGGGTTTCTGCGACACGCTAAAAAAGGCCGGAATTGACCCTCCAACTCCGCAATTCGCACTGAACGAAGAGCAAGCGGGCTATCAAGCGATGCAAGGCCTCTTGGAATCTAAAGTCGACTTCGACTCCTTGTTCACCGCAAGTGATCTGATGGCGATTGGGGCAATGAAAGCATTGAAGCAGAAAGGTATAAATGTGCCCGAGCAGATTTCCGTTATTGGCTTTGATGACATCATGGCGTCGCAGTACGTGAATCCCGCTCTGACCACCGTGCACCAAGACACTCAGCGCTCGGGTGAGATACTAGTGCAGAACTTAATTGCCTTGATTCGCGGCGAAGAAGTCGACTCTCAACTCATTCGCCCGTCGTTAGTCGTGCGCGACTCTTGTGGAGCCAAACGCTACTCGAATGGGTAACGCCGGCTCCACACCTGCACACCGTGAGCGGAAACCTCGCTCGACCACTCACCCTGCACGAGTTCTTTCAACTCACCAGTAAGTAAGTTCTTATAACGACCAGAGTAAGGCACGTAAATCGTCACCGTGCCGGCCAAATCGCCTTTATTCAGCAGTACCAGCGCAGTCTCGTTAAATTCCGCGTCTTGATATTCTCGTGCAAACGCAGCTGCATTTTGACTAAACGCGCCGTTTCGCTGCACGCCACGCTGTAGCGCCACGCTGGCTTTGCGCGCAGAAGCAATTTTGATCAGTGCCTGGCGAATTGGGTGCTCAGTGCCCGCGTCTACCCGATCTTGTCCGTAATAATCGCGGTTGCCTGCATGCTCGGCACGTCCGCGCCGAAATCCAGTCTCCGATCCATAATACACGACGGGGATACCTCGGGATGTAAACAACCAGTTATGCGCATCGATAAAGCCTTCATCGCTGGCGTTCATTCGTGGCATATCATGGTTATCGTAAAAGGTCATCAACTCATAAGGGTTGGCGTAAACGCCATCGTCTAAATGTAAATAAGACAACAGCTCGGTCATTGGCTTTTGCTCTTGCCCAAACACCGCCTGCATGGCTTTCTGTCCCGGAAAATCCAGCACGCTGATCCCGCCGTTCTCGGGGAAAGTATGTTGCGCGATGGACCTAGCGTCATGGTCCCAGTGCTCCGCAAAAAAGAACAAATCAGGGTATTTCACTCTCAGACGATCGGTGACAGTTTTCCAAAAATGGTTCGACACATGCTTAATCGTGTCGATTCGAATCGCGTCAGCACCTGCATCCAACCAGTGCAAATACGAGCCAATTAAGTACTCTACCACCGCTGGATTGTTCTCATTGAAATTGGAGAGCTGTGCGATATCTTGGCTTGGATGAAAAAAAGC
>JALRFH010000023.1 GCA_023253715.1 Halieaceae bacterium
GGTTTCGCAGTAAGTGTTAAGCCTCTTCCATGCTGACGGCGCCCATGCTGAGCTCATTCTGGCGTCCGCCATCCACGGGTAATAATACGCCAGTGATATAAGACGCTGCATCAGAGCCCAAAAAGGCAATCGCCTCAGCGACTTCTTCGGGGTCGCCAATTCTTTTCATCGGAATCAGTGATTCTAGGTATTTCCTGCTGCCCTCGTCAGGTACGACGGCTTTGGTGGGTTCGGTGAGAATGGCGCCAGGTACGACAGCATTGACGCGGATACCCGCGTGGGCCCATTCGATGGCAGCATTACGGGTCATGGAGTTTACCGCGCCTTTAGCCGCAGCGTAGCCCGTCATGTAGGGCGTACCAAGTTGCGCCACGACCGACGACACATTCACAACTGCGCCTTTTGTTTTAGCAAGATGCGGGTAGGCTTCGCGCATCATGAACAAGGTGCCATCGACGGTCACAGTAAAATTCTTGTGCCAAACCTCAGTAGGGTGTTGATCAATCAAGCTCGCCTCTAGCAAGGTTGCGTTGTTGACTAAAAGATCCAACCGGCCGTACTGCTCTATGATGGCGCTGATTAAGGCTCTGACCTGGTCTTCGTCAGCAATATCACAAGTCTTTGCAAAAGCGGCTCCACCGGCAGTCGCAATCTGTTCGACGACCTGCAAGAGCGGCTCCTCGCGGCGTCCGCACACAACGACTTTAGCGCCTAATCGAGATAACAGCACCGCTGTAGCTTGACCAATGCCAGTGCCGCCTCCAGAGACTAGCGCCACTTTATTTTTATAGTTAGCCATAAGACAAATCCTTAAAGTAGATGCATGCCGCCATTAGCGCACAAAGTATGCCCTGTGACATAGGAGCTTTCATCGGACGCTAAATAAAGAACGGCGTTCGCAATTTCAGAGGGCTGCGCTAAACGATTGAGTAGCACGGCTTGGGCGATTTGAGTCCGCCATTCTTCCGAAATACCCGCCATAGCGGGCGTGTCGGTGGGCCCTGGTGCGACCGCATTGACTCGGATGCCCCGAGCGCCAAGTTCCTGAGCCAACGCTTTGGTTAAGCCCAAGATGGCCGCTTTGCTCGCGCAGTAATGTGCACCACCTTCTCCATTTAATGCCGAGGTCGAGGAAATGTTAACGATAGAGCCCGTTTTATTTTGAGCGCTCATGACTTTCAACACTTCTCGGCAGAAGTAAAATGTGCCGTTGATATTGACGTTCATCACAGCCAACCAGCCATCATCTTGCATGTCAATGGTATGGTCAGCGTACACAGTCGGAGTTTCACCCGCCGCAAACTGGGCTGCGCGCTGGGCCATGCGTTGCTGAAAAAGGTCGGATCCATCATTCGGGGCCATGCCGATGCCCGCATTATTAACCAATACGTCGATTTGACCATAGCGTTTGGTCGTCTCTGCGACGACTGAGGCCACCTCCGCGCTGTTGCCAACGTTACATGCAAGCGCGAGTCCTGGCACGGCGAAACCCGCTACCGTTTCTTGAACACTTTCCAGGTTTAGGTCCACAGCAACGACGGTTGCGCCATGGTGTGACAGCGTTGTGGCGATAGCTCGGCCAATGCCTTGACCAGCGCCCGTAACGATCGCGATCTTCTCATCGAGACGGCTCATTTTGTGTCCTTATTGTCATGTTAGAGGGTACAGCTTGAACGATCTCGGGGTGCAAAGGCTACCCTCATATGGATGAGGCCCTTATAAACGTGTTGCACGCTAAGGCGTCTTGTTATTTTGTAGGGTTTATTGAACACTATGTTGCGATTTGGGTGTCCGAATGAATTTGACATATCCCAGCCACTCCAGAACAACAATAGTTAACAGGGAATTGAAATGCGACTTCCGATAGGCCTGCCTAAGTTTACGAGCTTTGTGCTACTGGCACTTTTAACACCCGCAACGGTTGCTCAAAACGTGATTTTGATTATCGGTGATGGCATGGATGATCAGCAAATAACGATGGCTAGGAACTATCTGCACGGTGCGAAAGGACAGCTCGCATTAGACACTCTGCCGATTAGAGGAGCTGTTCAAGTGGTCACCCTCGACCACGACGATCCCAGCAAAGTGATTTACGTAGCAGATTCCGCCAACAGCGCCACCGCAATCGCGACCGGTAAAATCACCAGTCGAGGTCGAATTTCAACGACGGCAGACACCGATAGCGATTTGCAGCCAATCACGGTCGATTTAAAACAGGCAGGCTACTCGGTGGGCATTGTCACCACTGCCAGTGTTACCGATGCGACGCCCGCTGTGTTTATGGCTAACGTGTCACAACGATTTTGTGAAAATCCAGAGATGATGGTGCAGGCGAAAATCGGTGGTAACTGGTATGCAAATTGTGAGGATGATCTCATCGCCAAAGGTGGCAAGGGCTCGATATCTGAGCAAATAGCCCGATCGAGCGTTGATGTCGTACTGGGTGGCGGGTCGAAGCACTTTGCTGTACAGGCCGAGGCCTCGGACTTGACTGTCCTTGAGCAAGCCCAAGCGGCAGGATTTAGCTATGTCGAAAGCGGAGAGGTCCTCGATCAGCTGGTCAACAGCAGTGATGATCGTATTTTGGGCTTGTTTTCACCGAGCACCATGCCCGTTCGCTGGCAAGCAAGTGGGGGAGTGGCGGCGGAAGAGCCGGAACCCAGCCTATTGAATCAGGTGCATGAGTATTTGGGTGATGTGACATTGCCGACGCCTGTGCAGTGTGAACCAAATCCGGGCTACGGCAACACGCCACCACTGGCTCGTATGACACAGGCGGCCATCACGCAACTCTCGAAGAGATCCAGTCAAGGATTCTTCCTAATGGTAGAGTCGGCATCGATCGATAAGCAGAGTCATGCGCGCCGGCCCTGCGGGCAAATCGGCGAGTTGCTGCAGCTCGAGGAAACCTTACAAATTGCTTTGAATTTTGCTGCTAATCACGGCAATACACTGATTCTCGTCACGGCCGACCACGGTCAAGCGGCTCAGATTATTCCTAACAACAGTTTGTTTAATGGCTATGGGATTCCGGTCTATACGCCCGGGCGTCTGCAGCGCCTCATAACACCTGAAGGTTCAATTATGGCCATGAATTACGCAACCAACGAATTTCAGGCAGAGGAACATACCGGCGTGAATATCCCCTTATTGGCAAACGAGCAAGGACGAGGATTCGTGCCGAGCTTTTTAATGCAGTCAGATATCTATGGGATTATTAAGAACTATCTTTTAGCCGAGACTCGATAGAGTCGCGATCAAGGAATGAGAACAACAAAAAAGGGGCTTGCGCCCCTTTCTCACTCGAGCTGAGGCGCTAGACTTCCACGTTGTGGTATACGTTTTGGACGTCATCGAGATCATTGAGCATGTCGACAAAACGGTCAAACATGTCGACATCATCGCCCTCTAAAGTCGTTGTATTTTGAGCAATGAATTGTATTTCGTCTACTTCGTAATCCATCTCACCGAGAGCTTCCGCTAGCGCTTGTTTGGCTTTGAATGAATCGGTGTGCGGAGCGAAAACGGTAATCATCCCATCTTCATTTTCGATATCAGTGACGTCAACATCAGACATCAGAAGCGCTTCAAGCACCGCCTCTTCGTCCTCGCAGGGAAACTTCAAAATACACAAGTGGTCAAACATGTGACTCACAGCGCCCTGAGAACCTATTTTTGACTTGGTTTTGGTAAAACAGAACCGCACATCCCCGAACGTTCTGTTGGGGTTGTCCGTCAAGCATTCGATAATCACCATGCAATTACCAGGTCCGTAGCCCTCGTAGCGAGCGACTTCGAAGTTTTCACCGGCACCGCCTTTCGCTTTATCGATTGCTTTCTCAATAACGTGCGCTGGAACTTGGTCTTTTTTGGCTCGATCAATGATGCTGCGCAGTGCGAGATTGCCGTGCGGGTCCGTACCGCCTGATTTAGCTGACACGTAGATCTCACGCGCATATTTACTGTAAACCTTGGCCTTTTGGTCCGAGGTCTTAGCCATGGATTCTTTGCGGTTTTGGTAAGCTCTGCCCATAGTTGTGTCCGTGCTTATTGATCGTGAGCAATTTGGCGGTGAGGGAGGGATTCGAACCCTCGGTACGTTTCCGTACACACACTTTCCAGGCGTGCGCCTTCGACCACTCGGCCACCTCACCAGCGGCGCGTAACCCAACAGAATGAGAATCTGAAATTTCATTGGCCCAAAAAACACTTATGTTACTCAGGTAAACACGGTATGCTTCAGCGTGTTTGGTTCAAAGAGAGTAAGCCCAATCATGGCTCCGAAGACGTCGGTCAAAGAAGCACTACAGGCATTGCGCAGATTACTGCAGAATCCCGAAGCTACAGACGAAGTGTTTACCGTTATTCGGGGCTTCAGTGGGAACAGCTTCGAGAAAGAATTTCAGCGCTTTGTTCGGTCCGAATCGGGACAGCAAATCCTGGACGCGGAGCAAGAGCTTCTAGATGTGCTCAAATCGGACTTGTCTCAATGTCAGCTCAACTCTCTTGCCGGCACCTACTCAAGATTTTTGCGTCTTGAAGGGCTCACGGCCGATGGTTTGGTCGACGCGTCTGATCCAACACAAGAGGTGTTTGACGAACCCATGCGCGCCAAATTCGGTCGACGCCAGCGCGATCAGCACGACCTTTGGCATACCGTGACACAGTACGGTCGCGATGAACTGGGTGAGTTGTGCCTGCTGGCGTTTACCTTCGCGCAGACGGGCAATCGCGGCATTGGGCTCATCGTATTGTTCGGAACCCTCAAGTACCGCAAGATCATTGGAAATAAAGCGTTCAAAGCTGTGCGAGAGGGTTACCGTAACGGTAAGCGTTGTGCATGGCTGCCAGGTGTCGTATGGGAAGACTTACTGGCGCTGCCCATCGATCAGGTAAGAGCTCAACTCAAACTAGCGGAACCGAGCACCTATTGGGCTTGCCGGGGCGGCGAGCGATTCGCATCTTTGATACCTGTATAAGCGCGAGCAGTCCCACGCCCATTATAGGTTAGTCATTTTCAAACAAGGCTTTGAAGCGAGCGCCATTTTGTATGTAGTGGTCCGTACCCATTCGCACCATGGCGATTTGTTCATCACTTAGCGTGCGTTTAACCCTTGCGGGGGCTCCCACAACCAGCGAGTTATCGGGGATTTCCATACCTTCGGGCACAAGCGCGTTGGCACCAACAATACAGTTTTTGCCAATCTTTGCACCGTTTAATACTACGGCATTGATACCAATAAGAGAGCCAGAGCCGATCGTGCAGCCGTGCACTGTGGCGTGATGACCGACTGTCACGTATTCACCAATATCCGCTTTAAAGCCCATGTCGGCGTGCACCATCGCCAGATCCTGCACGTTGGCGCCTCTGCGAACGATAATATCCTCGACATCACCACGAAGCACACATTGAAACCAAACACTGGCGTCCTCGGCGATGGACACTTTGCCAATCAGAGTGGCGTTTGGCGCTATAAACGCGTTGTCCGCGATATCAGGGGTACTGCCGTTGAAGGATACAATCATTACGCTTCCTCAAGGTTCATGCGGCAGTGTTCGTCTGCCAGTTCCAGTTCAAAGGTTGTATGGTGAATGTTAAACGGTTTTAACCGAGTGTTTATCTCGCGCTTCACATCGGCATGACTGCTGGCATCACTCTTATTGAGTTTTATGTGTGCCGACACCACGTGTTTGTCTCCGTCGAGTGACCACATGTGAAAGTGGTGCAGGCCTTGAACCTGCTTAATACTGGTTAAAGCACCTATGATTTGCTGTGACAACTTCCGGTCGGGATTCGCCTGCGCGAATAAGCGCAGGGTTTCCTTCAAAGAACGGAGTACGTTGAACAGTATAAATAGTGAGAACGCCATAGAAAGTGCGGGATCTAACCAGGTCCACTGAACGAAATGCAAAGCGATAGCCGCGGCTAGCACCACCACCCAGCCCAACATATCTTCCAATAGGTGCCAGTTTAATACGCGTTCGTTCATGGTCTTACCCGCGCTCAGTTGCAACGCAGCGACACCATTAACAGCAACGCCCAGTAAGGCGAGCCACATCATACCCTGAGCATTCGGCACGATCGCCTGGTTAAATCGCGGTAGAGCTTCCGTGAGTATCCAAACACAACCAATCACCAACACGAGTGCGTTGAACAAGGCGCCAAATAAACTCAGGCGTCTGTAACCATAGGTAAAGTTAGCATCACTCCGTTTTTGTCCTAGACGATTTAAGATTAGCGCGCTTGCAATAGCAAGGGTATCGCCAAGGTCGTGCACCGCATCGGCCATAATGGCTGTGCTTTGAGTCAGGTAACCTCCCACGAATTCGATGATCGTAAAACAGGCATTCAGCGCGAAAACCATCAACAGGCGACCCTCGCTAGTGTCACGATGATCGTGCAGATGATGGTGGCCGTGGTGATGTTCTGACATCTGGAGTCTGCGCTCAAAAAACGCTATGGTGGGCTAATAAAAACTTCAACGCAATAGGAGCACAGTGAGTGAGCGAGGTAATTTGGATCACGGGAGCCTCAAGTGGCATCGGTGAGGCTTTGGCAAAAGAGTTTGCGCGTTTAGGCGGCTACCGCTTGGTTTTGAGCGCTAGACGAGAATCCGAACTCGAGCGCGTGAAAGCGCTGTGTGTGAGTCAGGGGCTGCTCTCAGATGACGTGCTAGTCCTCCCTCTAGATGTCACCCATACGGAAAGTCATGGGGCCAAAGTCGAGGCGGTCGTTGCCAATTTTGGACAGGTGGATATGTTAATCAACAACGCTGGGGTGTCACAACGCTCATGGTGTGTCGACACCGATTTAGAAGTCTACCGACGGATTTTCGAGATCGATGTGTTCGGCCAGATATCGCTGACGAAAGCAGTATTGCCCCATATGCGCGAACGCAAATCCGGTCATTTAGTGATCACATCCAGCGTCGCAGGCAAAGTGGGGGCCCCCTTGCGAACGGGTTACAGCATGGCGAAACACGCCGTCATAGGCTTCTTTGACGCCTTGCGTTGTGAAATCGCTCATGAGGGCATATACGTGTCGACCATCACGCCGGGCAGTATTCAATCACAAGTTTCCGTAAACGCCATGCGCGCAGATGGCGAAGCCTTCGGAATCATGGACGATCAGATCGAGAACGGCATGGATGCTGATCGTTGCGCCCAGGAAGTGGTCGCAAAACTTCTGGCTAAACAGCGTGAAATCCCGGTAGGTGAAAGCGCTATGGAGATGGGGCTGTTAGAGATGAAGCGGTCGGACCCCGAGGCTCTTTTTGACCTGTTGGAGAGTATGACCGCCAACCTGAGGGCTCAGGGAATTTACTGACCTCGAACCTCATGCAACATGGCCAAATCTTTGCGTAAGTATTTGGCGGCCATATAGAACATAATCACTGGGACTCCGCCAATGCAGGCGGATACCAGCATCGCGTAACGCAAACCCTCGACACCGTAGTGCACACTGAAGGCGTCACTCATTAGCCCCGTAGCCAATGGGCCAAGCCCTAAACCTATCATGTTCAATACGAAAAACAGGATAGCGGAGGTCATCGCTCGCATGTGAGCCGGCACCAAAAAATGACTGATTGCGATACAAGGGCCAAGGTACATCGCACCCGAGATATTTGAGAAAATGAGCACGCTGATCAAGGCATTGAGGTTTGGCGTGATGAGTACGAATATCGCCAGGGGAATGTGGATTAGGGCGCCCCACATGGGCACCCACAAGTACCAGCGTTTGTCTTTTTGCCCAAATTTATCGGCGAAGAATCCGCCTAAAAACGTGCCCACAGCGCCAGTGGTACCAGACACTAAGGCCAAGGTATAACCGATCTCAGCAAGGCCCATACCGTGCACGCGATAGAGAAAAGACGGGAAGAAATTCCCGTTGCCGTAGCTCGCATAGGCCATCAATGCGGTTCCCAGAGCCGCAAACCAAAAGGACTTGCGACGCAGCAGGAACGCAAAAGTTTCCTTAAATTCGGCTTTTTCTTGGCTTGCTGGAGCGTCATCCCAGCGTCCCCGCATGGGTTCCTTTAGCACCATGACCAACACTAGGGCAAGCGCAACCCCGGGAAGCCCAACCACCAAAAAAGCCATTCGCCAGCCAAATTGTTCGGCCAGCACGCCGCCAAACGCGAAACCAAATAAAATCCCAATATAGATTCCCGCGGAATAAAAAGATAAGGCTTTACCGCGATGCTCGGGCGGGAAATAGTCCGAGATCATCGAATGCGATGGTGGTGAGCCTCCGGCTTCACCCAAGCCAACGCCAATACGGGCGAGTAAGAGGTGCCAATAGTTTTGCGCCAAACCGGAGAGTGCGGTCATACCAGACCAGACGGCCAGAGCGGTTGCTACGATATTTCTGCGGTTTACTCTGTCGGCCCAATAGGCAATCGGTATGCCTGCTGTGACGTACACAAGCGCAAAACTAAATCCGCTTAATAGTCCAAGTTGAGTATCACTGAGCCCCATGTCAACTTTAATCGGTTCCTGCAAAATGACCAAGATTTGGCGGTCAATGAAGTTAAATGCGTACACTAAGGTCAGTAAAATCAAGGCGAAGTTTCGATATCGAACACTGAAATCGGCTGGGCAGGGCGGTGGTGTTGGCGCCATTTGAACTCCAAGTATTATTATTTGAGTGCGGGTACGTTACAAAAAACCGGCTGTGTTTTAAATCAAAATCGTCTAAGCTTGGCGAAATTTTTTTAACTAAGGATGGATTGTGAAAGCATTGCGGAATGCCTTTGGCCAGTTTGCGACTGGCGTGTGTGTAGTCAGCGCTATTGATGAATCAGGCCATGCGATTGGCATAACGATCAATTCCTTCGGCTCGGTGTCGCTTGAACCAGCACTGGCCTTGTGGAGTATTCAAAACTCCTCAGAGTTATTTGATTTTTGGTGCAATACTCAGCGTTATTCCATAAACATTCTCGCTTCTGATCAGAAGGAACTCAGTGGCCAATGCGCTAAGCCCGGTCAGCATGCGCTGCATGACAACCAAGTGCGACTCGCGTCGAGTGGCGTGCCTGTCATTAGCGGTGCCTTAGCGTCATTCGAAATGACCCTAGACCAAGTGGTGCCGGCCGGGGATCATCATCTGATTTTGGGTCGGATTGATCATTACGAAGTAAACGAAGCGCTGGCACCACTGGTGTTTCACAAAGGCCAGTATCACGCCTTATAAGGTAAAGAATCCTGCGGTGCATTCGTCGCTACAACACTTTATAATGCGGTTTTGACTAGGCCAAACACGTCATGAAGTTTTGTAGCGCTTGCGGGCACGAGGTTCAACTTCAAATACCGGACAACGATGACCGAGAGCGTCACGTTTGTGGTCATTGCAAAACGATTCACTATTCGAACCCCAAAGTGATTGTCGGTTGCCTGCCGGTTTGGGAGGACAAAGTGTTGCTGTGCAAGCGGGCGATCGAACCCCGCTACGGCAAGTGGACACTACCGGCTGGCTTCATGGAGAATCGAGAGACCACATCCCAAGGTGCCGCGCGTGAAACTTGGGAAGAAGCCAGAGCAAAGGTGAGCAATCTATCACTGTATTATCTGTTTGATGTGCCCGCCATCGATCAAGTTTATCTGTTTTATTTGAGTGAAGTCGAAAAAGGCGAGTTTGGCATTGGCCCAGAAAGTCTTGAATGCCGTCTTTTCACAGAGGCAGAGATCCCATGGCAAGAACTCGCCTTTCCTGTGGTCGTAGAAACCCTGAAAACCTACTTTTCTGATCGAGCAAGCGGCACAGGGTTTCCGATGCGTGTCGACACCGTGATCAGGCATGGTAAGCGTGAGTGATGTGACGCTGAATATGCCAGTGCCCACGATTGTTCTCGTTGGGGCATTGTGGACGGCCCTCTTGGTGCTGGCATTTTTGGTGCGCACGTCGCAGTTTCGGTCGCGGGCTCAGTTCGATGCCGAAATCAACTCAAGTTTGCAAGATACCATAAGGGAACAATCAGTCCGATTGCAAACCGTTGAGTCGGAGCGTGAACAGCTGATACAGGATCTGGCAAGAGTTTCAGCGCAACTCGAGGCTTTGCGAACCGCGTACGACACGATACAGCAAGACACGCAACGCATTCGTGCTGAGATGGCATCGGATTTCCGCTTGCTGGCGCAACAATTGCTTGATGAAAAGCGAACAAAACTCCAAGAGGGAAATGCCGAAGTTTTGGGTAAGACCTTAGATCCCTTGCAGGTCCAACTTAAGGACTTCCGAGCCAAAATCGAGGACGTGCACGAAAAACAACTAAAGGATCGAGCCACTCTTCAAGCGGAGCTACAGCAACTCAAACAGTTAAACCAACGTTTATCTGAGGACGCCGAAAATTTAGCCAAGGCGCTCAAAGGTGATAAGAAACTTCAGGGGAACTGGGGTGAAGTTGTATTAGAGCAAATTCTCGAGCACAGTGGCTTGCGTAAAGGCTACGAGTACGACACGCAGGTCGCCTTGCGCGATGACTCAGGGCGCAGAAGACTGCCCGACGTCATCGTGCATCTGCCCGATCAACGCGATATTGTCATCGATTCTAAGGTTTCATTAGTGGCGTATGCGCAGGCAATGGGGGCTGACGATCAGGCTGCCCGAGACGCCGCTTTAAAAGTGCACGCTAGAAATGTTGCCAATCACATCGACAGTTTGTCTAGCAAAAATTACGAAGCTTTAGAAGGTCTGCAGACCTTGGATTTTGTGCTGCTATTCATACCCATCGAATCGGCCTTTATTACTGCGTTTGAGACCGAGCCAGAGCTCTTTCGACGAGCCTACGACAAAGGGGTAATTGTTGTCAGCCCTAGCACCTTGTTAGCGACATTAAAGACGGTGCAAACCGTTTGGCGTTATGAACAACAAAACAAAAATGCCGAACGCATCGCTGAGCAAGCGGGTCGCCTTTACGATCAGGCGGTTTTGGTGCTCGAGTCCATTGGCGAGGTGGATCGCCATATCTCAAAAGCGAGTGAATCTTTAGTACAAACCAAAGCCCGACTCAGCATGAATAAAGGTAATCTGGTATCGCGGATCGGCGTCCTGCGTGAACTGGGCGCAAGGCATAAAAAACAATTGCCACCAGGTTATGATAACGACAGCGAGGCGTCTGCGACGGAAATCGGGGGCGCGGCTGAGGACCGATAGACACAGATATAGGAGTAAGCGAGTGAGTTTTTTACACGTGGGTGATCAGGCCCCAGACTTTGCCTTGAAAAATCAAAACGGTGATTTGGTGCACTTAAGCGATTATCGGGGGAAGACCGTCATCGTGTACTTTTACCCTAAGGCCATGACGCCGGGCTGCACGACTCAGGCCTGCGGTTTGCGGGACAACCAGTCTCAATACGAGGCTCGAGATGTCGTGGTGTTGGGTTTAAGCCCCGATCCTTATGAGCGCTTGAAGCGTTTCGAGGCGAAGTACGACCTGAATTTCCAGTTGTTGTCCGATGAAGATCACAGCGTAGCGGAATCCTTTGGTGCCTGGGGGCTTAAAAAGTTCATGGGCCGCGAATTCATGGGAATACTGCGATCAACCTTTGTCATCGGTCCCGAGGGAAAAATTGCCCATGTCATGAAAACGGTAAAGACCAAAAGCCATCATGACGATGTGCTCGGCCTGCTCGCTTAACTATTTCCAGAATGGGGCGGGTGTTTCCAGGGCGGTGACGGCGACCAGTTGGTCCAGCAGAGCCACCAGCTTGTCGTAATCTTCTTGGCCAAGTTGGGCGGCTTGCTCTTTGCGGATCGCGGTGAAAGAACGCGCAATGTGATCCGCGACCTTTTTTCCGCTTTTCGTGAGCTTGATCGCTTTGGCGCGACGATCTTGCGTGTCAATGGCGCGCTCGATGTAGCCCATGAGCTCGAGTTCTCGTAGCGTTTTACCCATTCCTTGCTGGGTTTGTTGCGCACGATCAGCGAGCTCGGAGACACGAACAGTGCCGGTGCCAATAAACGAAAACACCGCAAAATGAGAGGGGCGTAGTCCGAGATGTCCATCCGCGTGGAGTGCTGCAAGTGCTCGTTTTTCAAAAGCGCGCCCCAGTGCGAGCAGGGTGCGAGGTAATACACGATCAAGCATGTCAAAGTCCTGTAGGGTGTGTTGACGCACTGGGCTCAGTTGCAATGCGACACAAATTTGTGACGCATTGTTGTCTAAACTATTTGTAATGTAAAGGCTTTGTAGTCTTAAATTTTGTTTACTCAGTTCAACTGCCTCAGCACCGAATGTTTAAAATCTTCCGACTGATCAAGGATTTTATGGAAGTTCTTGCGTAAGTTTCGTAGCATGACGGTTTTTAAACACTGCGGAGATTTGTATGAGTTTTTTTATCGCCGACGCACAGGCACAAGCAGCGAATTCAGCGCCGCCTGGTGGTGAGTTGTTCCAAATATTTTTCTTGGTTGGCTTGTTCGTCTTGTTCTATTTCATCGCCATTCGGCCGCAGCGCAAACGGCAAAAGGAACATCAGGATTTGGTTGCCAATTTGGCGAAAGGCGATGAAATTATCACGACCTCCGGCATTTTAGGGCGTGTCGCAAAGCTTGATGAAACCTATATGGTGGTAACTGTGGCCGACAAGGTGGACATGAAATTCCAACGCTTGCACGTGCACGCCGTGTTACCAAAGGGCACGCTCAAGAACATCGGTTCTGACGCTTAGCCATGTCTCGACTGGTGATTGCGATATCGTCGCGCGCACTGTTCGATATGCGCGACAGTCATCGCGTCTATGAGGAGCAGGGGCTAGACGCTTATGCTACCTACCAGATCGAGCATGAAGATGAGCCGCTAAATCCGGGCGAAGCCTTCGGTTTTGTGCGGAAGTTGCTCGACCTTAACTCGCGATTCGATGCGGGAGTGGAAGTCGTTTTGTTGTCTCGCAATAGCGCAGACACCGGCTTGCGCGTGTTTAACTCGATCGAACATCATCAGTTGAACATTACCCGCGCCGCGTTTTGTGGTGGCGACTCGCCGTGGCGTTACATTACGGCTTTTGGCTGTCATCTGTTTTTATCGACAGAAGCGGAGGATGTGCGCCGCGCGCTCGATAATGGTGTAGCCGCGGCGACATTGGTATCACATGGCACGACCGGATCTGCGCATTCGCAGTTGCGTGTGGCGTTTGACGGCGATGCGGTGTTGTTCTCAGACGAAGCAGAGCGAATTTACAAAACAGAAGGGCTGGCTGCATTTACAGCGTCTGAGAGAGCCTCGGCCAAGCAGCCTTTGTCGGGAGGCCCGTTCCGCGGTTTCCTGGGCGCCTTGCACGATTTGCAGCAACTGGCACCTGAGCATGAGTCGCCTATTCGAACAGCGCTGGTGACGGCACGCTCGGCGCCAGCACACGAACGAGTCATTCGCACCCTTAGAGCCTGGAATGTGCGTATTGACGAATCGATTTTTCTAGGCGGAATGGATAAATCGGCTTTCTTGAAAGCCTATCAAGCCGATGTCTTTTTCGATGATCAGACCTCCCACTGCGAATCAGCGAGCGCCCATGTGGCCACAGGGCATGTGCCGCACGGCGTGGCCAATCAAACGTCCGAAACTTTATAACCAACTTGTCAAAATCTGCGCGCGCATGTAACCTACGGTTATAAGTCGATGGTGTTGAGATATGAAATTACAACAACTGAAATACATCTGGGAAGTTGCTCACCACGACTTGAATGTCTCGGCCACCGCGCAAAGTTTGTTCACCTCCCAGCCGGGTATTAGCAAACAAATCCGCATGTTAGAAGATGAGCTGGGCGTTGAAATATTTGCGCGCAGCGGTAAGCACCTGACAGAGATTACGCCGGCTGGAAAATTGATTATTGAAGCGGCCGGCGAGGTACTGCAGCGGGTCGAAGGAATTAAACAAGCCGCTCGAGATTTTGCCGACAATACGCGCGGCACGTTGAGTGTGGCGACTACGCATACGCAAGCCCGCTACGTTTTGCCCACCGTTATAAAGAGTTTCATGACGCGATATCCGAACGTGACGTTGAATATGCAGCAGGGTACCCCTGCACAAATCTCAGCAATGGCCAGTGAGGGTGAAGTGGATTTTGCGATCGCCACCGAAGCGTTAGATTTGTACGATAATTTAATCATGATGCCTTGTTATCGGTGGAATCGATGCATCTTGGTACCTAAAGACCATCCTTTGACGAAGGTGAAGCGCCTAACTCTTGAGGAAGTGGCGCGGCATCCTATCGTTACCTATGTATTTGGGTTTACCGGGCGTTCAAAACTTGACGCAGCATTTAAGCGGGAAAACTTGACCCCTCAAGTGGTATTTACTGCCGCCGATGCGGACGTGATAAAAACTTATGTTCGCCTTGGTTTGGGAATCGGCATTGTGGCCCATATGGCGTATAATTCCAGTGTCGACGCCGATTTGGTGGCATTACCCGCAGAGCATCTATTCGACAGCAGCGTGACGCGTATTGGCTGTCGTCGTGGCACCTTTATGCGAGGGTACATGTATGACTTTATCGAGCTGTTTGCACCGCATTTAACCAAAGAGCGCGTTGCAGCGGCGATGCAGCTAACGAACAACGAGCACGTCGACCGCTTGTTCGCAGGCATTGAACTGCCAAAACTTTAGTCAAACCTTAAGGATACACAGTGGAACTAGTTTGCTTAGATCTAGAGGGAGTGTTAATTCCCGAAATATGGATAGCGTTCGCAGAAAAAACGGGTATCGAGGCCTTAAAGAAAACCACTCGAGACGAACCAGATTATGATGTGTTAATGCAATATCGTTTGCAAATTTTGCGCGACAACAAGCTTACACTGCGCGATATACAAGAGGTCATTGCCACTTTGGCTCCCCTACCAGGCGCCATACCCTTTGTCGATTGGTTGAACGAAAACTTTCAAGTCATCATCCTCAGCGATACCTTTTACGAGTTCTCGGCACCCCTGATGAAACAGCTTGGCTGGCCAACGCTGTTTTGTCATCGGCTGGAAACGGACGCAGACGGCATGGTGGTTAATTATCATTTGCGGCAGAAGGACCCAAAGCGGGCTTCCGTTAAGGCCTTGCACAGCCTGAACTACACCATTTTTGCCGCGGGCGACAGCTACAACGATACGAGCATGTTGTCGGAGGCCGACGTAGGCTTCTTGTTTCACGCGCCTGAGAATGTCAAAGCTGAGTTTCCTCAGTTCCAGGCGGTCGACGAGTACGACGACTTAAAGCGCCTTATCGCGGCGGCAAGTCAAAGAGATATTCCCCTATAATTCAATCGCGACAGTGCTCTGCCCAATCTCGGGGGCAGAGCATCACACAAGGATTTTTGACAGTTTGTCAAAGGTCTCCTGATATTCCTCTTCGGCTATAGAGTCAGAAACAATCCCACCACCGCCCCAAACGCGAGCGAGGCCGTCGCTCACGCTGATTGTGCGAATGGCTATATTAGAGGTAAAACTGCCGTGGTTAGAAAGTGAAAAAACGCTACCACAATAGATTCCACGGCTAGACGGCTCGAGTTCACGAATAATCTCCATCGAGCGCTTTTTTGGCGCACCCGTTATTGATCCTCCTGGGAATACGGCTTTGAGCGCATCGATCGGGGTCTTGCCAGGCGCAAGCACGCCTCGTATTTCGCTGACCAAATGATGCACGCTAGGGTAGGACTGTAATTCACACAAGGCGTCTACGCGAATCGAACCTGGGATGCATACCCGACCAAAGTCATTGCGGAGCAAATCGACGATCATGATATTCTCGGCCCGATTTTTCACCGAATGCGAGAGTTGAGTTGCAAGCTTCTTGTCGCGCTCATGGTCCTCACCCCGCGGGGATGTCCCCTTAATTGGCTGCGTAAATAAATGCCCCTGATCGGCCTTGATGAACAACTCAGGTGAAAAACACAAAATATCATCCAGCGCTGTATTTAGCAGACAGGCGCTGTAAGGAGCTTGATTGCTGCCACGTAAGGCTAAGTACATTGGCCAAAGTGTATGGTTGAAGTCGGCTTCAAAACGTTGAGCGTAGTTTACCTGGTAGCTGTCGCCAGCCAGCAAATACTGCAGGATTCTGTCGATCGCGCGGTAGTAATGTGCTTGGGTCTCTCGAGCTTGCCAAGTGGGCTTAGTGATAACCGCTTGAGAGCTTGGGGGAAGCGCGAGGTCATTGTTTAGTAAGCGCTCCTTGAGGCTGCCAGCAAATGCGTCAAGCTCCTGCCCATCATCTACCCAATAGGTTGTTTGGGTATCATGATCGACGATCACTGCCCATGGGTGATAGGCAGCATAGGCGGTCGGGCGCTCGGTTTTTTCTGGTGCAGGCGAAATGTTCATAAGCTCTTCGCCGAAATCGTAATACAGAGCCCCCAGCCAACCGCCAGCAAAGGGTAGGTGTGAGTTTTGTTGTAGCGCTCGCGCTCGATATCGTTCGTTCCAGTAGTCTAAAAAATCACTGGCGCTCCGTTCACCGTAGCGATGCACAAGGATCTCACGGGGTCTGCACGATAGTAGGCTGTACCGACCGTTGTGGCATTGCGCCTCGGCGCTGTCGAGCCACACGAATCCTGGTTCATTCTGCAGCAGAGTGGCCAGCAAGACCGTTTGGTTCGGCGGTAAGTTAAGTTCGCGTAAGCGCATCAAAGTGGGCATTAATCCGGTTCGTCTGTAGGGCTGCGTGTCGTAGTGTAATAGGTCTTGAGCGATGATGCGATCTAAGCCAAATGAAGGCAGTGGAATCTATCGCATAAACGGGTCACAAATTGACTTTCTTAGCCGTTGCGGTAGTGTGTGCTTCCTTAATTTTTTGTAAAACGCGCGGTAGTTCAAGCACTTGAAGCATTGTACAGCTGGCTACCAATACGCACTCTCGAAGTGATAAGAGATATCAACCTATGAGCAAGCAAAATACAGATCAACTTGAGCCCAAGCTCTCGAATCCTTTTCAAGCGAAGCAGAGCAAGCAATTTTCGGTACCAGGCGCAATTGTCGGCGACCCTGGATTGTATGAAAAATCGCTAGAAGCGGGCTGGAATTTGCAACAGCGCCCTTATGTTGCGGCTGGCACCAAAGCCATCATGCGTCAACATCAGAAGAATCGCATGACAATTTGGGAACGCATCCAGTGTTTAACCGACGGGCCGTTTACGGTGTTTTATCAAAACTGGGGGCCCAATTTAGATGGCGCCTCCCTAGTGACAGGCCTGATACAAGTGAACGGCCGCGACGTTGCGGTGTATGGTCATGACTTCACTGTGCGTGCTGGATCCATGGATGCGACCAACGGTAAAAAATTGGCCCGATTATTTGAACTTGCTGCGAAGCGCAAGATACCGGTCGTGGGCTTGAATGATTCGGCCGGCGCCTATATCCCGGCTGGGGTTGGCGGGCTTGATGGTTACGCGGATGCCTTTACTGCTCTCAGAAAAATTTCCGGCGTCGTTCCTAGCATCATGTGCATGTTTGGTTTTAACGCCGGTGGCGGCTCGTATTTGCCCCGCCAAGGTAGCTTCTTGATCCAACCCAACGAGACCTTCTTTGGGCTGACAGGGCCGGGTGTCGTGAAATCCGTTTTGGGCGAAGACGTGACACCTGATGAATTGGGTGGACCGAAAGTTCACTCGCAAAGCGGCGTTACAGACTTTGTGGTACCAGACGAAGTGGCCGCGCTTCGCAAGGTGCGCGAGTTGCTAAATTACCTTCCCAGTCATGCGGGCGAGCTGGCCCCGGTTCAGGCGTCAAGTGATCCGCTGAGTAGAAAAACCTGGGATATCGATATATTGTTGAAGCAAGCGTTTAATTCGCCAACCGGCTTCAACACACCAATCGATATTAGTATTTTGATCCAGCAGCTGTGCGATCACGGAGATTTTTTGGAAATCCAGCCCGAACGCGCTCGCAATACCATCACAGCTCTCGGTCGGATGGGTGGTAACGTTGTGGGTTTTGTTGCCAATAATTCGGCCGTTGCCTCTGGGCAAATTGATGTCGATGCTGCCTACAAAAATGCGCGCTTTATTCGTTTTTGCAATCTGTACAACATCCCCATTATTTTTCTGGAGGATACCACCGGATTTTTACCGGGTCGTGAGCAGGAAAGTCGCGGCATTGTGCAGGCGGGTCGCGCCATGCTGGATGCGATTGTTGACTTAAGAACACCGCGATTTCTCGTATTGGTGCGCAACGCCTTCGGCGGCGCCTATGCTTCTTACAACAACTATCCTACGGGAGCCGACTTCGTAGTCGCTTTGCCGACCACCCGAGTGGCAGTGATGGGGCCCGCGGGTGTGGAGTACGTCTATAAAGACGAACTTCGCAATATCCGCCAGTCGGTCAAACACAGGATCGCGCAAGAGGCCGAAGCGCAGCGGGCGGCGGGCTTGAGTGAAGCTGAGGCACTCGATACGGCATCAACCTTGGTACAGGACTGGGTGAAAGCCGAAGAGCAATTGTTGGCGCAACGCTATGAACGCGAATTGATGAATCCGAACGAAGCCTTGAGCCTAGGCTCGATTTCCCAAATTGTGATGCCATCAGATCTGCGGCAAGTACTGGGCGAACAAATGGCATTCTGCTTGCGTCATTACACCCCGGAGCCCATGGGCGGCGTTCAGCGCGAATTCCACTAAGCACGTCGACGATTTACAGAGGAATACACAGTGTCAAACGAATACTACTTAAAAAACCCCTTGATCCACAAAAATCGTCAGCTTCATAGCCATGCATCAGCGTGGGTAAAGCAGTTTGATTGTCGTGACCTTAGGCCCCTGATTATCTGTAGAGGCCCTATCCGTAAAGAGGCCATGGACGTGTTCAGCGAAATGGGGATTCAGGATTTCGGTATACTTTTGAGTGAAAAGGACTCCATCGTATACCAAGACGCCTTGGCGCCCGAACTTCGCGCGATTAAAGACCCAAATCACGTTCATCGCGTGCCCGATTACACAGGTGCTAATAAAGAAGAGCGCGAACAACGCATCGCTCAAATCATCGCGATTGCGCGCAATAATGGTTATAACTCCATTTTTGCCGGTTATGGCTTTATGGCAGAGGACGAAATGATGGTCGCCGCCATGGAGAAAGCCGGCCTTAACTTTATTGGACCGTGCTCTAAAACCGTTCACGATGCCGGCCTTAAAGATGAAGCAAAGCGAACAGCATTGCGGGTTGGCGTGAGCGTAACCCCCGGTATCGATAATGGTACTGCGCTCACATTATTGAAGAAGTATCCGACCATTCAGGCCTTAAAAGACCTGGTGCAGGCACAACAGCTGGCGCTTGATCCCACGCTGCTAGATCAAGCCGAGGTGTCGCTTGAAGACAAAGCCGATTTGGTGTTGCAGGCATCCTACGACAAGGGTATCGACTTGTACACGGTGGATGAATTATCGGAAACGCTAACCGAGGCGGTCATGCGTATGTACGCCGATTACCCCAGTAATCGTGTGCGTCTAAAAGCGATATCTGGCGGGGGAGGTAAGGGACAACGCATTCTCGCGGCGCCGTCAGCTTATGAGGGCGACGAATCTTCGAGAATCGAGCAGGCAGCGAAAAAAACCCCTGAATTGATTCGTGAAATCTTAAATGAAGTCAAAGCCACTGGTGTAGGAGATAACAAGAATGTGCTGGTTGAGTTGAACATTGAAACAACACGCCACCAAGAGATTCAAGTTATCGGCAACGGCGAATGGTCGATGACGCTGGGCGGTCGCGATTGCTCGCTTCAGATGCATGAACAAAAGCTGCTAGAAGTATCAGTTACTGTCGAGTCCTTGCAGGCGGCCATCGAGGAAGCTAGGCAGCAAGGGCGCGAAACGGAACAGCGGGTTTTAGAGCAAGATCTGAAAACCTTGACAGCGATGGAAAACGAAGCAGCACGTTTTGGCGAGGCTGTGGGACTTGATTCAGTGTCCACCTTCGAATGTATTGTCGATCGAGACAAGCACTTCTTCATGGAAATGAACACGCGAATTCAGGTGGAGCATCGCGTAACGGAATTGTGCTATGCGCTCAAGTTCGCCAATCCCGAAAATCCGAATGATTTTTTTGTGGTTGAATCACTGGTAGAAGCCATGGTGTTATTAGCTGCGCACGGCCCGAAATTACCCAAGCCCGAACGTCTTCTTCGCTGTAATGACAGCGTAGAAGCACGCTTGAACGCGACCAATAATGCGCTTCAGCCGTCAGCCGGAGGTGTTATTGAATATTGGAGTGATGCCATTGCGGGCGAGATTCGTGATGACCAAGGTATTTCTCTACACAACCCAGACACTGATGTGTTCATTAAATACACTTTGGCAGGCGCCTACGATTCGAATATCGCACTGCTGCTGACCGTGGGTGATACGCGCTTAGACACATACCAGCGTATGGCGGAAACCTTGCGACGTACCACCATTCGAGGCAAGGACTTAGCAACCAACTTGTCGTTTCACAATGGACTGGTTAACTGGTTCATCGGCAACAACATTAACGCCCGACCCACCACGCGGTTCATCGTGCCTTACCTAACCTTAGTGGGTGAGGTTAAATCGTTGGCAGACAATATTGATCTTGATGCCGCCTGGAGCGCCCTCATGCAACACGTGACACGCGGCGCGGAAGGCAATGGCAAGGCGGCGTTAGAGGAGTGTATGACCTTAAAGCAAACCTTATTGACGCGTCCGGTCGCCGCACTTTTGCAAGATCCGCACGCTTTAAGCGGGTGGTTGAGCATCCACGGAGACTGTGTGGGCTTAATCGGCGAGACGTTGGTGTGGAACGAGAACCCGGTTGAGCTGCTGGCAGATACATACGAGTTCTTGAATATGGGGTATCGTCCTGGGCAGGCGGCGTCAAGTATGATTTGGAGTCATGACAATGATTTACTGTCGGAAGCTAAACAATTTTATCAGGATTTGGATGACCGACTCGCCTGCGAAGACTGGATCGAGCTGTGCTCGGTATTGGATGAAGAATCCGCACCCGATGGCTCTGAAATCGATGGGCATTTGTGGGCGGCTGTACGATCCGCGCATTATGGGTATCAAGCTGGCATGGATTTATTACTGCTGTTGCCGAAATTAGGCCAGCTAGCTGACTTCTATTCGTTGGCTGTGAATGATGATCTGACCATCGCTATTCCCGATCGCTTATTGGATACTGAGCATCAGGCGAAGATGGCCAAAGTATTAGCTCCGCCGCCAGCGGCGAAGGCCGATGAGATTCTCGCAGCTAGCGGTGGCATGTTTTATGGCCGAGAGAGCCCAGAGCACGCATTGTATGTGGAAGCGGGCTCGCATTTTGAGGCTGGGGATCCGCTTTACATCGTCGAAGTCATGAAGATGTTTAATAAGGTTTATGCGCCTTTTGCGGGTACCATTGACGAGGTGTTAATTGAGAAGGATGGTGTCATCATTCGTAAAGGGCAGCCTTTATTTAAAATTACACCCGATGAAAAAATCGAGATTGAAACACCAGAGCAAAAACAGGCGCGACAGCGCGTCAAGACCTCTGAGCTAATGCAATCCATACTGTAAGGACGTGTCATGATTACGGGTTTAGATCATATCGCTATAGCGGTGCCAGACTTAGAAGCTGCCATCAAACGATTCATGGAAGATTTCGGTTTGCCCTATGAAGGCACAGAGGAGGTTATCTCTGCGAAAACCACCACCGCGTTCTTCCCTCTACCCCCCACGAGTATTGAGCTTGTGCACCCTCTGAACGGCGAGGGACCGATCGCAGGCTATCTTGAAAAACGGGGCGGGGGCATACACCACCTCTGCTTCCGAACGGATAATATTCAAGACGACGTTGAGCGTCTGCGCGCTAAGGGCTACCAGTTTATTGGCGATGCGCCCGCACCCGGGGCGCACGGTTCTACCGTGATTTTCATCCATCCTAAAAGCTGTGGCGGCGTGTTAATCGAGTTAAGCCAGCCAGCCCACGAGCATAAATAAGCAGGGACCGATCATGAGTGATTCAATTTACGACCCCAACCAAGCGACCCCCGACAACTGGAAAACCGTGGCCGAGTCGCAAATGCGCGGTAAGTCGGTAGACGATCTGGTTTGGCATACCCCCGAGGACATTGATGTAAAGCCACTGTACACGATGGAAGATCTTGATGGGCTGCAATACGTCAACACCATGCCTGGGATGTCACCCTACATTCGCGGCCCGCAAGCCACGATGTACGCTGGACGTCCTTGGACAATCCGGCAGTATGCGGGATTTTCGACCGCAGAAGAATCCAACGCTTTTTATCGAAAGGCACTAGCGGCAGGTGGGCAGGGCATTTCGGTCGCGTTCGACTTGGCGACACACCGAGGTTACGATTCTGATCACCCTAGGGTGATGGGCGACGTTGGCAAAGCCGGTGTTGCGATCGACTCGGTCGAGGATATGAAGATCCTATTCGATGGCATTCCCCTGGATAAAGTGTCCGTTTCAATGACAATGAACGGCGCCGTCTTACCCGTGCTTGCTGGCTACATTGTGTCGGCAGAGGAGCAGGGGGTTACACCTGATCAATTAGCGGGGACCATACAAAACGACATCTTGAAAGAATTTATGGTGCGCAACACCTACATTTACCCGCCTGCGCCGAGTATGCGAATCATTGGTGACATTATCGCCTATTGTTCTGAGAATATGCCCAAGTTTAATACCATTAGCATATCGGGCTATCACATCCAGGAAGCCGGAGCCAACGCGGCCTTGGAGCTTGCTTATACCTTGGCCGATGGTAAGGAATATATCCGAACAGCGATCGCGGCGGGATTAGATATCGACGCTTTTGCACCGCGCTTGTCGTTTTTCTGGGGCATTGGCATGAACTTCTACATGGAGATCGCCAAGCTCAGAGCAGCGCGCTTGTTGTGGGCGAAAATCGTGGCCGAGTTTAACCCTAAGAACCCAAAGAGTTCGATGCTAAGGACCCACAGTCAAACATCCGGTTGGTCCTTAACCGAACAAGATCCCTACAACAACGTCGTTCGTACCACGATCGAGGCAATGGCCGCGGTGTTTGGCGGAACCCAGTCCTTACATACGAACGCCTTGGATGAAGCCATCGCGTTACCCACTGAATTCTCCGCTCGTATTGCGCGAAACACTCAGCTGATCATCCAAGAGGAGACGGGGATCACTAAGGTGGTCGATCCTTGGGGCGGGTCCTACTTCATGGAGAACTTAACCCAATCTATTGCGGATAAAGCCTGGGAATTAATTGAAGAGGTAGAGGCAGCGGGTGGTATGGCCAAAGCCATCGAAACCGGCATGCCGAAGTTAAAAATCGAAGAGGCCGCAGCGAAGAAACAGGCACGTATCGACCGGGGCGAAGACGTCATCGTCGGTGTAAACAAATACAAGACACAGACCGATGAAGAAGTCGATGTGTTATCGATCGACGATCAGGCCGTTCGCGAATCGCAAATCAGCCGCTTGCAGAGTATTCGCGCAAGTCGTGACGAAGAAGCGGTGCAACAAGCATTATCTGATCTCAACCAGTGCGCTAAGGCCGGCGTCGGCAACCTGCTTGATCTCGCGGTTAAAGCCACTCGACTTCGAGCCACCGTGGGTGAAATTTCAGATGCGCTAGAGCGTGAATTTGGGCGCTTTAACGCGACCGCGCAAACGGTATCGGGCGTCTATGGCGCCGCTTTTGATGAGGACGATGATTGGAAAATGATCAGCGCAGATATCGAACAGTTTATTAACGATTTTGGCCGACGGCCTAGAATGTTGGTCTGTAAGATGGGGCAGGATGGGCACGACCGCGGTGCTAAAGTTGTGGCCACAGCATTTGCTGATGTCGGTTTTGATGTCGATCTATCGCCGATGTTCTCGACGCCCCAAGAGGTCGCTAAGCAGGCCATCGAAAATGACGTGCATGTCGTAGGCGCTTCTTCGCTCGCAGCGGGGCACAAGACCCTCATTCCCGCACTGGTGGAGGAACTGCGGAAACAGGGTGCCGACGACATCGTGGTCATCGCGGGAGGCGTCATTCCCAAACAAGACTATCAGGCCCTTTATGACGCCGGCGTTCGTTGCATTTTTGGGCCGGGTACACCCATTCCGGTTTCGGCGCGCGCGGTATTAGACGCGGTCAGAGAAACGCTGGCTGACTAAATGATGTTGACGCCCGAGGCGATACGGTCCGGCCAACGCCGTGCACTGGCAAAGGCAATTACTTTGATTGAGAGTACTCGAGATCAGGATCGAGAGCAGGCACAAAGCTTGCTCGGTGAACTACTGCCGCACACGGGCAACAGCGTTCGCATCGGAATCACGGGCGTGCCAGGTGTTGGCAAGTCCACCTTTATCGAAGCCTTTGGCTTACATCTCTTATCGATTGGCAAACGAGTTGCAGTACTGGCCGTTGACCCAAGCTCCCCCATTGCGGGCGGGTCGATTTTGGGTGACAAGACACGCATGGAAGTGCTATCGCGCTCTGATGATGCCTTCATTCGACCAAGCCCGGCCGGCAGCGCGCTTGGCGGCGTAGCGCAAAAAACCCGGGAAACCATGTTGTTATGTGAAGCCGCCGGTTACGATGTCATCTTGGTCGAAACGGTGGGCGTGGGGCAATCGGAACATCAAGTGGCTGGCATGGTCGACTTTTTTGTGTTGTTGATGCTGCCCGGCGCTGGAGACGAGTTGCAGGGGATAAAGAAGGGGATTTTAGAACTCGCGGATGCGTTAGTGATTAACAAGGCAGACGGGGAGAGTCTTGGGTTGGCCGAGCAAGCCAAACGACACTATCAAAACGCGATGCACCTGCTCAAACATAATGGCTTTTGGACACCCCAAGTTCGAACCTGCTCGGCGCTGCATACCCAGGGTATTGGTGATATTTGGGAGATGATCACCGACTACTGCCAGCAAGCAAAAGCCAATGGCAGCTTGCAAGCCGATCGTCACGCTCAGCGTTTACACTGGATGCATCAATTAATTCGGGAGGGATTAGAGGCGAAACTTCGTGCAAATCCACAAGTCAAAGCCCTGTTGCCCGAGTTGGAAAAAGCGGTCGCGGAGCAAGGAGTCACCACCTATACCGCGGCGAGGCAAATACTGGATCTGATCTAAATCGAGGTTTGCAATGGACTTTTTACCTTTGGAGCGGCTTATCAACCTTTACGATGGCTACCGACAAGCCTTTAACGTAAATGGCGCAAACATCATTTTGTTGCAAGAAGGGGGGCAAGTGTTTGCCTTTTCACGCACTTGCCCACACCAGAACTATACCTTGGATTATGCGCGGGTCAGCGACGGTTTGGTGGTGTGTTCAGCGCATGGGTTTGAATTCGATTTGCATCGAGGAGGCGCGCTGGTGAAGCCTTTGGGGTTTCCTTGTGCCGCGCTCAAAACCTACGATCTCGTCTACGAGGGAGACAGGATAGGGATTGTGTCTTAAATCCCGAGTTCACGTAAATTAGGATCCGCCTCACTACGCTGCCAAACACGGTCAAAGACCTCAATCAAACGCATACAAAGCGGCCGGTCTGATGGTTCGAAACGCACGCGAGGATCGTTGATATTCGGCATGTAAAGCACACCGTCATGATCGGCAAGCACCATCATTTTTCCCTCTAAGGCTTCGGGTACCCGCGTGATATGAAGGTGCACAGAACTGGGCAAGCGTCTTGACAAGTCCAGCAGCCGGTGCCCTTTTTGTTGGATTAACTGACTATTGGTGATCAAAATCTGAACCTGAGAGTCTCGAGTTGAGCGCGCCAAGTCAGACAGACGGTCTGCCAATTCTTTATCGTCGAATAGCAAATGATCCAGCGAGTCGCTAAAAAT
This sequence comes from Halieaceae bacterium, assembly GCA_023253715.1. Lineage (GTDB taxonomy): Bacteria > Pseudomonadota > Gammaproteobacteria > Pseudomonadales > Halieaceae > Aequoribacter. Next base: position 25,752 of record JALRFH010000023.1, read on the forward strand.
TCGGAGGGTCCTGTTAGCTCGACGAGCCAAATTCAGAACGAGCTGATCACTGGGCGCCGGATAACTCGCGCCTACAATGCGTTCATGGTAGTCCTGGTAGTTCAGGGTCATATCCATCGCTTGATGCCTAATGCCCGCTTCATCAAAGGAGTGACCGTGGCTCGCGAAGCCATGCCTTGCGTAGAAGGCTATGGCGGACTCTTGCGCATGCAGGTAAAGCTTAGGTAGGCCACTTTTCCTGGCATCTTCCACGACATACTGAACCAAGGCCGAGCCAACCCCGGCGTTGCGATAGGCACTGAGCACCGCCATCCGTCCGACCCGGCCATCGGCGAGACGCCTCGCTGTCCCCACCGGCTTTTTGTCGACGATAGCAACGTAGTGATGCGCGGTCGCATCTAGACCGTCAAGTTCTACCGTTTCGGGGATTCCTTGCTCGTCGACAAACACGCGCCGACGAATCATGCTCAGCACCGTTTGACCCTTGCCCCAATCGAGCTTTTCGACCCGAATATCGAGTTGTTCGCGTTCTTGTTTAATCATGCCTTAAGCATAAACTCAGTCTGAGCATTATCAAACCATCAATGTGATATTGATCACATTTTTCCCTAAAAGCTTTAAACTTTACCAGCGAGTTTAACCGCTAAGCCAATGTAGGTTTCTGGCCGCAGTGTTAACAAGGCGGCCTTGGCCTCCTCAGGAAGGTCAAGAGCTTCAATAAAGTTCGCCATAACATCAGCGTCAATGGCTTTACCGCGCGTTAATTCTTTCAATTTTTCGTAAGGCTTCTCTATCCCGTAGCGACGCATCACTGTCTGAATGGGTTCGGCCAACACTTCCCATGCGCGATCGAGGTCAGCGGCAATGACCGCATGACTTACCTCAAGCTTTCCTAGCCCCTTCAAGGTAGCTGCCAGGGCGATGGATGTATACGCAAACCCGACGCCCATGTTTCGGAGCACTGTCGAATCAGTCAGGTCTCGCTGCCAGCGGCTAATCGGTAATTTTTGTGCCATGTGCCCAAATACCGCATTGGCCAAGCCCAAATTACCCTCAGAGTTCTCGAAATCGATAGGGTTAACCTTGTGAGGCATGGTGGAGGATCCAATCTCGCCTGCCACGGTTCTCTGCTTAAAATAGCCGTTCGAAATATAGGCCCAGATGTCGCGGTCTAAATCCAACACAATCGTGTTGTAGCGCGCCAAGGCGTCGAACAATTCGGCCATATAATCATGGGGTTCAATCTGCGTGGTGTAAGGATTCCACTGCAAGCCTAAACTTTCGACGAATTCTTGTGAGATTGCCTCCCAATCAAGTTCGGGGTAAGCGCTGAGATGGGCATTATAGTTGCCGACTGCGCCGTTAAATTTACCCAGCATTGGCACTGTTTGGATCTGCCGGAGCTGGCGCTCTAATCGAGCAACGACATTTGCAAACTCCTTGCCCAAGGTGGTGGGAGAGGCTGTTTGACCGTGGGTGCGCGACAGCATAGGTACATCCTTGTTGTCGACACATAAACGCTTTAACGCATCGATAAGAGCGCGCTGTTGAGGGAGAAGCACTTGGTGTAAGCCGTCTTTTAGCATTAAGGCGTGCGACAAATTATTGATATCTTCGCTGGTGCAGGCGAAGTGCACAAATTCGGTAGCCTGGTGTAAAGCGGGGCGCTCCGCCAGCTTCTCCTTGATGAAGTACTCAACCGCTTTAACATCATGATTGGTGGTGCTCTCGATGTGTTTGATTTTCTCGGCGTCGACCAGCGAAAATTCGTCAGCAATGGCGTCCAAATAGGCATGGTCAAGCTCTGAAAACACAGGCACTTCTGCAATGCCCTGGTGGCGAGACATGAAAGCAAGCCAACGCACTTCAACTAACACACGCCGTTTGATCAAACCATATTCGCTAAATACATCTCCGTAAGCGGTAGTTTTGGACCGATAGCGACCATCGATGGGAGTAACGGCTGTCAATGCGTTAAGAGAAGACATAAAAATTCCTAAACTTAATGTGAGTGTAAGTTGCTCAGTTGCTTTGCAAGTGTCGCGATTTTATTGCGTTGTAGGACCAAACGCCAACGTGTACCCCCGAGCTGCCGCCATAAAAAAGCGGAGCGGATGCCCGCCAGCAGTAGTGCCCGTATCTGGTCGGCGTAGAGCTCTTGTCCTAAATATTCACTATTGCCAGTCACTTTAATACGAAAGCTCAGTTGACTGAGCGTGTCTTGGTAGATTCCCGCTAAATTATGAGCTAAGGATCTTGGGTTGTCGTTGAAGTGTTCGGCTTTAAACGCTGTGTGTTCAAGGCGCGAGCGTATCGTCGTTTGCATTTTGACATCAGCCTGAAACTTCCGCTCCAAGTGAAGAATACCGAAGACATAACGTAGCGTATTACTGAGCTCTGGGCTCGGTGACTTTCCCATAGCCGCTTCAAGGGTCTGTAATCCCAAGCGAACACCGTCGATGCCCTGATAAATGGCAGCGACATCCTCAGCGTCAAACGCGAACAATGATTGGATCGACGTATTCATGAAGGCTTGGGGACACTGCCCGTTGACGGCGATACGATCTACTAACCGAGCGCACTGAGCGACCCCCGCCAAGGCAATCAGTTGATCTTGAAATTGACTCATGCTGCCTCCGCGATGACACCGCCGCCCAAACAACGGTTGCCGTCGTAGAATACCGCGGATTGCCCCGGGGTGATGGCTCGCTGAGGCTGCTCGAAGGCCACCCAGAGACGACCATCCTCGCAGCGTACCCGACATGTCTGGTCGGGCTGCCGATATCGAATCTTGGCGCTGCAAGTGAAGCTTTCTGGTGGCGGCGTACCAATCCAAAAGGGTTCAACAACGGTGAGGCTATTTTTAAATAAACTCGGATGCTGATTACCCTGCGCGACAATCAGTCGGTTGCGTTCAAGATCCTTACTGACCACGTACCAGGGTGCCTCTGAAAAATCTTTGGTTCCGCCGATTCCAAGCCCTTGGCGCTGCCCAATCGTGTGGTACATAAGCCCTTGGTGCGTTCCTAGCTCTTCGCCCGTAATAGCGCATATAGCACCGGGTTGCGCGGGCAGATAGGTCGCCAAAAAATCGGAAAAACGTCGTTCCCCGATAAAGCAAATCCCAGTAGAGTCCTTTTTGTCAAAGGTGGGAAGGCCGGCGGTCTTCGCCCGTTCTCGGACCTCGGACTTATGCATGTTGCTCAATGGGAAGAGGGTTTTTGAAAGGGCTTCGTGTGACACCTGATGCAAAAAGTAACTCTGGTCTTTGTTAGGGTCATGGCCTTTTACGAGTGTCGTCAGTCCATTTTCATCGATGCCCGTTCCAGCATAGTGGCCAGTAGCGATTTTGTCAGCACCGAGGGTCAAGGCGTAGTCTAGGAATGCTTTGAACTTTATTTCTTTGTTGCACAATATATCAGGGTTTGGCGTGCGTCCTGCTCGATACTCGGCGAGGAAATATTCAAACACTCGATCCCAATAGGCTTGCGCAAAATTGGCACCGTGCAGCACAATTCCCAACGCGGCCGCAACAGCAGAGGCATCGGCAAAGTCTTGCATTGCCGTGCAATACTCGGTGTCGTCGTCTTCATCCCAGTTTTTCATGAACAGCGCTTCGACCTCATAGCCCTGTTCCAGTAGACACAAAGCCGCCACGGAAGAGTCTACGCCCCCAGACATTCCAACAATGACTTTTTGTTTAGGATTCATAATACGTCAACATACTTAGGGGGTAGCTTTCCCCGCGTCGATACCTGTTGATACTATCCAGCACCATCGGCGAGCGGAGTTTAGCAGATTCAGCCAGTATTTGCTCATAACTGAGCCACACAACTCGGTGGATGTCTGGATCAAGTGATGCGCCGAGGTCCTGCCTCTCCCACTGCGCGATTAAAGTAATTCGGCAGTAGGTTTCCGGGCGACTCTGTGGGCGATACAGACCCACACTAAGAACGCCCGTTGGGTGCACTAGGGAGCCGGTTTCTTCTAAGGTTTCTCGTTTTGCCGCGGCTATGAGCGACTCGCCAAGTTCCACGTGTCCCGCGGGTTGGTTGTACACGAGTTGCCGTGTCTGTTTGTCTCGCTCTTCGACCATCAAAAACAGTCCTTCACGTTCTACTACCGTCGCCACGGTCACTCGAAATTGTTTCATAGTTACGACCTGTTCGAAAAATAAGGGCTTCGGCGGCGTCCTTGCCCGTGTGGCAGCGGTTGCGCAAACTCCCGTAAGGCAGGCGGAATGTGAACACGCCGGTATTCACCCGGCGCCAGGTTGTTCAATTCGAAAGGGCCCATTGTATGGCGCACAAGCCTCAAGGTAGGGAACCCTACGTGGGCTGTCATGCGACGTATTTGGCGATTCCGCCCTTCTTGTAGACCAACTTCGAGCCACGATGTTGGAATATGTGCACGATAACGTACGGGGGGAACTCGCTCCCACAAATTTGGCTCTTCGATGCACTTAACCCTTGCAGGTCGAGTGAGCCCATCTTTGAGTTCAACACCCGTGCTAAGCGCCTTCATCGCAGCAGCGTCAATCAAGCCTTCGACCTGCACGTAATAATATTTCCACGTGTGGTGCTTTGGCGAAGTAAGGTGGGCCTGCAGGCGACCATAGTGCGTTAACACGAGCAAGCCCTCGGAATCCGCATCTAAGCGCCCGGCGACACGGTACTCGGGCGCTCTTAACAGATCCGACAACCCACGCTTATCGCCCTCAGACGTAAATTGCGAGAGCATATTCATCGGTTTATTAAGCAAAATGAGGTCATCCATAGTGCGAGTATGATATCATTCCCGCGCCTTAGCGGTTTGCGTTCGCGAACAATTGTTTTAAATTATTTTTACGGAGTTAGTTATGGGATACAAACACATTCAGGTGCCTGCCGAGGGGCAAGCCATCACTGTCAATGAAGATCACAGCCTGAACGTCCCCAATAATCCAATCATCCCCTACATTGAAGGCGACGGGATCGGTGTCGATATCAGCCCAGTGATGATCGATGTGGTCGATGCAGCTGTCGAAAAAGCCTACGGTGGTAGCAAAAAGATCTCTTGGATGGAAATCTACACAGGCGAAAAAGCCGCCGAACTTTACGACGGTGATTGGTTCCCAGAAGAAACCTTGGACGCAATCAAAGCCTACTCTGTAGCGATTAAAGGTCCGCTAACAACGCCAGTAGGGGGCGGGTTCCGCTCTTTGAACGTCGCATTGCGTCAAGAGTTGGATTTGTACACCTGTTTGCGTCCAGTGCGCTGGTTTGAAGGTGTGCCATCGCCGGTGAAAGATCCTGGTGCCTGTAACATGGTGATTTTCCGTGAAAACTCGGAAGACATTTATGCGGGCGTCGAGTATCAAGCAGGCACTCCAGAAGCTGAAAAAGTGGTCGAGTTTCTATTGAATGAAATGGGCGTGACGAAAATCCGCTTTCCACAGAATGTCGGCATCGGCATCAAGCCTGTATCGAAAGAGGGCACTGAACGATTGGTTCGTAAAGCGATCCAATATGCCATCGATCAGGACTTGCCCTCGGTGACATTGGTACACAAAGGTAACATCATGAAATTCACCGAAGGCGCTTTCCGCGATTGGGGCTACGCCTTGGCGCAAACTGAGTTTGGCGGCGAATTACTTGATGGAGGCCCATGGGTCTCAATCAAAAACCCCAACAACGGCAAAGAAATCGTGATCAAAGATGTGATCGCAGATGCCATGTTACAGCAAATTTTGACTCGCCCCGCTGAGTACAGTGTCGTTGCCACGCTGAACTTGAACGGCGACTACTTATCTGACGCCTTGGCTGCTCAAGTCGGCGGAATTGGTATTGCGCCGGGCGCCAACTTGTCCGATACGGTGGCGCTATTTGAAGCGACACACGGCACCGCGCCAAAGTACGCCGGCCAAGATAAAGTAAACCCCGGCTCGCTGATTCTGTCGGCTGAAATGATGCTGCGTCACATGGGTTGGAACGAGGCGGCGGATCTCATCATCAATGGCATGAATGGTGCAATCCAAGCAAAAACCGTGACCTACGATTTTGAACGATTGATGGACGGTGCGACACTGTTAAGCTGCTCTGACTTCGGCAAGCAAATAATCGCCAAAATGTAAGCGGCAAGAAGCCAACAACCCGCGTTACAGGTACAGCCGCAGGCCGTATCGATAACGCGGGTTTTTTTATGCGTATTTTCGCCCCTTGTTTTTTTACGATTCGGACGCAAATATTTATTGGATCTCTGCGAGCATGAGTGACATGCTCTATAATGAACGCAACACAAGCGGTACGAAACACATGAGCGAGCGCAATCCGGAACAACATGACGATGGCACTGGGCTGGCGGTAGCGCCAAGCAAACCCGCCTTAAAGAAGCCACCTTTATACAAAGTGGTGTTGATGAATGATGATTACACGCCGATGGAGTTTGTTGTTTTGGTGTTAGAGCGATTTTTTCGAATGAATCGAGAAAAAGCCACTCAAGTGATGCTGGCCGTGCACACCCGTGGCAAAGGCGTGTGTGGTATCTACCCCAGAGACGTTGCAGAAACCAAGGCGTATGAAGTGAACGCATTCTCGCGTGAAAACCAACACCCTCTGCTGTGTGAAGTTGAACCCCTAAGCGACGATGATTCTTAAAGGAAAACGCTATGTTGAATAAAGCACTGGAACTTAGCTTGAACGAGGCGTTTCGGTCGGCGCAAGCGAAACATCACGAATATCTGACGGTCGAACATCTGCTGTTAGCGATGCTAGATAACCCCGATGCTGCCCTGGTGCTGAAACACTGCGGTGCGGATGTCGAGGGATTGCGAGCCGATTTGGTTGAATTTATCGATTCAACGACACCCTTGATGGAAGACGATAGCGGCGATCAGTTCGACACACATCCGACGCTCGGGTTTCAGCGCGTCATTCAGCGCGCAGTGTTCCATGTGCAAAGTTCAGGCAAAGAAGAGGTCAGTGGCGCCAATGTGTTAGTTGCTATTTTTAGCGAACAAGAGAGTCAAGCCGTCTACTACCTGAAAACACAAAATGTTTCGCGCTTAGATGTGGTGAATTATATCACTCACGGCGTGTCTAAAATTGAGGACAAGAACGGTGACCAAGACACTCAGCCCCTAAACAATGAGACGCCTGACGAGGGCGTCGAGGCCAATCCTTTGACAAGCTTTGCGACGAACCTAAACGTTAAGGCTGGTGAAGGTGAGATCGATCCTTTGATCGGGCGCGCCCAAGAAGTGGAACGGTTAGCCCAAGTGCTGGCGCGTCGACGCAAAAACAACCCATTGTTGGTCGGTGAGTCGGGCGTTGGTAAGACGGCGATCGTCGAGGGATTAGCTAAGCTTATTGATGACGGCGACGCGCCAGAAATGCTCGCCAATAGCACGGTCTATTCGCTGGATATGGGTGCCTTGTTAGCCGGCACGAAGTACCGTGGCGACTTCGAGAAACGCTTCAAGGGGCTACTAAAAGAGTTGTCTAAACATGACGGTGCCATTCTTTTTATCGATGAAATTCACACGATCATCGGCGCCGGCGCCGCCTCTGGTGGTGTAATGGATGCCAGTAACTTACTCAAACCCTTACTGACCTCTGGCAAATTGCGATGTGTAGGCTCAACGACCTACGCCGAATACCGCGGCATCTTCGACAAGGACAAGGCGCTTAGCCGACGTTTCCAAAAGATTGATGTCACAGAGCCCTCGCTCGATGATGCATATAAAATTTTAAAGGGACTTAAGTCCAGGTTTGAGGCGCACCATAATGTTCGCTATACCGATAAGGCCTTACGGGTTGCTACAGATTTAGCCGCCAGATACATCACGGATCGTTTTTTGCCAGACAAAGCGATCGATGTCATCGATGAGGCGGGCGCCTACCAGCAACTGCTGCCAAAATCGAAACGGAAACGGCAAATTGGCGTGACCGATATCGAGGCGATTGTCGCTAAGATTGCACGGATTCCACCAAAATCGGTCAGTCGAGATGATAAAAGCACGCTTGAAAAACTTGAAAGCAACCTAAAAATGGTGGTTTTTGGCCAAGATAAAGCCGTTTCGGAATTGAGCTCAGCCATTAAACTCGCACGCGCTGGTCTCAAATCAGAACAGAAGCCGATTGGAAGCTTTCTGTTGGCAGGCCCAACCGGCGTGGGTAAAACGGAAGTGACCCGCCAGCTCGCGACGATGCTGGGCTTAGAGCTTATTCGCTTCGATATGAGCGAATACATGGAGCGTCACACAGTGTCGCGGCTGATCGGTGCGCCCCCGGGATACGTGGGCTTCGACCAGGGTGGGTTGCTGACTGATGCCGTCACTAAGCATCCACATGCCGTGGTCTTGCTTGACGAAATTGAAAAAGCCCATCCCGAGGTCTTCAACTTGTTACTGCAGGTGATGGATCACGGGGCCTTGACTGACAATAATGGGCGCAAAGCAGATTTCCGTAACGTCATTCTGGTGATGACCACCAACGCGGGCGCGGAACGCATCAGTCGCCGTTCTATCGGGTTTACTCAGCAAGACCACCGCAGCGATGGTATGGAAGCGATTAATCGCCTGTTTACACCGGAATTTCGAAACAGACTCGATAATATTGTCGAGTTCGAACCCTTGGGCGAAGATGTGATTTTAACCGTCGTTGATAAATTCTTAACAGAACTTCAGGGGCAGCTCGACGATAAACGCGTTCAGCTTGATGTCGATGAAGACGCGCGCCTATGGTTGGTTGAAAAAGGTTACGACCTGCATATGGGTGCGAGACCCATGGCGCGAGTGATCCAAGAATACATCAAAAAGCCCCTTGCCGAGCTGGTCTTATTTGGCGCGCTCGCGCTGGCTGGAGGGACGGTTCGAATCACGGTCAATACCGCTGGGGATGGTTTGAGCTTAGAAGTTGAGGGGACCGAAAACCACGAGACGGAGCTTGAGGCACTGAGCTAAGCTCAGGCCTTATCGTTCGCGGTACGTGATTCGACCCTTGGTGAGGTCATAAGGCGTTAGCTCTACTCTAACTTTGTCGCCTGTCAAGATACGGATGTAGTGCTTGCGCATCTTGCCGCTGATGTGTGCGGTCACAACGTGGCCGTTCTCGAGTTTAACCCGGAATGTGGTGTTGGGGAGGGTGTCAATCACCTCACCATCCATTTCAATTTGATCTTCTTTAGCCATGCACCCTAAGCTCTTGCTGAAAACGGTGCGCATTTTGCCCTAAGTAGCGACATAACGCCACTAAAAACTAATTATCAAGCCTCACCCAGTCACCGTGGTCGAGCAACTCAATGGGTTTGTATTGGATTTTGTAATCCATCTTGCGACAGTTTTGGACCCAATACCCCAAGTATACGAAGGGGAGCTGCAGTTGTTTCGCGAGTTCTATTTGCCACAGAATTACAAACTTACCCAAACTTCGCGACTCGTCTTCCGGGTCGAAAAAGGTGTAGATTGCTGAAAACCCATCGTTCAAGTGGTCAACCACGGCCACCGCCTTCAATTCATCGCCGCGACTAAAGCAATAGTAGCGCGTAAAACTCCAAGCCTGACCCAGAAACGATTTGAACTGTTCCACACTCGGTGGATACATGTCGCCATCGCGATGCCTAGCGTTGATGTATCGCTCATACAAGGCATAGGCGCGCTCTGGATCTAATTCGCTGAAGCTCCGCACAGACAGGTCTGTATTGCGCTTTAAGACACGCTTCTGATTTCGACTGGGCACGAAAGCCGACACTGGGATGCGAGCGGGAACACATGCCTGGCACTGAGAGCAGTGTGGTTTGTACATGTGGACGCCAGAGCGCCTGAAGCCCATGCGCGAGAGTGACGTGTACAGGTTTTGATCGACCTCTTGCTTGGGATCGACAAACAGCGTCGTGGCCTCTTGGCCGAGCAAATAGCTGCAGTCATGCGGGTAGGTGGTAAAGACCTTGAGATGATGCAATGATGAGCTCACACTAAATCCTTCGTCTGTCCAGGTACTCGCCAAACGTTTTGATCGATGGTTGCATGGACATTGTCTCTAAGGATGTTTTCGAAGTCCAGTCGAGACAGCAAACACGCGCCCAGACTGAGCAAATGCGGGTTTTCGACCTGACAGTCGATCAGAGTGACCCCCGAGTTGCGACAAACCCGTGACAACGCGGCAAGCGCGAGTTTAGAGCCGTCGGTGGAACGACTGAACATCGATTCACCAAAAAACACACGGCCTAGCTTAATGCCATAGAGCCCTCCAATGAGCTCTTCATCTAACCAGACTTCTAGCGAATGGGCGTAACCCAGCGTGTGTAATGCGCTGTAGGCCTGAATGAGCTCGGGCAATATCCACGTGTGACCTCGACGCTTATCGACCGTCGCACAGTATTCAATGACTTTGCCAAATGCCGCATTGAGACTAAGGCGGTAGTTTTTTCGACTCCTTTTTTTGAGTGATTTCGATAATACAAAATCGTTAGGAAAGAGCACGCAGCGGGGCTCTGGGGTCCACCACAGAATCGGTTCGCCCTCTGAGTACCAGGGAAAGATCCCCTTAGAATACGCGTGAATAAGGCGTTCAGTACTGAGATCTCCCCCGATGGCAAGCAGACCCGGCGGGTCGGCCAGTGCGTGTTCAGTCGGAGGAAACCCAAACTTATCCAAGGACTATTGATCGTCCAAATAACGCTCTGCATCAAGCGCAGCCATACAACCAAACCCCGCTGAAGTGATCGCCTGTCGATAGATGTGATCGGCGACGTCGCCCGCTGCAAAAACGCCCTCGATACTGGTGGCCGTCGCATTTCCGCTGCTACCCGACTGCACTTGCACGTAACCACCTTGCATGGCGAGTTGGCCTTGAAAGATATCGGTATTGGGCTTGTGACCAATGGCGATAAATACGCCTGCGACGTCAATAACCTGTTCCGCTCCGGTCGTTTTGGCTTTTAAGCGCAGACCTGTGACACCTTGCTCATCGCCCAACACCTCATCAAGTTCGTGATTCCACAAAATTTTGATCCTGCCTTCGGATTCGCGAGCAAACAGCTTATCCTGCATGATCTTTTCAGCACGAAGTGAGTCGCGGCGATGAATCAAAGTCACCTCCGACGCGATATTGGATAGGTACAAAGCTTCTTCGACGGCGGTGTTGCCTCCTCCGACCACAGCGACTTTTTGATTGCGGTAGAAAAAACCGTCGCAAGTCGCGCAAGCTGACACGCCTTTACCCATAAATGCCGCTTCACTGGGCAGTCCAAGGTACTGCGCACTGGCGCCCGTCGCAATAATGAGAGCATCACAGGTATAGACCCTAGAACCCTCCAGGCGGAAAGGGCGTTGCTGTAAGTCAACCCTCTCGATGTGATCAAACACTATTTCCGTATCGAAGCGCTCTGCATGTTCAAGCATATCGGCCATCAGTTGCGGGCCTTGCAGCCCCTCGGCGCCCGCCGGCCAATTTTCGACCTCCGTTGTTGTGGTCAGCTGTCCACCTTGCTGCATTCCGGTAATAACCATTGGCGCTAAATTGGCTCGAGCCGCATAAATTGCCGCCGTGTAACCCGCGGGGCCTGAGCCTAAAATAATCACTTTACGATGTTCTGACATTAGGATTCCATAGCTTGAATAACAAGCGCGTAAGTCTAGTGTAAACAGGCTCGCGGAGCAAAGGATGACGATCAATGGCGCTTGGGCTTTTATTCAACCGAAGTCTCGCGATACTATACCCCCCATGGCCGCGAATAATACTATGCAACAACGACTTCAAGAGGGTGCGCTGATTGGCGTCACCGCGAGCTGTATTTATTTATTAATTGCTCTGTTTTCATACAGCCCCAGCGATCCCGCTTGGTCCACATCGGGGATGAATGACAGTACGCTCAATGCAGCGGGCATATTCGGGGCCTACTTGGCCGACATCAGTTTTTCCATCGTTGGATACTGGGCCTTTGGGGTGCCAATACTCTTAGCCATCAAAGCCATGCAGTTGATCTTAGAACGTCACCGGCAAAACGACAGGTGGCGAGAATTGGTGGCCTTGCGCAGTTTTGGGTTATCACTGATTGTGGCCTCAGGCTGTGCGCTTGCGGCACTCAACCAACAGGGTATTTCAAACCTACCTCAAGGTGCTGGAGGTATCGTTGGCCTCATGGTGGGGCAAGCCTTCCACTCGTGGTTTTCAGGCCTGGGTGCGCGAGTGCTGTTGCTAGCCTGTTTCTTATTTGGAATCAGCATCTTCACTGGGCTAAGCTGGCTGAAGGTGATGGATCGGCTGGGGGAGTGGACCCTGAGATTTGGCAGCAGCAGCTGGTATTGGGCACAGTATCATCTCGGCCGAATTCGAGAAAAACGCGCTAAGGCGCGAGCCCAACAAACCCGAAAAATCGAAATTCAACAGCACGTCGAGACCCAGAAATTACGAACGCCACCCAAAATTAAGGCGCCGAACAAGCCTGTGGAAACGAGCGAGCGGGTTGAAAAAGAAAAACAAGTGAACTTGTTTCAAGACATTACCCCCGTTGGCGATCTGCCAGCGCTGGAATTGCTCGATGCGGCCAAACATGACCCTAACAAAGGTTACAGTAACGAAGCGCTCGAGGGTTTGTCACGCTTATTGGAGCTGAAATTAAAGGATTTTGGAATTGTCGCGGAAGTGGTCGCGGTGTACCCAGGGCCAGTGATCACTCGATTTGAAATTCAGCCAGCGGCCGGGGTCAAAGTTTCTCGAATCTCTAACCTTGCCAAAGATCTAGCGCGAAGTCTTGCGGTGATCAGTGTGCGTGTTGTCGAGGTGATTCCCGGTAAATCCGTGGTAGGCATCGAAATCCCCAATGAAGACCGCGAAATCGTTAACTTTCGAGAGGTGCTTTCCTCCAGGGCCTTTGATACCGCTAAATCGCCATTAACACTGGCATTGGGGCATGATATCTCGGGTCTTCCCGTCGTCGCCGATTTGGCCAAAATGCCGCACCTATTGGTCGCCGGCACGACCGGATCGGGTAAGTCGGTGGGCGTTAATGCCATGCTGTTGAGCTTGCTGTATAAATGTACGCCCGCCGATGTCCGTCTTCTCCTCGTCGACCCAAAGATGTTGGAACTTTCTGTCTACGATGGCATTCCACACTTACTCACGCCGGTGATTACAGACATGAAAGATGCGGCCAATGGCCTGCGCTGGTGCGTCGCTGAAATGGAGCGACGCTATAAAGTCATGGCGGCGCTGGGGGTCCGAAACCTCAGTGGCTATAATCGGAAAATTCAAGACGCACAGCGCGCTGGCGAGACGATCGCCGATCCCACTTGGCGGCCCAGCACCGATGTTATGTTCGCTGACCAAGAACAAACTGCTCCGCCGCTAGAACATTTGCCGTCGATTGTCGTGGTCATTGACGAATTTGCCGACATGATTATGATTGTGGGCAAAAAGGTGGAAGAGCTTATTGCTCGGATCGCACAAAAAGCTCGGGCCGCAGGGATACACTTAATCCTTGCAACTCAACGCCCCTCGGTTGATGTAATCACCGGCTTGATTAAAGCCAATGTACCGACCCGTATCGCCTTTCAGGTGTCATCTCGAATTGATAGCCGAACGATTCTCGATCAGGGTGGCGCTGAGCAACTGCTCGGGCATGGTGATATGTTGTACCTGCCTCCTGGTTCTGGATTACCCACGCGGGTACACGGTGCGTTTTGTTCCGATGATGAGGTTCATCGCGTTGTCGCCGACTGGAAAAAACGAGGCAAGCCCGACTATATCGATGGCTTGCTGGAAGAGGGCGGCAATACACCCGTGACGGCGCAAGAGCTGCAAAGCAACAACGGCGAGGATCCTGAGTCAGATCCTCTGTATGATGAGGCCGTGCACTTTGTGTTGGAATCTCGTCGCGCGTCAATTTCTTCAGTCCAGAGAAAACTGCGAATTGGCTATAACCGCGCTGCCCGTCTGATCGAGACCATGGAAGCCGCGGGCGTTGTTTCTGGGATGGGACATAATGGCCAACGTGATGTCTTGGCACCGCCCCCGGTTGATGCTTGATGTGGATCCGCTTTCTGGGAGCTGTTGTCGTCAGCGGGCTCACGCAGGTGAGTTTGGCCGGGGAATCGGCGCTTGAGCGCTGGCTTTCCTGGGATGGCTTGCAAGGCACGTTTACGCAGTATGAATACGACGCTAATCAACAACTGAGTAGAACCAGCCAGGGAGAAATGACCCTGCAACGGCCAAATTTCGCCCTGTGGCGAATTCTAGAACCCGACCCCCAGTCTTTTTACGCGAGTGCAACGGGGGTCTGGCATCACGATACTTGGCTTGAAACAGCTAGGTTTCACGCGCTGGATAGCGATGGCGAACAAGCCACAGTGGCCTTATTCAGCGGCGATATTGAGCGTCTACGACAACGTTATCTCGTACAAGAATCGGAAGGCGGCCTGCAGTTTACACCGCTCGCGCAAGACAGCCAGATCGAAAGTATCGCAATACGTTTGACCAAAGCAGGATATCCGGAGCGCTTGGAACTGAGAACGACCTTGGGTCACCGAACCGTCATCGACATAGAAAATATCACCCTTGGGGAGTTCTCTTCGGAGCTTTTCGATTTCACACCACCGCCGGGAACAGAAATTCAGTAATTTGTGATTTCGCTATTCGGAACTTTCTTTTAAACAAGGTACAATAGACGCCTTTTGGACGGGGCGAGTATTGGTGTGGACTGGCGCATGTTGATAGCGATCACGCTCGGTGGTGGCCTTGGGGCCGGCCTCAGGGCATCTCTCGGCCATTGGGTGGCGCAGAATGTGGTCTCGAGCTTTCCTCTCGGCACTTTTGCCGTTAACGTGATTGGTTCGTTTGCCATCGGAGTCCTCAGCATCGTGCTCGTTGACCGGTTTGAACAGACGGAATGGCTTAGGCTCTTTCTGATCACGGGTCTACTGGGAGGCTTCACTACCTTCTCGTCATTCTCACTCGAAACAGTTCACCTGTTGCAACACGGCCGCGGTTTGCTCGCGGCCGCTTACATCAGCGCATCCTTGGTGCTTTGCATTGGCGGTGCGATGGCGGGCGTTTACGCCGCTAAAACCCTTAGTTAAGTGCTGGAAAATTATGTTAGATCTCAAGTATATACGAAACAATTTAAATGAAGTTTGTGCCAAATTGTCGATCAAAGGATTTGCGTTTGATCACGCAGCTTTCGAAGCACTCGACGCCGCTCGCAAGGCAGCGGATATTAGGGCGCAAGACTTGCAAGCACAGCGCAAGCAGGCGTCAAAAACCATCGGCACACTGGTAGCTTCTGGGAGAACGGTCGATGAGGCCAAGGCTGAAGTCGCAAGCCTATTAGCGACCATTGACGACCAATTAGGAGCGGCCACACAAGAGGCAAAGGACATTCAAGCCAGACTCGAAACGATGCTATTGTCGACACCGAACATTCCTAGCGATGCGGTACCGACGGGCCTGACTGAAGACGAGAATCAAGAGATCTCGCGTTGGGGAGAGCCCAAAACCTTTGATTTTGAGGCGAAAGATCACGTGGACCTAGGGGAGGCGCTGAAACAACTCAGCCAAGAACAAGGAGCTAAAATAGCAGGCTCACGGTTCACTGTATTGCAGTCAAGTTTGGCCCGGCTGCACCGCGCGCTGACCCAGTTTATGCTCGATACCCATACCCAAGAGCACGGCTATCAAGAGGTCTACGTGCCTTATATTGTGAATGCCAGTTCACTTCAGGGCACGGGTCAACTCCCAAAATTTGAGGAAGACTTGTTTAAACTGCAATCGGATCAGGGCTTTTATTTAACGCCTACGGCCGAGGTTCCCGTGACAAATTTGGTGCGCGACGAGATTCTCTCAGCTGAGCAGCTGACGGGTGGCCTGAAATTCACCTGTCATACGCCGTGTTTTAGAAGTGAAGCAGGGGCATCTGGGCGCGATACCCGAGGGATGATCCGCCAACACCAATTCGAAAAAGTTGAGCTGGTACAGATCGTTAAACCCAGCGAATCTGAAGCAGCCTTAGAGACCTTAACCGGTCATGCAGAGGCCATTCTGCAAGCGTTGGCGCTGCCGTATCGGAAGGTGATGCTCTGCGGTGGCGATTTAGGTTTTTCCGCGCAACAAACCTATGATCTCGAGGTTTGGCTGCCCGGTCAAAGCGCCTATCGTGAGATTTCATCATGCTCCAATTTCGGCGATTATCAGGCGCGGCGACTTCAGGCTCGCTGGCGAAATCCCGAAACCGGCAAGCCGGAATTGGTGCATACGCTGAATGGCTCCGGATTAGCGGTCGGTCGAACGCTGGTAGCGGTGCTGGAAAATTACCAGCAGGCCGACGGATCAATAAAAGTGCCCCAAGTGCTTGTACCTTATATGAACGGTCTTGAGGTCATTCGAGGCTAACTAACATGGAATATCTGCCTCTTGCATTCAAGGTCGAGGCTTCTACAGTATTGCTGGTGGGCGCGGGGCCGGTCGCCGCACGTAAAGCGAGGCTGCTAAAACGCGCCTCCGCGCATCTGTGCGTCGTCGCGCCAGACATGTGTTCGGAACTCAAAGACCTACTGACACCCCAAGACAGTTATTTTGCCCGCAAGGTTGAGGAAGGCGATCTTGAGGGCAAGCAACTTATCGTTGCTGCGACATCGGACCACGAGGTCCATGTGTGGCTTGCACGCTTGGCCAAAGAACGCAATTTGCCGATTAATGTCGTCGACGAACCCGAATTATGCTCGTTTATTTTCCCTGCGATTGTCGATCGCAATCCTGTAATCATCGGTATATCAAGTAGTGGGCAAAGTCCTGTTTTGGCTCGTCTTTTACGGAAGCGTTTAGAAGCTTGGTTGCCTGGCAACTACGGGGCGCTTGCGCGCTTTGTGGGTGCACTCAGAGATCGGGTTAAGGCCGCCTTAAACACTGAGAACGAACGCAGACTGTATTATGAAACCCTAGTAGAGAGCGAGGCTGCCGAAGCTGTACTGAATGGTAATTTCGATCAGGCAGAACGGTTTGCCGAAGATTTATTGGTCGGCAGCGATCGGCGCAACGGCGATGTCGCGTTGATCGGCGCAGGTCCTGGCGATCCTGATTTACTGACTTTTAAGGCCTTGCGCTTGCTTCAACGAGCAGACGTCGTGCTCTATGACCGTTTGGTATCCCAAGAGATTCTAGATCTGGCGCGGCGAGACGCCCAACGCCTCTACGTCGGTAAAGCGCGTGATCAACACGCCGTTGCTCAGGATGATATTAATCGGACCTTGCTAGAGCTCGCGCAACATGGGCATAAGGTTGTCAGGCTAAAAGGCGGCGACCCGTTTATTTTTGGCCGTGGCGGCGAGGAACTCGAGTTGCTCGCCGAACACGGCGTGCCATTTCAAGTGGTCCCTGGCATTACCTCGGCCTCGGGTGCAGCGAGTTACGCAGGGATTCCCTTGACCCATCGAGACTATGCTCAGTCGGTTCGCTTCGTCCCTGGATACTTAAAACAGGATACACCGGTAATGAGCTTGGCCGATTGTGGTGCTGAAGACGAGACACTGGTCGTTTATATGGGCATTAAGGCGCTCAATAGTGTCGTCCGGCGTTTACTGGAGGCCGGCAGAGCGCCACTAACCCCCATTGCGCTGGTGCAAAACGCCACTTTGCCCGCTCAGCGTGTGTTGGTCGGGACGCTGAGCGATATCGCCGTCAAAGCGCAGCAGCACACGTGGGATGGCCCTACACTGATCTTGGTGGGCCAAGTCATTAAATTGCACCAAAAGCTCAGCTGGTTTCATCAACCAGACCTTGAGGTGATTACCTAACCGAGGGCAAGGCGAGCATCGGTTCTTGGCTGAAGAGCAGGGCATCAACGAGGATCTGCGAAGACTCCAACAATAAGGCATCATGCTCGGTATCAATGGCTTCTGCGTTATCGGTAGCCGCAGCAGCCTCACTCTTGCCCTCATCCTCTTGGTCGAGGCTCTCAAGCGGCTCTTCGCCTGCGAGTGCACGACGTTTGTTTTCTAAGGTCAACCAGGCCGCATTACGCTCTTTACGAGCCTGTTGTCGCTCGACGAGGTTAAGTGACAGGCGCTGCTGGTCACGATCTTTATTCGCCAGTTCGATTTGCGCTTGCAGCAACATCAATTGGGGTTCAGACAATTGTCGTTGCTGTGATGAGGCAATCAGCCGCGGCAACAATGACTTGTAATCACCGTACGACTGGCGCGAAACGGAGCGAATTTGATCCCAAGGAAGCGGAAAATCCAAAGTGCTCTCGCCGATATCCTCTGGATCGTAAAGCGATGGCAACGCCACGTCGGGCGTAACGCCCCGATGTTGTGTCGAGTCGCCTGATATCCGGTAGAACTTCGATTCCGTTACTTTCAACTGCCCCTCTGTTAAAGGGGCAAAAGTCTGAACGGTACCTTTGCCAAATGATTCATTACCTATGATCAGCCCACGCCCATAATCTTGGATTGCGCCTGCAAAAATCTCGGAGGCCGATGCACTCAAACGATTGATAATCACAGCGAGAGGTCCCGAGTAATAGCTACTCCTCTCGCGTTTGCCATCGCGCCAGATGTTACCCGATGAGTGCTTGATTTGCACGGTCGGTCCATAGTCGATGAATAGGCCGGTCAGATCGTTGGCTTCTCGCAAGGAGCCTCCGCCATTATTGCGTAGGTCCATTAGCACAGCGTCTACGTCTTTCGCCTCTAATTCGTCGAGTAAGCGGCGCACATCGCGCGAGGTGCTCCGGTAATTCGGGTCTCCGCGACTCGCCGCTTCGAAATCCATATAGAAAGTGGGCAGGTCAATCACGCCTATCTTGTAGGTTTTGTCCTCTCGCTTGATTTCAATGATATCGGCCTGTGCGGCTTGCTCCTCAAGTTTGACTTCGTTGCGAACAATTTTGATTTCCTCGGTTTCGCCTGAGCCAAAAGATTTCGCCGGAAGAATTTCCAATCGCACTGTGGTGCCTTTTGGGCCCCGAATCAAATCGACCACTTCGGTTAGACGCCAGCCGATCACGTCCACCATTTCACCGTCTTCTCCCTGAGCAACGCCAACGATACGATCAGCCGCCTTTAGCTGACCGTGTTTATCAGCCGGACCTTTAGGAACAATGCGACTGACTTTGACGTAGTCTTCATCCAGTTGCAGCAAGGCACCAATCCCTTCCAAAGAGAGCGACATTTCAATATCGAAGTTTTCAGATTGTCGGGGCGAGTAATAGGAGGTGTGTGGACCATAGAGGCTTGCTAAGGCATTCGCATACACACCAAATACGTCGCGTTCCGTGGTGCGTTTCGTTTCCTTGAGTTGATAGCGATAACGTTTCTCTAGGGTCGTTACGATGTTTTCCTGTGTTTTGTCGGCAAGCTTCAGGTTCAATACGTCGTTTTTTAGTTGCAGATGCCAACGCACCTGAAGCGCTTCCTCGCTGTCTGCCCACACAATGGCATCGGCATCCAATTCCAGGTAGTCCTGCGCGCTGAAATCTAAGCTCTTCACCTGATGCTCTAGACCCTCAAGAAGGCTCGTTAATCGCGCGATGCGACGTTCATAATAGAGCGAATACACCTCTATGGCAGTGCTCAGAACCCTGTCCTCAGCTTGGTCATCCAGCAGATACTGGCTAGCGGTGAAGGCCTTAAGATCGCTTGTAGTGAAATACAGTTTCCTGGGGTCTAAGGAATCAATGTAGCGCTGCAAATGCAAAGCCGATAACGCGTCGTCATAGCCCCAGTAGAAGCGCTGATCGTATGGCGCAGGGTCCGGCAGTTCGCGGATGCCGATTGCTTCGCGCTCAGCGGCAGTGCTAAGCCTCAACCAGTTGGCTGGGTATTGGATGCCATTGGCGGTAAACGCACGGTCAGGGCTGAGGATTGTGGAA
>JALRFH010000204.1 GCA_023253715.1 Halieaceae bacterium
GACGACGACGCGCGAGAGGATGAACGCGATCCCGGTGCCCCACGCGTACATCAGCACGAGCACGAGCGGCAGCAGCAGCCAGTAGAGCGTCAGGGGCTCGCCGCTGAGCGGCACGAGCCCGAGCAGCACGGCCAGAGGGTCAATAAAACGGGTCTGAACAAAGTTGGTGCCGACAGTTGCGACGACGCCGAAGAAGATGAAGACCGCGACCTCACCCAAACCGCTGTAACCATAGGGCGAGTTGCCCCCGGGGTAATACCAGGCGGCCCAGACACACGCTGCACCAACCGCCTCACCGTAGGCTTTAAAGTGCTTAACATCAAAACCGTATAAGGGGTCAGAGGAGCTTGGGTGCGCACCACCGGGAATATGCACCACGGATTGCGTATGACAGCGCTCCCAAAAGACCGATCGCGCCACCGCTGGGTCAGCAAAATGTTCTGTTGCAACGACCTCATCGCACGAGACAATCGTGTGCTTGGCCGCTCGCGCAAACAAATCATCCATATAAATATCTGGACTTGCCACTTCACACACGCCGCGCTCGTCGCAACGCGTGGCGTGGATAAGCGCAACGTCCATATTCAAAGCAGGCATGGCCACCCACTCTTTATCGTCATAAGGGCTATCGATAACCTTCAATTCAGGGTTGCGCGCGACCACGTCTGTACCCAAGCCAACGTTAGTCGGAATAAACGGAATTCGCCACGATGCCGCACGCAAACCCTGCAGCATCATACCTTCGTCAATTTCTAATACTTCGATCGCACCGCTTTGACGCGCCACCCGAAACCCAGGCTCTAGAGGCATAAAGTCTAAAGACACAAACGCAAAAATAACTTTTTTAACCTTGCCAGTGGCACACAGCATGCCCACATCGGCACCGCCATAGGCAATCACTGTTAGGTCGGTCACTTCCGAGCGCATTAACTCGCGCACCAAAGCCATTGGCTTGCGGCGAGGGCCCCAACCCCCGATCCCAATAGTCATACCGCTTTTTATTGAGGCAATGGCCTCGGCGGCTGTTTGCAATTTATTCATAAAGCACAGCGTCTACTATTTAAGAAATGAGAGGATCATTATGGTTCCCAAGCCCTTATGCCTCATCATCCATGTAGACTATGACATTGCGCGAGGACTACATTAGGGTCTGCGTTCTAGAAACTTGGAAACTATTTCAGTGGCAAACACTTCACCTCGAACGACCGTAGAACTTATATATCGAGCCGCCGATCGCTACCAAGATCGTCCCTTTTTAGAGGAGAACGGAGCGCAGTTAAGTTTTGCGGACTTTAAGCAGGCCTGTATCGAAACCGCCGCAGGTCTGAAACAGCTGGGATTTAAACCTGGCGACCGCGCCGCCATCTGGGCACCTAATATTTCCGAGTGGGTCGTTGCGGCGTTCGGAACGCATTTCGCGGGCGGTCAGATCGTTACCTTAAACACGCGCTATAAAGGCGAAGAAGCGGCCGCCATTCTGAACGACAGCCGCGCATCGACGCTGTTTGTGATGGGGCAATTTCTAGGCAACGACTATCTCGGCATGATTGCCGACCGTGAACTACCGCATTTACAGCACCGCATTCAACTCAAAGGCGAGACAGAAACAACTGCCACCAACCACTGGCATGAACTGCAAGCACAGGGTAGAGCTTGGATAGCCGAACACGGCAGTAAAACCATTGAACAGCAAGCACTGGCAATATCGGGTGACGCCATCTCAGACATCATGTTTACCTCCGGTACCACTGGTCGCGCCAAAGGCGTGTTGTGCGGTCATCAGCAAAACGTTCAAGCGTTTACGACCTTCTCTGAAATTCTGGGGCTAGACGACACCGATCGATATTTAATTATTAACCCCTTTTTCCACAGCTTTGGCTTTAAAGCAGGCTTACTTGCCTGCTTAAGCCAAGGCTGCACCGTTTTGCCCGAAGCCGTATTTGATGTGGACAAAATCCTAGAGCGCATCGATAACGAAAAAATTACTGTGATGCCCGGACCACCCACAATTTTCCAATCGATTTTGGCTCACCCCAATCGCAGCAAGTACTCACTAGCGAGCTTAACAAAGTGCACAACCGGCGCGGCGGTTATTCCAACCGAGCTCATTATTGCAATGCGTGATGAACTAAAGATTTCGACAATCATCACGGCCTATGGCTTATCGGAAAGTTGCGGCCTAGCAACCATGTGCCGACAAGGCGATGCACCAGACACCATTGCCAAAACATCGGGGCGCGCCATTCCCGCTGTCGAAGTACGTTGCGTTGATGAGCAGGACAATGAAGTCGCAAGCGGCGAACAAGGCGAAATCGTGATCAGAGGCTTTAATGTCATGCAGGGTTACCTCGACAACCCCGAAGCCACTGCAGAGACCATCGACGGCGAGGGTTGGCTTCACACCGGCGACGTGGGTCGTATGGATGAGGATGGCAACTTAACCATTACTGATCGTCTGAAGGATATGTATATCAGCGGGGGCTTTAACTGTTACCCCGCGGAAATAGAATCAACCCTCTTACGCCATGCGGACGTCGTGCAAGCCGCGGTTATTGGCTATCCTGATGAACGTATGGGAGAAGTTGGCTGGGCCTTCGTGACGCTGAAGCAAGGCGCAACAACAAGCGCCGAAGACATTAGCGCCTGGGCGCGCGATAACATGGCGAACTACAAGGCCCCTAGAAAAATCATCGTGCTGGATGCACTGCCATTGAACGCATCGGGCAAAGTACTAAAACCCACACTGCGCCAACGCGCGCTGGATGGGACGCTAAACGAAGGAGAGGCATAATGGCCATTAAAAGCTTGGGTTATATCGGGGTCAATTCAACAGATCTGTCGCAATGGCGCTCGTTTGCCTGCGATGTTATGGGCTTGGAAGATGTTAGCGCACATTTAGAATGTGACGAGAACACCGCACTGTTCAAAATGGACGACCACCCTTACCGTTTGATCGTCAATACGGCCGAGAATGACCAACTGGCTTTTTGTGGCTGGGAAGCCAACAGTGAGGCCGGTCTGCAAGAGGTTGCCGATGCACTTTCTGCAGCAGGTGTTGCCTTTGAATGGGCCGGCGCCGAGCTCATTGCGGAGCGCCGAGTCACTAAGTTACTCAGCTTTACCGACCCGTCTGGCACGCGGCACGAAGTCTTTTGCGGTGTTATCTCAGACTTTAAACGCCTGAACTCACCCGTCGGCGTCAGTCATTTTGTGACCGGCACCCAAGGCATGGGCCACGTCGTTTTGCCCGCGCCGAACTTCGACGAAACCTCGTCGTTCTTCACCGAAGTATTAGGCTTTGGCTTGTCAGACTTGATGAAGATCAAGTTTACGCCAGATCCCGCAGAGCCCGAAAAACGGCTGTGGTTCATGCATTGCAATGAGCGTCACCACAGCTTGGCCTTGTTCGAGATGCCGCTCCCCACCGGTTGCGTTCACATGATGGTCGAGGTGCCGAATGTCGATGAAGTTGGTCTATGCAACGATCGACGCATCGCCGCTGGCGTCAAGCTTACCGGGACTCTTGGCCGCCATGCCAACGACCACATGGTGTCCTTTTACATGCGCAGCCCAGCAGGCTTTGATGTCGAATATGGAGCCGAAGGGCGAACAGTACAAGACTGGAGCGACTACCCCGTTTTTCAGAGCACTGTCGCCAGTTTTTGGGGCCATGATTTCAGCGTAGGCCATGAGGACTAAAGCGCTCTAAAACGAGTTAATTCATTCGGGGTATGCACCAAACAAGCAAGTTTGCCAACATCTTTCTATGCACAAGGCATACCCCAGCGAGGAGAACAACATGACCTATTTAGTACCAGATTCCACGATCGCCTTGATCGAAGCCAAAGCTGCCGAAGCACGTGAAAAGCGCGTGATGTCACACGAAGTGGTGCAAGAGCTGAAAGACTGTGGCTTTTTCAAAATGTTCTTGCCCAAGCAGTGGGGAGGCCTAGAGTCTCGCCCCCAAGAGTTTTTCCGCGAGCAAATCCGTATCGCCGAGGCTGATATGAGCCACGCTTGGGCCAGCGGCATCATCGCCATCCACGCCTACCAAATCGCGATGATGGACCACAAAGCACAAGAAACCGTCTATGGCGAAGACCCCAACACATTGGTCAGCAGCTCATACAATCCCGTGGGCTCAAAAGTCGAGCAAGTAGAGGGTGGGTGCATGGTTTCTGGCCGCTGGGGCTGGAGCTCGGGCTCTGAACACTGCACTTGGGCACTGTTGGGCGGTATTGTTGCGGGCGAAGGCTATCGCACCTTTCTGATTCCCCGTACCCAGTACGTTATAGAAGACACCTGGGATGTAATGGGTCTGCAGGCGACGGGCTCAAACGACATCGTGATTGAAGAACCCATTTTCGTACCCGATCACATGAGCCACAAACGCGACGATGGCTTTAACTGCGTCCATCAGCAAAGCAGCCCAATATATGACCTATCTTGGGCCCAAGGCTTTGTGCGCGTAGTTAACACCCCCGCAATTGGCGCGTTAAAGAAAGCCCTTAAAGTCTTCATAGAAACCCGCTCTGGCGGCTTTAAAACCACCACTGACATGACCAAATTCGCTGCAGACGTCGAAATCCAAGAACGTGTTGCGAAAGTGAAAAACATCATTTCCGAGCTAGAAGCAGTACTGTTCAGTAACTTCGATAAAATGGAAGCTGCCAACTGGAAGCCTACCATCGACGAACGAATTTTGTACCGTTATCAGGCAAGTCTTGTGATTCCAAAAGCCATCGAAGCTATGGATCTGCTGTACGATGCAGCGGGTGGTCGCTCGGTATTTAACGGCCACCCCATGATGCAACTTTGGCACGATATCCACATCGGCCGCTGCCACGTGGCCAATAATCCAACGCCCTTTGCCCGTAACTTAGGTAGCACACAGCTGGGCATGGAAAATACGGACATCTTTATTTAGGAATGCTATGACCAACACAGCTCAGGGGCGCTACTTAGAAGTTTCTAGTCGCGTCACCATCCACTACACCGACCACCCTGCTCAACAGACCGAGCGGGGTGTCGTCGTTTTTGTTCATGGCAGTGGCCCTGGCGCCAGCGGCTGGAGCAACTTTAAGTTCAACGTTGCGGCCTTCCAAGACGCCGGATTTCGTTGCATCGTATTTGACCAACCCGGCTATGGCCTGACCTCAAAACCTACGGATGTAGACCATACGCTCAACTTTTTTGTCGAGAATTTGGCAGGCCTGCTAGACGGCTTAAGCATCGACAAAGTTACCCTAGTGGGCAACTCCCTGGGGGGTGCCGTATCGCTGGGCATGGCCTTGGCTCATCCACAACGTGTTGAAAAGCTCATCCTGATGGCACCTGGTGGCGTCGAAGAAAAAGAGACCTACTTTCAATGCATCGGTATCCAAGAGATGGTGAAGTTCCCCATGGGCTCACCCGAGTTCACTCGCGAGGTACTGGGCGAACTCTTGACCCTATTAGTTCATGACCCCAAGCATGTGACCGACGAACTGATTCAAGAGCGATGGGATACACTACAAATCCAAAATCCTCACGTATTAGCCACTATGGCCATCCCCAATTTAACCGAGCAGCTACACAAAATAGCATGCCCTGTATCGGTGTTCTGGGGTACCGAGGACAAGTTCTGTCCGGCGAGTGGCACCCAGAAAATCCTAGACAACTGCCCCAATGTACAAGCTCATATGCTCAACAACTGCGGGCACTGGGTCATGGTGGAGTACTCCGACTTTTTCAACCGCACCTGCATCGACTTTTTAACTCACGGGTAAGACTATGGCACTCAGCGAACAGCAGCGCGAGGCCTTGGGCCTTGAGCTTTACCAAGCCTTACGAGGCGAGCACACCGTTGAACCTTTTACCGATCGCTTCAATGACATCGAAATTGAGGACGCCTATTACATCTCGCAAGCGATGCTAAAACCGCGACTTGAGAATGACGGCGAAGCAATCACCGGCAAAAAAATTGGCGTGACCTCGGCGGCTGTACAAAACATGCTGGGCGTATTTCAACCTGACTTTGGGTTTTTAACCAATGCTATGGCGTATGACGATGGTGCGACCATTCCAGTCAAAGGTAACTTAATTCAGCCACGGGCTGAGGGCGAAATTGCCTTTGTTCTGAAACAAGATCTTCAGGGTCCAGGCGTTACGGAAGAACAAGTGCTGGCCGCAACTGACTATATAACGCCCTGCTTTGAAATCGTGGACTCTCGAATTCACAACTGGCAAATCAAAATCCAAGATACCGTCGCCGATAATGCCTCTTGCGGTGTTTACGTGCTTGGTAAAGACAAAATCGACCCAAGCGGCCTCGCACTCGATAAGCTTAAAGTGGTTGTCACTAAAAATGGCGAGTTCTTGAGCGAGGGGGAAGGCTCTGCGGTACAAGGCAACCCGCTGACCGCCGTGGCTTGGCTAGCCAACACATTGGGCGAATTCGGCATTGTTTTAAAAGCGGGCGAAGCCATTTTGTCAGGATCATTGGTGCCACTAGAAAGCGCAGCCCCGGGTGATACATTCGAAATGACCATGACTGGCGAGGGCCTTAAACCCTCCTTCGTCAGTTGCCGATTCGGTGATTAAGACAAAACAGCATCTAACTATTAGGGAAGCGTCACAGACGGTGAACAGGTTAAAATCCGTTTAAGTCGACGCAAAAGGAAATTAACTATGACCAAAAAATTCAAGGCCGCCATTATCGGCCCTGGCAATATAGGTACCGACTTGTTAATGAAGTGCCTACGTAGCGACATCATCGAACCCGTTTGGATGGTGGGCATTGAAGAATCAGCCGGCATTAAGCGGGCACGCGAATACGGCCTGCGCGTGAGCACCGACGGGGTTGACGGCTTAGTTGCTGGCTTTAACGAAGCCCCTGTTGATTTTGCCTTTGATGCCACTTCGGCCTACGTACACGCAGAAAACTCGCGCAAGTTAAACGAGCTGGGCGTCATGATGATCGACCTGACACCGGCCGCAATTGGCCCCTACTGTGTACCACCGGTCAACCTTGATGCAATTATGGCCGACACCCCCAAAGACAACGTCAACATGGTCACTTGTGGCGGGCAAGCTACTATCCCATTAGTTGCCTCTGTCAGCCGTGTGCAGCCGGTTAGCTACGCAGAAATTGTCGCGACCGTTGCCTCAAAATCCGTGGGTATGGGCACCCGGGATAACATCGATGAATTTACCCGCACTACCTCAGCGGCCATCGCCCAAGTCGGTGGCGCAGACGAGGGCAAAGCCATCATTATTATCAACCCTGCTGAACCGCCGCTCATCATGCGTGACACGGTGCACTGCTTAACCAAAGATCCAGCGGACGCCGAGGCAATCACCGCTTCGGTTAAAGCCATGATTAAAGAAGTCCAAACCTATGTGCCTGGCTACCGTTTGTTGAATGACCCAATCATTGATGGCACACGTGTCACGATCACGGTCGAAGTCGAAGGCCTTGGAGATTTCCTACCCAAGTACGCGGGCAACCTAGACATCATGACGGCGGCAGGTTTGAAGACAGCAGAAATGATTGCACGCCGCAAATTGGCTGTGGCATAAGCGAGGCGAATATGAATATCAAAGGACGTAAAGTTACCCTACATGACATGTCATTGCGCGATGGCATGCACCCCCAGCGCCACCAAATTTCGGTCGATCAAATGGTCGACATCGCCCAGGCTCTGGACGCAGCAAAAGTCCCTTTAATCGAGGCGATTAAAGAACAACAAGATCAGATTGATGACTTGAAAGCAGAAGTTAAGAAGCTAAAAGGAGAGTAATATGGGCATTTCTGCTACTGACCCAGTCTCTTTAAGCATTATTGACGCAGAGTTTGGTGGGACAGCTCCTCACGCTATTAGTGAATACTATAGAGGCGGAACATATGTCCCAGCAATTTCTACAACAGTTGGAATTCCAGCTTCTGGCTCAATTTCTTTAGGCGTGTTTAGAGGAAAATCCGCAAAACAAACTTTCACAGTCGGAACACTTCCAGACACTGCAGGAAGCACTAATGCCGATAGTGCTTATTTTGGAGGTGAAATA
>JALRFH010000236.1 GCA_023253715.1 Halieaceae bacterium
AAACAGCGCTAATTGTGTGAGCTGCCCAAACAGCGCGAAGTCGCCAGCGCCAGGTCTACTCCCTAGCAAAAATCGTTGCCCGATGAGCGCCTTATCGAGTATGTCCAGCAGGCGGTGATAGCTATCTTCAATCAGTGGGCCGGTGGTTTGGTTTGATCCCACGACCCAAAGCCGATCAATTTGACGCTGTGCGAACATTTCGCCGCGCGTTTGTAGCTCGGTCTCAGACAGAGTGGTGTTACTCCACCTAGGCAGTACAGCGGCAGCTTGCTCGGCATCATCTTCATAGGCCCAGCGGTAGTGGAACATGGGTTTGGTTAGCCATTCGTCGGCGTAGTCTTCAATGAGTGCGTCGATAAACGCGAGCGCTGGATCATTCGGGCGGACCTTTCGTTCGGTGTGGCGTTGATCGAGCTCGCTAATAAGAGGGGTACTGTCAAACTGGGCGTGATCCTCGCCTGGAAATACTACATAAGGAATAACAGGTACTTTCGGTTTGGGAAGTGCTTCGTCTTCCGCGGTGTATTGCGTGACCGTTCTATGAGGAATGCGGCGATACCTGAGTACCGCCAACATTTTGCGGGTGTAGGGTGACCCTGGCATGCCAGTAATGGTAAGCGTTTGGCTCATGCGTTTGCTCCACTGATGAGTTGACCCGCCTACCTTACCATGCCGAACTAAAAGTGCTACGGGGTCAGGTCCACGATTTCTTTGACTAGGTCGGCAATTTGATTGCGAGGATAATCAAGAACAGCCATATCTTCGTCGCTCATATCGATTGTTACCGTGGCACCGGGGCCTGCAAACAAAATGATGTTCGGGAAGAAGGGGTGCTCATCGTCACGCACCTCTAGCTCGACGGGATTACCCGCGGCTGCAAACCATAGTTCTAGGTACTCTTTCCACGACAGGTTTTCGTCACCGATCAGGTACCCCTTACCGTTCTCGCCCTTCTCTAGCGCATTGCAAGTTGCGATGGCTAGCGAGTGAGTGCTGATGTGGTTGGTGCCGCCTTTGGGCGCAAATAAGGGCATGTCTGGGATATGACCTCGTGCATAATGCACCAATGCATCCAAGTGCGGTGCGGAGACCGTTTCTAAATGACCCAACACGAAGGGTGGGTTTAAGGCGCACACGCTGAAGTTCTCGTCGGCGAGGGCGAGCGCGCCCTCGGCGGCATTGTGGCGTGAGGTGACGTACGCATCGACGCCAATTTGCTGTGGCGCGACTTGCGGGTAAAACGTGCCAATCAGTACCGACTTTTTAATGCCCGCATCTTTGGCGGCTTGGAAAAAGCGCGGTACCGCAATATCGTTGGCCTGCGTGTAAAACGCTTCGGGCGTTATTGAGCCGTCTTGGGGAATGTTGCGGATATCCGCTGCGGCAGAGAACACCAAGGCATCGTAGCCCTTTAAACGACCGTCAGCGACGTTGTCATAGATGTAGTTGCCTTCAAGATGCTTAAAGCCCGCCAGCGGGCCGGTTTCGGCCTGTTTGCGCGACATGATAGTGACATCGTGTCCGCGTTGTTGTAGTTCTAAAGCAATGGTTCCACCAATAAGGCCAGAGCCGCCCACAACCAATATGTTCATATGTTTTCCCTTCGCTTATTTTTCTTGTCGTTGATGTAATCGAATTTACTGAGAGTTTACATCGTCTGTTTGGGTGCAGGAAACGTGGGGTCTGAAAATTGGCAGCCGACAAAGTGCTTAGAAATGCGTGTATCCTGCGACATTGGCGTGTTTACCATCCAGAGTGAGTACGCGATTTGGAACTATTAAACCAATGACCCTGCAGGACTCCGGCGGAGTAATGCTTGCGGGCAAGGTAAAACACAGCTGATAGTCTTCGCCTGCATGCAGTGCAAGCTCTAATGCGCGCTGTGGCCCCACGCTATCGAGTAATGCTTGCGATAGTGGTATCTGACTTGAAAGTAGTTCGGCGCCAACCCCGCTCGCTGTTAGGATGTGATTCAAGTCTGCAAGCAAGCCATCGCTTATATCGATACAGCCAGTAGCGACGCCTGCCAGTTCAGCGCCCAGTGACAACTGAGGTTGCGGATAGCACCAAGCATCATGCAGGGCCTGATAGTGGTCGTCGTTGTCGATATCGAGTTGGCCAAGTTCTAACGCTAGGCCTGCGCCGGCGTCGCCCAGCGTGTTCGATACGCAGATGACGTCGCCGAGTTTGGCACCAGAGCGTTTAAGCACGTTTTGTGGTGCCACTGACCCATGCACCGTAACGCTAATGCACAAAGGACCTTTGGTGGTATCGCCGCCTACTAAGGGGCAGTCGAAGGCGTAAACGGCTTTGGTCACTCCTTCACTGAAGCTGCGCAGCCACCATTCGTCTTGCTCTGGTAGGGTCAGCGCTAGCGTCATGCCTAAGGGTTTGGCGCCCATGGCGGCCAAATCGCTGACCGCGCTGGCAATGCTGCGATAGGCGATGACTTCGGGTAGTGTGTGATCGCTAAAGTGCACGCCAGCGACCGCTGTATCGACAGATACAACCAAAGATTCACCCGCGGGCACGCTGAGTATTGCCGCGTCATCACCCACGCCCAACGCGACATTGTTGCCAAAATCGAGGCCGGTAAAGTAGGTTTTGATGAGGTCGAATTCGCCCAT
>JALRFH010000018.1 GCA_023253715.1 Halieaceae bacterium
GACCTCGAGCTTAATGCGCCAATCTCGCCAGTTCACAATCACTCGGTCGTTACCGGGCGCGTAGCGCTTGTGTTCGCCTAACATGCGAAACAGGTGGCGTTTGTCGTAATGCCAACAGTTATCGGGGGTTACAAACAGCAGGCGGTTGTATACGAACTCACCCTCTTTCACGGCAATACTGCCTGTGATCGCACAATCCAACTGTTTAGCCAGATCTTGCATCCACTCTTGAGTTGGGCCTTGGGGTTCTTCGGCGTTGCCTAAGGCGTTCATCGAAAAACCGGTGGTGAACATCTCGGGCAATACGATTAGGTCACTCGCAGGCGCCTGCTCACGTATTTTTTGCTCAAAAAACGCACGATTCTCCGCAGGGTCTTCCCACTTAAGCTCGTGTTGAACTAGGGTCACGGCTAAATTGCGCATAAGCGTTTTGCTGCCTCCTGAAGCACCGAGTCGGTTTTAGCAAAACAAAACCGTAGATACGACGATTTCGGTGGCGTTTCATAAAACGGGGTTAGGGGTATCGATGCCACTCCGTACTCTTTGGTCCAACGCTGGCACAGGGTGATATCGGGTTCATCGGTAATGGCCGAGTAATCAAGCAACTGGAAAAAACTGCCTTGGCTTGGTGTCCACGTAAAACGCGAGCCCTTTAGGGCGTTCAAAAACACATCGCGGCGATGCCGGTACTGATCTGCTAATTGAAAGGCGTAATTCGGTTCGGCTTCCATAAAATCCGCCAGGGCATGCTGCACCGGAGTTACTGCCACAAACGCGACGTACTGATGCACTTTACGCAACTCAGCGGTTAGATCCGCAAGGGCTATGCAATAGCCCGTTTTCCAGCCGGTGACGCTGAAAGTTTTACCGAAGGAAAAATGGGCAAAACTGCGTTCCCGCAACCCAGGAACTTGCAGCACCGATCGGTGGGAGCCATCGAATACCAAATGCTCATAGACCTCATCACTGCACACGTAAAAATCATAGCGTTCGGCAAAGTCCGCTAAGCGCTGCAACGCCTCAGGCTCGAAGTTAGTGCCACAGGGGTTATGGGGTGAATTAATCATCACTAAACGCGTTTTGTTCGATAGGGCTTGCTCGAAACGGTCCCAATCAATTTGAAATTCGGGCGCAGACAACGGTAGGCGAATTGCCCTACCCCCCGCCATATCGACCGCAGGCTCATAGCTGTCGTAGGCTGGGTCGAACATAATAACCTCGTCGCCAGGGCGAACCAGAGCCTGCACGCAACAGAAAATACCCTCGGTCGCACCCGGTAAGATGGTAATTTCTGTTTCAGGGTCCACAGCTACACTGCGGTGCAACAACACGCTCGAGGCCACCGCTTCGCGTAAGCGCAACAGGCCCGCCATGGGCGCGTATTGATTATTGCCCGCCATAGCATGACGCCCTAGCGCCTCACGTAAAGCCTGGGGAGCCTCGAAATCAGGGAACCCCTGTGACAAGTTCAACGCACCGGTTTGCTGCGCAAGCGCAGACATCGTCGTAAATATGGTGGTGCCTACCTTTGGCAGTTTGGTTTCTATCACACCGGCAATCCAAGCATAAAGCGCTACGTTAGCACACCGACGTCGAGCTTTAAACGCGGTTGAATGCGACCTGAACCGCGCGCTTAGCTCCATCTCCGCCGGATGGGACAACCCAATCGCCCTTAGTTGACGTACAAACCTTAACGAGTTGGATTTTACCTTATGATACGTTCCCTATTAGTCGTGTTTTTACTTAGCGCTTGCGCGGCACAATCAAGCGCTCCGGAGCCTTCTGCAATGCCACAAAGTACGACAAGCACTCATAAAATCACGCAGCTGGACCTCATTCCTGCGGCACAGAAAGACGAGCAAGG
The DNA here is from genome assembly GCA_023253715.1 of Halieaceae bacterium. Taxonomy (GTDB): domain Bacteria; phylum Pseudomonadota; class Gammaproteobacteria; order Pseudomonadales; family Halieaceae; genus Aequoribacter. The sequence goes on from JALRFH010000018.1 coordinate 1,865, forward strand.
GCGCTATCGAAATATGGACCAAGAGGCTGCACATGGGTCCTTATGGAGTCGGCTCGCCTTTTTTGGGCGTCGCATGACCACACCATTTCGTTCAAGCAAAGGTGCGGCGCCGGTCTATTCATCATCAAAACCCCAAGCGCCAGCAGAGAACTCCGTTCAATGGGTGGGTCATTCCACTCTGCTGGTGTCGATGCAAGGTATGCACTTTTTAACCGACCCCATCTGGTCCGACACGCCGAGCCCTCTGCCCCCATTGGGTCCGTCTCGCTTCGTACCGCCGGGTCTTACGATCGAGCAATTACCCGACATTGACTTTGTTCTGATCTCGCACAATCACTACGATCATCTAGACGTTCCGAGCCTGCTTCAATTAGCTCAGCGATCCCCGAATACAGTGTTTCTGGTTCCGACTGACAACTCCGCTTTGCTCAGAAAGCATAAAATCAACAATGTTCTGGAGCTGAATTGGGGCGAGCAAATTCAATTAGGCGCGTTAACGATTACGGGATTGCCCGCTCAGCACTGGAGTAAACGAGGAATCGGAGACACCCGCCAGGCATTGTGGTCCTCCTGGGCGGTATCGAGTGAACATAAGCAATTTTACTTTGGTGGCGACTCTGCTTATTTTTCAGGCTATTCGCTCATCGGTGAGACGCTCGGTCCTTTTGATTTGGTGGCCTTACCGATAGGCGCGTATCAGCCTCGGGCCATGATGGCAAGTTCGCACATGAACCCCGAAGAAGCCATACAAGCGGCCGCAGATCTTAAAGCGTCAAAAATTATACCCATTCACTACGGCACCTTCGATTTGTCAGACGAACCCCTCGACGAGCCGCTGGCGCGCTTTGAGGCCGCATTACAAACCATGACAAACAATCCCAGCCCTCTAATACTGCAGATAGGCGAACGCCACGCGTTTTAAATGTCGATCCTAATAAACGAGCCTAAAAAACGTCTGCTACCACACACTCGGGGCAGACCGAGGTGGCGTTCTACACAGTTCCGGCAGGAACAGAAGCATTCTTGTACTCGGCACACATCTACGTCAAGCCGGAGGTTGCATCTTCAGCCTGTAACGTGAAGCTGTATCAGATACCCGGAACGGAT
>JALRFH010000038.1 GCA_023253715.1 Halieaceae bacterium
CGAATACTCGCGAACTCTGGCGCTCTGGCGATATTATGTCCAAGGGTCTCGCCTTCTAACCATTGCATCAAAAACCCTATGCCAAGGTCGTCTTCTTCGCTTATGAGGGCCACTATCTGGGGCGCTTTAACGCCCACACGATGTGCTGCTTGAATCAGCTGGGCCTCGACCATGAGGCCCACGCCGCCGAGATCCAGTGCTTGCTCTGATTCGCTGTCTTTGGCACGGCGTAAACAATAGGCAGTCTGAATGCCATTGTGCTCCACATCGATTCGCCAAGTTTCTTGGCTTGCGCCACCGGTCAATAACAACGCGTTCTCGACCTTAACCCCTTGCCCGAGATGTTTTTCGATGAAGGATTGCAGCCTCGTAATCACGCTTATTTCACTCCTTTTGGCGCCTTTTGGTTCATAAAGCCAAACAGATAGCCCGCGACGCGGCGCATTTGAATTTCTTCGGCGCCCTCGGTAATACGGTAGCGGCGGTGGTGGCGGTAGATGTGTTCGAAAGGCTTGTGGCGCGAGTAGCCCAAACCGCCATGAACCTGCATCGCGCGATCGGCCGCTTCGCAGCACAAGCGATTGGACCAAAAGTTGCACATCGAGACTTTGTCAGACGCCGCGAACGCACCCTCGGTATCCATAATCCAAGCGGTTTTGTGGATCAGTGCTCGCAGCATCTCGATTTGAGTCTGCAGTTCCACCAGAGGGAATTGAATACCTTGGTTGGTCGCCAGGGGTTTGCCAAAGGGCTTGCGCTCTTTAGCGTACTGCACCGCTTCGGCCACACAGTATTGCGCGGCGCCAAGGCTTGATGCTGCTTGGCGGATACGGTTTTCGTTAAAGAAGTGTTGGATGACTTGCAGGCCTCGGCCCTCACCGCCGAAGATGGCGCCCTCGTCAACCACTACGTCAGTGAAGCTTACCGTGCCATGGTCTGACGGCATGTTGAAGGTCCACAAAAATTCTTCGATTTTGACGCCGGGTGCTTTCATGGGTACTAAGAAGGCCGTAATGCCTTGAGCGTCACCCGCTTTGCCAGAGGTTCGCGCCATGACCATATCGTATTCCGCCACATGAATGCCGGTATTCCAAGTTTTTACCCCGTTAATAACGAAGCGATTTCCTTGGCGCACCGCTGTGGTTTCCATGTGGGTGGCATCCGAGCCGTGATTGGGCTCGGTAATACCAAAAGCAAACCCTTTATTGCCTGTGGCAAGGCCATCAATCCATTGTGCTTTTTGTTCGGCGGTACCGTACTCCAGCATCAGTAGCAAGCCGATATTATTGCCGACCACAGAGTGTTCGTTTTGCAGGTCATTGTGTAAGCCCAAGCCTTTTGCGGCCAAGTGCTCGCGAATGATCGCCATGCCTAGGTTTGTACCATTGCGGCCACCGAACTCAGTGGGGAAAGGGTAGCGGTATACGCCAGCGGCGTCGGCGCGGCGGCGCGCTTCGGCTAGCAGAGCCTCCCATTCTTCGCGGGGTACTCCGCCTTCATCCCAATTTGTGCGGGCGTGCTCGCGGCGGTGGTCGAAGAAGCGGATGTTGTCATCGGCTTCTTCGAGTGGCTTGATTTCCGTTTCAATGAAGGCATCGACTTCATCTAAAAAAGCCTGCAGCTCTCTCGGTATAGTAAAGTTCATTGACGTTCCCTGGTTTTTTTTTGAGTCTACCGCGCATTGTGCGTGGGCTCAATGTCGAGTTATGGTTGTGCTTAGGGCATGCGGATTTGGCGGCTCTCGGGTAATGCTTGGTACCAGTAAACGCCGTCGTCATCCAAAAAGCGTTTAATGCGGCGACGATCCTTTAAACAGTTTAAATGCGCAATACTTTCGCCTGTGGCCATCATAATCATGTCGTCACCAATGACGCGCTGGAATAATACTTCGAAGCAATCAATTGCGCGTTTGGGTTCGCTCAGATGGTCGTAAAGCGCATCGAGATCGCGTTCGTGGCCGTCGATTAATTGGGTCAAACGTTTGTGCAGGCCATAGAATGGGTTGCCGTGAGCCGGCAGGACCAGCAAGTCCTCTGGCAAGAGTTCGCGTATTCTGGCGTTGGATAGCAGCCATTCGCGTAGCGGGTTTCCCTCGGGCTCGGTCGGAAACACACTGACGTTCGACGTAATTCGGGGCAGCACTTGATCGCCCGAGATCAAGCATTTGAGCGCCGGGCAATACAGTGAAATATGTTCGGGCGAATGCCCTTTACCTACAACCATCTGCCAATAATTGCCATTGATCTGTAGGTGGTCACCGTCGACCAAACGGCGGTAGGAATCTGGCAGCTGATATACGACCGAGCCAAAGCCTCCAAATCGCTCTCGGTAACTAGTAATTTGCGTCTCATTAAACCCGGCGCGGTGATAGAAGCGAATGCCCGCCTCAGGCGCGGCTCGCCCAGTGTCTGAGACCAGCATGCGACACATCGTGTAATCGGTGCGTGACATCCACAAGTCGCAATCAAATCGTTCGCAGAGCCAGCCGGCAAGACCCACGTGGTCGGGGTGTAAGTGGGTGGCGATGACTCGAGTAATGGGTTTGTTTTGTAATAAGGTCGTAAATAGTTCTTCCCACTGCTGGCGCGCGGATGGCATATTCATGCAGGTATCGACTACAGTCCATCCGTCATCATCCTCCAGCAGCCATAGGTTGATGTGATTCAGAGCCATGGGAAGGGTGAAACGCAGCCAATGGACGCCCGGTGCGACTTCTCGGATCCATCCCTGGTTTTCAGGTGCGGTTCGGCCGAAAGGATAACTTAAGCCTTGATAGTGAACATGTTCTGAATCACTCATGCGATTAAACCTCTGTTGCACCCGTGACAAACAACGGGTTTATGCTACTGTTAGCATCTTGTTAACTACTTTGTGCTCACTGCAAATCGGAGTGGGCATGTTGTCACCAACGATGTATTAAAGGACCCTCAGTGTGCCGATGACAGATCAGGCAACGATAACAGCAATAGTCGTCGGCGTGATTGTGCTCAGTATTATCGCTATGGCGGGCGCTGCCCACACGATTGGCCTGATCGTATTTAAACGTAACGAACGCACCCGGGGATGGCAATTTCTTTTTGCTGCTACTCTCCTGTTTATTGGTGCTTATATCGCCTTCGGTCTTGACTTGTACTGGCGTGGCTTCAGTGTACACGACATTTTGTCATCCTTAATCATGCTGGGCGGAAGTTTTTTTGGATTACTGTTGAGCCGTCATGCGCTTGAATCCATCGATGGTTTAATTGCCTTCGGCGAGGTCGCTAACCACAATGCCTTGCATGACGATCTTACCGGGTTACCCAACCGAGTATCTTTCCGGGCAGCGATGGGGCAGGTCTTGTCGGATTCGCGCGAAACATCGCATCATTTTGCAGTGTTAGTGGCGGATCTCAATGGCTTCAAAGGTGTGAATGATACCTTGGGTCATTTCGTCGGTGATGGCGTCTTGAAGGAACTATCGCAGCGCTTTAAGCGAGTGTTGCGAACGGATGATTTTGTGGCTCGTTGGGGGGGCGATGAATTTGCTTTTCTGTTGCCCTGTACCGATCGGGTTGGCGCCGAGGAAGTTGCCGAAAAACTGATCTCGTTGACCGATCACTACTTCTGTGTCGAGGAGCATGAGATCAGTATCGGCATGAGTATGGGGCTCGCGATGTTCCCTTTGCATGCCGATGATGGCGCCGAGTTGTTGCGGATGGCCGATACTGCTTTGTATACAGCAAAGGCCAAAGCCGGTTCCAATATTGCTTTGTACGATCCTGCAAGAGATGACAATGCAACGCAGCGTCTAATGATGAATAAAAATTTGCAGTTAGCCCTGACACGAGGCGAACTGGAATTGTTCTATCAGCCTATCATTAATATGAAAACCCAGCGCGTGACTAGCGTTGAAGCGCTATTACGTTGGCATCATCCAGATTTGGGCTTGCTGAACCCTGACGAGTTTATGCGCTTGGCAGAGATGAGTGGTTTGATTCGCCAAGTGACTCGTTGGACCATGGATCAAGCGGCTCGACAATTGCGGCTTTGGCGCACACGTGGCCTAGATTTGGGTGTAAGCATTAACCTTTCGATCTCAGATATCCAGGACCTTAACGTCACTGCTCAGTTACGCAACGTCTTAGATCGGCTAAATTTAGAGCCCGGAGCGCTGACCCTGGAGGTGACGGAAACCAGTATGATGACCGATCCTCAGAAAGCCCTGGAGAGTTTGCAGCGTTTGGATCAAATGGGCGCCATGATTGCAATCGACGATTTTGGTACCGGGTTTGCGTCACTATCCTATTTGCGACGAATTCCTGCCAGGGCTGTAAAGATTGACAAGGCTTTTATTCAGGGTTTGTCGGAGGAGGCCGACGACCGCATTATTGTGGAGTCGACCATTGCTATGGCGCATGCCCTAGACAAAGTCGTCGTGGCCGAGGGCGTTGAAGAAGCTTCGACCATGGCGACCTTGCAAGCATTGGGTTGCGACTACGCGCAAGGCTTTTATATTGCGACGCCAATGGCGATTGGCGATTTTGACCAGTGGCTGGCTAACCCTGACAAACCCTGGGCTGTCGGGCAGCAAGCGTGAGGCGTTTGCTGCCTTAGCTGTTTCAGCTTGCTCGCAAAGACTGGCCCGGTATCGATTGCAATAGGGTTCGGGTATAGTTGTCCTGCGGTGTGTT
>JALRFH010000106.1 GCA_023253715.1 Halieaceae bacterium
AAACAAAAATAGGGTCGCCGTTAGGTGGCCCTTTTTTGTTTTCAGCGGCTGTGACAGCTGAACCTGCGCCCGAAGGGAAGGGTTGCCGACCAACGGGAGGCATGTCGTAGTTCGCAAAGCGAACGAAGACTCTAACTCCCGCCGCCTCCACCAAAAACAAAAATAGGGTCGCCGTTAGGTGGCCCTTTTTTGTTTTCAGCGGCTGTGACAGCTTGTACCGCTTCCATCCAACAAACAAAACAGCGTCTGCCTATCTGGGATCATTGCGATTGCCGTTGCTGGCAGCCTTGTCTCGGAAAGCCGAGAATATTCACACGAACAACGTTCCACTGTTTTTAGAGAACCTGTGTCTGAGTAACGCCACCCCACCATTCTAACGAATCAGTTGGGTAATAAGCGCTCACATCACCAAGCATAGAGGCTGGTGCCGACCAGCCTTTCTAGAGAATCTGCCGCAGCTCGACACTCATCGGCGAAGGTGGGCGACACCAGATCATCAACGATGAGTGTCTCCCGGTAGTGTGTTCTCACCCAGTCTTGCAATGCTTCAATTTTGTCAACAGTCAGCAAAAATGCTGAATTCACGGCAGCGAGCTCGGCATGTGTGAGTACAACCCGCAAACGCAAGCAGGCTGGCCCACCACCGTTACCCATGGACTCCCGAACATCAATATAGTCAGCGTTCTTAATGGGGTTGTCGTCACGGCAAATAATTTGTTCGATAGCAGTACGTACTTTGTTATCTTCGCGACATTCCATCGGGCAAAGTAGGTACATATTGGTCGGGTCACCATCTGGTTCGGCAAGCAGCTGGCTATTAAAAAAATAACTCTGAATTGCCTGTTCGAGGGACATAGCTGCCGCAGAAACCTCTATCGGAGTAAAGTAGCCAAATTCACGCAGCCGAGCAAAAGCTTCGCGCTGCGAGTTCGACTCAAAGGCGTACTCGTGAAATAGCAAAACACCACAATTGGCGACGGCGACGACATCGTTGTGGAATGCGCCGGCATTAATGGCAACAGGACTTTGCTGCAGAAATATCGGATCAGTCAAGCCATGTTGCTGCGCAACAACTGCACTCGCTTCACGAGTCTGGCGCGCAGGATAAAGGAGTTGAGAAGCTTGAGTGTCATAATGTCGACCGTAAACAAAAAGTGCGTGACCCCGCTCCCCGTAGCTACGGCACAATCGCGAATGATTTGCGGCGCCTTCATCAGCTAAGACTGGGAGTGGTGGTAGCGCTGGGTGAATAGCAAATTTCTCTGACGCTGGAAAAAGAATACGTAATAAGTGTTCGGTTTCACTTGCCTCCAGCGCGCGATGGCTGTTACTCAGCAGATTCGCGACCGTGAAATGTACTCGGCCGTCGTCACTATCCGATGACGGTGTGACTGTGGCTGCATTGGCGGCCCACATACTTGACGCTGAATAAGCGATCGACAGTAGTTTGGGTGAAAATTTGGCCGCGTGTTCGATACATTCGGTGATGCTTCCACGGAAGCCCAACTGCTTAAAAAACCCAAAATTCGGCCTTAGCTGTGGTGGAATAAAACCTTGGTGATAGCCTCGCTCCACCATCCAGCGCATTTTTTCGAGGCCCTGTAAGGCTGCCAACTTTGGCTTTGCGACACGCTGAGCGTTACTTGTCGATGCTAGGTTTCCCCGTGACAAACCACCAAAGTGATGGGAGGGTCCTATCAATCCATCGATATTTAACTCAATCATTACAACTGCTTCCTGACGAGGTCTATGTGACCAAACGACTGCGCCTGGGGCCAAGCGCAGTAATCTGCAGCGTACCAGGCACCTGGTCGATGATTGCCACTCAGTCCCGTACCACCGAAGGGTAGCGTACTTGACGCACCCGCGGTGGGTTGATTAATGGCAACCACGCCCGCACGACTACCCTGTAAAAAGGCCTGCTGACGCACTAGATCATCACTGAGCAAACCAGCCGCCAGCCCATATCTCGTAGCGTTAGCAAGGGCGAGTGCTTGTTGAAACGATTCGACCCGATAAACTTGTAATAGCGGGCCAAAATATTCCTTGTCAGGGATTGCAGCACCCTGCCCTTGCGCCTCAGTCATATCAATAACACCCGGGCGCAGAAAGTATCCACGCGTATGACTCGTTTTTCGAAGCTCGGTAATACTCACACCACCGAGCTGAACAAGCCCATTCCAAGCATCAAGCAGATCGTTTCGCGCGGTAGAGCTGATTACTGGCCCCATGGTGGGTTCTGGCGACATTGTGGGCACATCCACTTGCAGTGCTTCAGTATATTCTTGCAGCGTCGCCAACAGCTCGGACGTATCCTCCGATTCGATAATAATCAGACGCCGCGTGCACGTGCAACGCTGACCTGCAGAGGCGAAAGCACTTTGCATTACGATCTTCGCTACCCTGGTCGCGTCAAGGTTAACGTCGACAATCATCGGATTATTCCCACCCATTTCTAGCGCGAGAATGACCTCCGGACG
>JALRFH010000122.1 GCA_023253715.1 Halieaceae bacterium
ACACGGCCTGAAATTGGCTGGTCTAGGCATGGTGGGGCAAAGCCTACCGCTAAGCGTCATGTACAGCTCCAGTGTGGATGCGGCACAAGATTACAAAGCCATCGTCTGCGTGCTACTGGCTGGCGGCGCCGACAGTTTCAACGTACTAGTACCAAGATCGGATGTCGCCTACGCACAATACCAAACGCGCCGATCCGATCTGGCTCTGAACAAAAGCGACTTACTGCCTTTGGACGGAATAGCGAACAACACGAGCTTTGGTTTACATCCTGCCCTAGCGGGTCTGCAATCTCGATTCAATAGCGGTACGGCGGCATGTGTCGCCAACATTGGTCCATTGCTTTCCCCCACCGACCGAATAGCTTATGACTCAAGTTCGGTGGCCTTACCCTTGGGCTTATTCTCGCATGCCGATCAAATTACCAGTTGGCAAACTGCCACGCCCGATACCCGATCAGGGACAGGCTTCGGAGGGCGATTGGGTGACTACCTTCGCGCCACCAATACGGGCATCGAACTGGCGGGTAATATTTCTGTCTCGGGCAATAACCTGTTTCAAAGTGGCCAAAATGTAGGCGCCTATAGCATCAATGCAGCAGCGGGTGTTCGCACGATCGGAGGCTACACCGACAACCCGCTATTTAAAGCGGCGCTCGACCACTTAATCGCCTACGACAGTAAATCACCTTTGCAAAAGGTCTACGCCTCCAAGTTACGATCCGCCATCGATACCGGTCAAATTATCTCCGACGTTCTAGCGCAAGCACCGGACTTAACGACCCCTTTTGCCGGCGATAATTTTTCTGTCTCGATGGCGCGTATTGCTCAAATCATTAGCATGCGCCAGCAACTTGGCGTTACCCGACAAACCTTTTTTGTGACCTACGGCGGCTGGGATCACCACGATAATTTATTAAGTGAACAGGCCGAGATGCTCCCTTCGTTAGATGCGGGTTTAAGTCAATTCGCGACTGCCATGGAAGAACTTGGCGTAAGCACAGCGGTGACTGCATTCACGGTGTCAGACTTCGGTCGCACGCTGACGTCTAACGGCAAGGGCTCAGACCACGGGTGGGGCGGAAACAGCATCGTACTAGGTGGCGCTGTGCAGGGCGGTCAAATATACGGCGAGTTTCCCGAGCTCGTCGAAGACAACCCCTTAGATGTTGGCCGCGGCCGCTTCATTCCAACCACAGCAGTGGATGGCCTTTACGCAGAAATTGCTCGCTGGATGGGGGTAGCAGAGACGGATCTGGCACAAGTTTTACCTAATTGGGACAATTTTGCCGGATCAACCCAAGTCACCTCTCTTGACGGCTTATTGGTTTAAGCACGCTTGAGCAAGGTATCAAGCTTTGCATCCGTAACCGGCATGAAGCTCAGCTAAGGGGTGATATTCCCATCGCCTGCATCATCTGGTTTTGATCAAAATACTCACGCCAAACTTTGATTTTACCGTCTTCGATTTCCATGGCACCAAACACAGGCACACGCCCGCGATGCCCGTTAAATTCAATTTCATCATGGCGCTCGATCATAACGACACCATTAACCACCCCCATGTTGCGTACATCAAAATCCACATGGGTTAGCAATGCACCTATACGAGCTGTATGCTTGCGCATGGCCTCGGGGCCAACCATGGGGTCTTTTTCGGCGTAGTGAATAACACCGTCGTCGGCGATTAAGTTGGCCGCGGCCTCCCAATCGAGTTGTCGGTAGGCATCCAACATCGCCTGGGCAACCGCAAGACGCTCCTCATCGGACATGCTATTTCTGTCAATACTGGCATCCTGAGGTGCCAGTGGGTGCGGCGGCTCAGCATCAATAACGCCCATCTCGCTTAATAACCAGTTGCGGTCGTAGTATTCGCGCCACTCTTTCACCTGCCCTTGTTCAATCGAGAGCACACCGGTTACAGGTACCATGCCCGTGCGTCCGTTGAATTCAAAGCTATCGAGACGCTCGATGACCACGTCACCGCCCAGCATACCCATATTCAGCACGATGAATTCCATGCGCGTCAGCCCATCCTCAAAGGCTTTAAAGCGCGTACGAATTTCGGCATTGCCAACCGTTGGCTCCAGCATCATGTTGTGCAGCACGCCGGTTTCACCAAACAGCTGATACACACGTTCCCAATCCAAGGTGTTCCACGCGTCCAGCATGTCTTTAGCGGTCGCCAGTTTTTGTTCGTTCACTGCGTCTATCTCCTGCTTGGAAAGGACCGGCACAATAATTTCATTGCGCCGAAAATAACCCGGGATCCAGGGCGGGTTGTATTGATTCAGAGTCGGGCGGCCATTAATTTGCCATTCGCTATCGGCCAAAAACGTTTGAAGTTCGCTCCAATACTGTTCAGCCATGTCCGCCCGAGCCCTGCCAGAAAACCGAATAACAGCCGCCGTGTAAGCGGGCAACTCCTTGAATGCAACTCGCTTATCTTCTGGTTTAGGCAGCTTATCTAGGCTGTATTCACTCGGCATCATGAACTGCATTTCGGCGCCATCGCTACCCATTGAAGTAGTCACCGGCGCTGTCATGGCGATTTTTTCTTCGCGCTCGTTGCCACCAAAAATATAACCCGCCAATACTCTAAAGCCGGAGTTTTGACCCGAAGTCATTGCCGTTGCCGCGACAATTTGCGGTTCATAGTGGCGAATTTCTATCGAATCACCATACTCCGCAACCAGCTCGTACTTCGGTTCCTCAATAGCCACAACGTCCACCGCAACCAACAAGACTAGTAAAGCCTGAACTAATTGTTTCACTGGAGCGCACTCCTTGCCCAAAGTATTGGTACGAATAAAATGGTCATTGGATCATTGATCGACGACTGTTCACTGAGAAATACGTGTGCGCAAGACTCCAAGGTTCGACGCATAGGTCAAAACTTCATCGCCTGAACGCAAGTAAGGCCAAGGCATCCAGATATTGGGCATTTGGAACGCAACACCATCAGGCGTACCCAGCATCACTACTGTACCCGCCTTCACGGCACCGCATGCGGTGAGCGGGATACTACTACCCTGATACTGATACGGCTGATCACACTGTGCCAGGGTTTCTTGCAAAACTTTAGCGGCCTTCCAGATCATCTGTGAACCTCGACCTCGTTGGCGCAAGTCTCCGTTGACCGCTAGGCCCAGTTTTACACCCTCCAGAAAACGCCCGGCGTCGGAAGCAACTACCAGCAAAGCACCGATAGGTAAGCGACGCTCCCCGCTCTTGCCATCAGCAAATCCCGTTCTACCCAATGGTCCGTCAAGATCGATGGTGCGAACCAGATCCCAGCGGTCGGTAAAATCGTTACACAGCGTCACGCCAAGGGCAGAGGGCTGCTCGATGGTGTAATCATCCATAGGCACCGCACATAACTCCACCTCGTAATCGAGGCGAGCGCTTTGCGGCACAGAGTCATTCCAGACCGAGGGTTTGCTTATTTTAGGGAACAAAAACGGGCCTTCATCCAGCCCAACTTCCTCAGCATGTGCCGCAAAGTTGGTGCCGGCCGCAACGGCTTGGCTTTGTGGCTCAAAGGGCAACCCTAAAGCTTCCCATTCAATAAAAGTTACCTCGCTATCTAGCGCTGATCGAATAGCCTCTGAGCCAACGCGTCGATACAGCGCCAAGGTATCTGTGCCTGCGGCATCCAACTGTTCCGTTAAATTCACAGCAACCACGCCATTTGGGTCCATAGCGACAACCAACAATACATCGCCATTTTTCGTTTTTGCAAAGGTTAACGCTGTTTCTATGGGCGCAAGTGCTAGGGCACTCTTGGGCAACGACTCTATACGCTCATCGTACAATCCCTGTGATACTTGAATACTTCTGCCAACGATGATCAGAAGACCTAGCCCCACCAATATCACGACCCATTTCATCATTTTCATAGCTTGCTACCTTCGGAATGCTGAGCGGTTTTTGACAAGAATATCAACATTGACGGTTCGCTGCCTGACGCCCCGCTATGCGCCCAAAAAATGTCGCATCACCGACCGACATCCCCGACGAGTAACCCTCAGAAGATCGTGGCAAGCCAGCAGTAACGCGACCAGCCGCATACAAGCCCTCGACCACACCCCCATTCCAGCGTTTGACCTCGCCTGTAGGGTGGGTGTCTAACCCGCCCAGAGTAAAGGTCAAAGGTCCTTTGGTACCGGGCATAATCACTGCAGTCTGTCGGTCAAACGACAAATCCAGCAATCCAAAAGGCCCCTTTTCAAGTGGGCTCAACCACTCCGGCGCCTTGCGAAACTTGGGGTCTGTGCCTTTTTTTGCGTGCTCGTTAAAGTAGGCAACCGTTTGCACCAATGCGCCAGCCGGGAAAATCCCAGCCTCGGCGGCAAGCTCTTCGATCGTGTCACCGGTGGCCACCACGTCCAAGCGCTCGATGTACATCGGGTGATCAAAATTATCGGCGTCCACCAAGAGATACAGTTTTTGCTCGGGCTGCAAACTGGCGTAATGCGCTAAACGCGCGAGGTAGGCGTCTTCGTTGACAAAACGCTCGCCTCGCTGGTTCACCAAAATACCGTAGGTCAGCTTTGATGGCGGATAAATCGGCAGGGATACAAAGGCCTCGTCCATGTTAATGGTGTACCCGCCCGCGGCCTGCCCGAGTTTAATGCCGTCCCCCATATCAAAAGGGTTGCCATAGGGCGTGGCCCACTTGTGGTTGTCGGGTAAATACCGTTTGCGCATCTCATCGTTCATGATAAAACCGCCTGAAGTCAGTACCACCCCGCGGTTAGCTTTGACATAACGCAGTTGGTTGTCCTGTTTGACTGCTAGGCCCACGACTCGGCCCGGCTCATCGACAATCAAATGCATGACACGGCTGTCGTACTGCACATCAACACCTGCCTCAATCACAGCCGATGTTAAGGCATCGATAAACATTCGACCGCCAAAGTCGCCCTCGTGCGAGGGGACATGACCCCGAGGTACAGGTGCGGCAACGTCTTTAAATTCGAGCGTACGTTCGTTACCCGTGAATAACAGCGATTCATCAGTCAGTGGTACGACTTCGCGCTCGAGCATAACCGCATCTTTATAAGGTACCCCTAAAGATCGTACCCACTCAAAATGATCGGCTGCGCCCTCAGCGTATAAGCGGATTTTTTCAGGATCACCACGCACCCCCATGGCTTTTTCAAGGTAGGCGATAAAATTTTCGGTGGAATCTTCAAATCCTAAGGTCTTTTGTAGTGAAGTACCACCCGAGCCACCCAAATACATCTCGCAGCTGGACATCCCGGTGGAACCGCCGGCGCCACTCGCACGTTCGTACAGAATAACGCTAACGCCCGCTTTTGCCGCCTCCAAGGCAGCGCTGCCTCCCGCACCACCAAAGCCACACACGAGGACATCGGCCTCGGCATCAAACCCTGCAATTGAGTCAGAAGAGATAACAGAAAAGTCCGTTTGCGACATACCGTAACTCCGAATTATTGTTTTAGGCAGTGTCGTAGTGATTGAGCAGTTTGGCAAGAAGGAAGTTTAGTCCGTATCGCGGTCTCCCTTCCGATACGTGGCATTAACGGCGAAATACTGGCAACATTGACAGCAATTTAACGCACGATCACAGCGATCAACTCAGCACGTAAATCTCTGGGGTCAACAATCTTATCAAAGGCCATTGAGTCGGCGGGCACCCAAGCACCCGACTCGATATCGAGTATTCGCTGACTCTCTGCCTCATTAAGTTTAGCGACAGCGCTACTACCAATCGCGGGCACCCCGCCCAGTGACACTGAAGGTAACGCCAAGCTAATGGCTTGCTTATCCCAGGGGTTCATCCCCATCACCGATGATCCAAAACCATACGCTTTTCTGAGCGTGACGACGATCTTTTTACCGCCAAACCGTCGCTGTGCGTAAAACATTCGCCCCGCCGCTTTTAAGATACCTGCTTTTTCAGACTGTGGACCGGGCAAAACACCGGGGTTATCAATCAGGCTAATCAGAGGCAGAGCCAGCTGGTCAGCAACCTCAATAAAGTGCGCGGCCTTTTGCGCCGCGGCCGTATCGATAGAGCCAGCCAGCACCATCGGCTGATTCGCCATCACCATAACCGCTTGCCCCGCCACACGCGCTAAGCCCAGGAGTATGGCTCGACCATAAAAAGGTTGAAGCTCGAAAAAATCACCGTCATCAACCAGAGTTTGAATCACCGAACGCATGTCGTAGGGTGTATTGCCTTGCGGGGGAATAATGTCAAGTAGGGTCTCACTCGTCTGCCGAGAGTACGAGTCCTCTGAACGTTGCACTGAACCCGGGTTCAGGAAAGCCAGATACCGTTTAGCCTGATCGATGGCATCTTGGTCAGAGTCAGCCAGATTGTGAACCAAACCACTCTCGTGGGCGTGCACGCGAGCGCCACCCAAGTCCTCGGCGCTGACCTCAACACCCAATGATAGCGCGACAAGCGGCGGACCCGCCGTGAACAGCGCCGCGTCTTGGCGCATGACAATAAAATCTGCAAACATCCCTGTTAGTGCGCCATGGCCTGCCGACGCACCAAGCACCAGAGTAATGACAGGTACTTGACCTTTTAAATCAGCCACTAACTGCAAATCATTCGGAACATTGGGATAGCGCTCAGTATTGTTACCCACACGCTCTCCTGCACCCTCTAGCATAAGAATTAAGGGCAACTTCTGCTCGGCCGCTAATCGAACCAAACGTGAGCGCTTAGCGGCATTAGCGTGGCCAATTGAGCCGCCTTTAGTCGTGAAATCCTCTGCCATAGCCACAGCTGACACGCCATTGATTCGACCGATACCACCCACTAAAGCATCACCGGCTAGGGGCGGATGCCCAGCAGGGTGGCTCATCCCGGCCAATGCGCCAATTTCATTAAAACTGCCTTCATCAAACAGATAATCGAGTCGCTCTCGCGCCGTTAAATGACCTTTGGCCTTATGCGCTGCGATTTTCTCGGGACCTCCCATCTGTCTGGCTTGCTCTTGACGCGCTTCGAGCGCCCCCAATAAGGGATTCCACTGCTCACGATTGTTTGCCATACCGAACCTCTCTAACGAACACGCACCACCGGCGCCACCGAACTTGAAATCCTGTTCACACTCTCAAACCACGGCAATAGGCTCCATCACATTTTTACTAACTGTCCAACCTGCGGCTGGGCTTCGCCCGCTAAAATGGAACGATACGCTTCGCTGACCGCTGCAGGTCCTTCTGCGCACTGGACTTGCATCCAACCATCGCAAAACACTCGAAACTGCGCATAGCTCTCACCCAACAAGGTCATTAAAACTGCGGCTCCGAGCGTTTTGCTGCGCTCTTGAACATGAGCAGGCGCAAAGAAAAACTCAGGTTTTGCGCCAGGCAAATTGTCTGTCGCACCGCCCTCCTGGTAATGCGTAGCGCCGATCAAGCACGAGTACTTCATGTTGTCACCAAAATGCTGATGACACTGCGCTAAAGTCGCAGCACTGCCCGCCATGTCGACGATGACGGCACGAAAACTTGCATCCAGCGTCTCGATTTGCTGATAGCTATAAACCTCGTCATAACACCCCAACGCCTCGCAAAACGCTCGATTTCTATTGGACGTGATAGCGATACTCTTCATTTGTCCACGTTCTTTCAGCGCGTAGGCCAGCGCAATACTGGTTTTACTGGACGCACTGGTGATTAAGCATAGTTCAGCGCCGAAGGCCGAGTTTTCATTCAGAAAATCTTCCACCAACCACGACGTCATAAACAAACCTCGTAGCAGGCTGTCTTGCCCCTCGCGCGCGGGATCGTACAGCGGATTAGCGCTGGCTTTATCGAACTGACAATACACCGGTGCGTGCTTAGTCCGATGCGCCCCGATGTCTTTAAAGCTAGACGAGGTTACCTGACCTGCCTGAATTTTGTGGTAATTGGCGTAAGGGAAAAAGCCCCAAACGCGCTCCCCTACCAAAATATCAGGATGTGCGGAGGCGACAACATCCGCCCACCCCATGGCAGGAATGCGACCCCATCCGGCGTCGGTTGGGAAAAAACCCCAGTAATCCAACATCTCGCCGGCCACGGCGTAAGATATGTTATTGGAGGTCATAGCCAAGCGGTCGACTGCCAACACAACCTCATTAGGTTCGAGCGTCTCGCTAATAACTAGCGTATACATTCGAGTTTCTGCGAGGTTGCCCTTGTTCACCTCAAGTACTTGCTGCTGCCATGCCATGGACGATTTCCTGTGCAAATCAAAAACATGTTTGTGCCACAGCCACTGCTTGATTGCCAACTTTTTTATTCCCGCTCTCTTACTAGCGACAGTAAGTACTGGGGTTTTTAAGGTAGTTGATCGTTTTTTTCTTGCCCTTATGTGCATATCTGACTAGCCTTTGCCTACGACTTACACGAGGCTCAACCGTGCTTGAATTACTGACCCCCAGACGAACATTTATCGCTTTATTTCTTGCCAGTATCGTGGGTATGGGCTTCGCATTTTGGTTGCAATACTACCTAGGTTTAGCACCCTGCCCCCTGTGTATGACGCAGCGAGCGTTCGTTGTTTTGATCGGTATTACAGGCCTTATTGCAGCATTGCACAACCCAGGTAAAACCGGCCAAAAAATCTATGGAGGTCTTGGACTTATCTTTGCCGCGACGGGTGGCGCAGTGGCGGGGCGACACATCTATTTGCAGAATTTACCCGAAGATCTCGTGCCGGCTTGCGGCCCACCCTTGGAATACATGCTGGATACACTTCCCTTCCTAGAAGTGATCAACACAATTTTAATGGGTGATGGTAACTGCGCTGACGTCGTCTGGACGTTTATGGGTCTTACCATTCCCGAACAAACCCTGCTGTTCTTTATGGCGCTGGGTGGTGCTTGTATCTGGCAGATGCTGCGTAAAGACGCTTAATTAATTCGCACGATTACATATGTAATCGGCAAGTTCGAGAAGAACTTTGGGGTTAGGCAAGTCAGCAACTGCAGTCCTGGCTTGCTCACACAGACGCTCTGCTTCAGCTTTGGCTCCCTCTAACCCCAACAGCTTCACATACGTTAACTTATCGGCTTCTTTGTCTTTGCCGGCCGTCTTACCCAGTGTTGCGCTGTCGGCTGTCACATCTAAAATGTCGTCAACCACCTGAAAACAGAGACCAACGGCATCGCCATAATGACTTAAAGCGCGACGCTCTTTAGGACCTGCGTTCATACAGTAAGCGCCTAAACGCAGGGAGGCTCGGATCAAAGCGCCGGTTTTGAGAGTGTGCAATTGCTTCAAGTAGTCACTTGACTCCGCAACTCCCGTTGCCTGTATATCCAAGGCTTGACCGAGCACCATGCCTTTAGGGCCAGAGGCTTGAGCCAGTTCTTTGACCATCGCGACGACTTTGTCGGCGGGCAAAGTATCGATTTGAGTTACCAGTTCGAAGGCCCAAGCCTGCAGTGCATCACCCACTAAAATGGCGGTCGCTTCGTCAAATTGCTTGTGGACAGTTTGCTGGCCACGCCGAAGATCGTCATCGTCCATGGCGGGCAGATCGTCATGAACCAATGAATAGGTATGAATTGCCTCGATCGCTGCTGCTGCCAAATCCAAAGGAGTCAAACTTGGCGGAAATACATTGAAATCTGAGCGCAAACTTAAAGCCGCTGAATACACCAGGGCCGGACGCAAACGCTTACCCCCAACGTTCAAACTGTACGACAGAGCTTCTGTAAGCTTCCCCTCACCCTGGGGCAACTGTTTTAACTGCGCAGCTAGGCAAGCTTCAACTCGAGTCTTACAGGCACTTAAGTGTTCGGCTATCACTACACGTCGCTTGGATTTTCAGATACGAAGGGTTCAACGGTCAGCTCACCATTACTTTCCATCAAAATTTTAACTTTCTGTTCCGCCGCCTGCAGGGCGGCTTGTGCCTGTTTTGATAGCGTAACGCCCTCTTCGAAAACGGCGACCGACTGTTCGAGGGTTAGCTCACCCGACTCCATCTGGGCAACCAGTGCTTCTAGGCGACTCATCGCCGCTTCAAAATCTATCGGGGTATCAGACATAGCGCGTTAACCTTATACAGTGACAGCAGTGGGCGTAATGACGGCAAGTGGATTGATGCGGGCAGAAATCGAAGCCTGAATCCCGAGCGCCGATAACCCACACTCTGCCAACAACGTTTTGTGATCGCCGTGGTCAATAAAACGATCAGGCAAACCTAGGCACAGTACATCGGCGGCCCACGCTTTCTCTGCCTTATATTCCAACACCGCACTACCAGCGCCACCGGCTAGCGCGTTTTCTTCGAGCGTTACGATCAGGTCATGACTACGAGCAATCTTATCAAGCAACTCAGTATCTAAGGGTTTGACCCAACGCATATCGACAACTGTTGCATTCAGAACCTCTGCTGCCTCTAAAGCCTCTGTGAGCAAGGTACCAAAGTTCACAATGGCAACTTGTTGACCCTGTCTCACGTTCACGGCTTTACCAACGTCAACCGTCGTTAACGCTTGTTCAATTAAGGCATTCGGCCCATTACCCCGCGGATAACGCACCGCACTGGGACCTTCATACGCATAGCAGGTGTGCAACATCTTGCGGCATTCGTTCTCATCAGAGGGCGCGGCAATAATCAGGTTCGGAATACACCGCAAATAGCTCAAATCAAAAGCACCGTGATGCGTTGGTCCGTCTTGCCCCACCAAACCGGCGCGATCAATGCCAAAGGTCACATCTAAGTTTTGTAGCGCGACATCGTGTATCAGCTGGTCGTAACCGCGCTGTAAAAACGTCGAGTAAATCGCCACCACCGGCTTTAACCCATCGCAAGCCATACCAGCCGCAAGCGTGACAGCATGCTGCTCGGCAATGGCCACATCGTAATACCGATGCGGAAATTTCTGCGAGAACTCGACCATCCCCGACCCCTCGCACATGGCTGGGGTAATGCCAATGAGGCGAGTATCTTGCGCGGCGGCATCGCACAACCATCGTCCAAACACATCTTGGTATTTGGGGCCTTTTCTTGCAGGTGTTACCACAACCTCGGCGGCTTGCGCTTGGGTTTCGAGTTTGTTGATCGCATGATATCCCACAGGATCATGTTCAGCGGGCTCAAAGCCTTTGCCTTTCATGGTTCGAAGATGAAGAAACTGCGGGCCTTCTAGGGTCATCATGTTGGTCAGGGTTTGCACCACCAACGGCAAATCGTGACCATCTAGAGGACCGATATAATTAAAACCAAGCTCCTCGAACAAAGTTCCGGGGGCGACCATACCCTTCATATGTTCTTCGGTACGTTTGGCTAGATCCCAAGCGGGCTTGATCTGTTTAAGTATCTTCTTCGAGCCTTCACGCAAACTGATGTAGGTTTTACTCGCCCAAATCTTCGCGAAGTAAGTCGCTAAGCCGCCCGTATTGTGACCGATCGACATCTGGTTATCATTCAAAATAACCAACATGTTAGGCCGCTCGTGGCCAGCGTGCGCTAAGGCCTCTAATGCCATACCACCTGTGATCGCACCATCGCCAATCACCGCAACCACTTTCCGCGAAATGCCCTGTTGCGCAGCGGCTACTGCCATACCCATGGCCGCCGAAATACTGGTCGACGAGTGCCCGACCCCAAACGTGTCGTAAGGGCTTTCCGATCGCTTCGGAAACCCGGCCAAACCGCCCGCCTGGCGCATGGTGTGCATCTGCTGACGACGCCCGGTCAGAATTTTGTGTGGATACGTCTGATGACCTACGTCCCACACAATGCGGTCTTCTGGGGTGTTGTACAAATGGTGCAACGCTACTGTGAGCTCAACAACACCTAAACCTGCACCAAAGTGGCCACCTGTTTGGCCCACCGAATACAATAAAAACGCCCGCAACTCGCTGCACAAGGCCTCGAGCTCCGTTATGCTGAGATCGTGAATCGATAGTTCGCCGTCCAAAGCGTCAAGCAAAGGCGTTAAAGGCTTATTGTGCGGTATTTGTGAAAGCATAAGCGTAGTTTAGCGGAATACGCTTCACCGCGTCACTGCCAATCGTGGCAGTTTTTCGACCTATAAGCCCTAAGCATCAGCGTATGAGACCCAGCACACGTTTCGCCTTCTAAAGAATTTATTCAGCTTCGTCGTAAATATTTTTAAAACGATGAATTTGACGACGCTCACGTTTATTGGGTTTATTTTCTGGACGCCCCACCAAACCCCCAGCCGCTTTTCGAGCAAGCGCTGCGGCTTCGCGCTTAGCCACACTTTCAGGGGTTTCTTGGTACAGCAACTGAGCCTCAGGCGCGCCTTTACGCTGATCAGACAGTGCTAAAACGATGATATCTTTGTCATCGTAACCCTGGCGCACGCGAATCGCATCACCCACAATCACGTCCTTGCTGACTTTAACTCGTTGCCCGTTAACGTGCACTTTACCGCCCTCAATGGCCTGTTTGCACAAGGAGCGTGTTTTAAAAAATCGGGCGGCCCACAGCCATTTGTCGAGTCGGAGTTTTTGCATAGCAGGGGTCGGACTAGTTACAGGCTGGCGGCAATAATTCGCACCCACTGCGCTTCGCTGATAAAGCCCGACCCCCAAGATGCCCATTTATCGCCTAACCCTGCAGCGATAATATCGTCTACTGACTGGCCGTCATCCAGCGCTGAGCGCACGATTTGCGTCGTTTCCAACAGCATTTGGTAGTAGGCTCGTAGCTCCTGCTTTGATGCACGAGGGCCGTGGCCAGGTACGATTTGAACCGACTCATCGATACTGGCAAGGATTTTGGCGATGTTATCGGTGTAACTCAGCACATTGCCGCCCGACTCGATATCGACAAAGGGAAAGCGGCCGTTAAAAAAATGGTCCCCCAAGTGCACCACGTTAGCGTTGGTAAAGCGCACGATGCTGTCACCATCGGTGTGTCCCGCCGAGTAGTGCTCGACCACGATCGCTTCCTTGTTAAAGTAGAGCGACAGTGCATTGGAAAACGTTAGCACTGGTAGCGCCTGTTCTGGCGAAGGCGGAAACACTACGCCCAAGGCCTTGATATCCAAACCCGATTGCATGCGTGTTCGTACATTTTCATGGGCAATGATAATCGCTCCCTCGCCTGCCCAATAGTCATTGCCACCAGTGTGGTCTTGGTGCCAGTGCGTGTTGATGACGTAGGTGGGCGCACTGTAGTCTTCACCCGTGAGGTCATCGACCGCGAACTGGTATTCATTAATCATGTTGGGGTAGTCGTCGTCGATCATGACCGCACCGTCACTCCCCAACGACAACAAAACGTTGCCACCTCGACCTTGAAGCATGTATAAGCCTTCTGCAAGCGGCGTGGTCGTTACTTGCTGAGCAAAGCTTGCACTAGCTCCGAGAACGAGTAGTGGCACTGCAATTAATCGCTTCATATTACCTCCGGTGCCGGGTCATACCGACGGGATTTCTAGGCGTCTAGGTCGGGAATCAGGTCATCTTTAAGACGCTCTATGGCATCCTTCAGACGCAATTTCTCTTTCTTTAAGCGCTGCAATAAAATTTGATTTTGATAGGGGTTTAACTGTAGTTCAGTGATTTTTGCATCCATGGCGCGGTGCTTGTGCTGCAACTCCATCAAACGCATAGCAGGCGTCAACTCCTGGTTTGCGGCGTTACTGATGTCTGGGGGCTTACGACCGAAAGGCATGGCAATCTCGCTTGCTGTTGTGACCTTACATTACCCGCCCTTATTCATGCAAACAAGCCCCGTACGCGCTAAATCCTATTTTCCTAAAGAAGACTTGAGCTTTAGATGTGTTCACCGCACACTAAGCTGAAATAACAAGGAGGAAACCATGGCGACTCAAGTTCATCATCGCGCCTGTCATCTGTGCGAAGCAATCTGCGGCCTCGTCATCGAAACCGATGGCACTGAGATTTTGTCGATTAAAGGGGATAAAAACGATCCCTTAAGTCGCGGCCACATTTGCCCCAAAGCGGTTGCCCTGCAGGATATTCATCAAGACCCAGACCGCTTGCGCCAGCCCATGAAAAAAGTTACACAAGCAGATGGTTCTTCCCGACACGAGCCCATCTCTTGGGACGAAGCACTCGATACCGCCGCCAACGCCTTGGCCGATTCAGTAGAGCGTTACGGGGTCGATAGTATCGGCGTATATTTGGGCAACCCCTCCATACACAATTACGGCATGATGACTCACCAAGGCGCACTGTTTAAATTGCTGCGCACCAAAAATCGCTTTTCCGCGACCTCGGTCGACCAACTACCCCACCACCTGACCTCGATGTGGCTGTTTGGCCACAAACTCATGTTCCCGATTCCTGATATTGATCGATCAGACTACTTCCTGATGTTGGGAGGCAACCCAGTAGCTTCAAACGGCAGTATATGGACCGTGCCCGATATCAAACAGCGCATCAAAGACCTGAAAGCTCGAGGTGGCAAATTGGTGGTACTCGACCCGCGCCGCACCGAAACAGCAGAGATGGCCACCGAGCACCACTTTATTAAACCGGGCACCGATGCCCTGTTTATATTAGCGGTGATGAACGTCATCCTCCAAGACGGCTTGGCTGACCTTGGGCATCTAGCGGCCTTCACCGACGGCGTAGACATAGTCGCCGAAGCAGTACGCACCTTCACACCAGAATTGGCGGCACAACATACGGGCATTGATGCCGAGACGATTAGGCGTATCGCTCACGACTTTGCCAAGGCCGAAAAAGCCATTTGTTATGGCCGTATGGGTGTATCGGTACAACGCTACGGCGCCTTGAATCAATGGGCCATACAAATCATCAACATTATCACCGGCAACATCGATCGCGTAGGTGGATCAATGTTTACGTTACCCGCCGTCGATCAAGTGCGCAATACAGGCCCCGGCGGCTTTGGGCGACACCATTCGCGCAAACGTGGCTTACCCGAATTTGACCGCGAACTGCCATCGGCCGCATTGGCAGAAGAAATTACCACTCCTGGCGAAGGGCAAATTAAAGTGCTGTTTACCGGTGCAGGTAACCCAGTGCTGTCCACACCCAACGGTCGCCAACTAGACGAGGCGCTCGAGCGACTGGATTTTATGGTGTCACTGGACCCTTACCTCAACGAAACCACTCGACATGCAGACATTATCTTGCCACCGACCTCGCCCCTAGAGCACGATCACTACGACTTGGGCTTTCATGTGAATGCGCTACGTAATACGACGCGCTACAATCCTCCGGTATTCGACAAGCCTGAAGGCGCACTGCACGATTGGGAAATTTTTGTTGGTTTGGGTGAACGTGTCGCGGCTCGCTTAGGACTTGAAGCACCCAAACGCATTCCACCGCATATGATTATTGATGCAGGCATCAAGGGCGGCCCTTACGGCGAGAATACCGAGCACAAACTTAGCCTACAATCGCTGATTGACAACCCATCGGGTATTGATTTGGGTGAGTTAAAGCCACTGCTGCCTGAGCGTTTGCAGACCAAAGATAAAAGAATACAGTGCGCCACCCCGGAACCACTCGCGGATCTACCTCGTTTACTTGCAGAGTTTGCAGACAACACAAGCAGTAATGACGAGTTTCGCCTGATAGGCCGGCGCCACGTTCGCGACTGTAATTCTTGGATGCACAACTACCACCGTTTGGTTAAAGGCAAAAATCGCTGCACCTTGATGATGCACCCAGATGATGCCAAAGCCTTAGGATTCGATGACGGAATGGATGTAAGTATTCACTCACGTGTGGGAGCAATTCATGCTCCGCTCGAGATTACCGACCAAGTAATGCCCGGCGTCGTCAGCCTACCGCACGGTTACGGCCACGACAGAAAAGGCATTCAAATGGAAACCGCCATCGCCAACAAAGGCGTGAGCTGCAACGACATTACCGACCACGAATACATCGACGAGTTAAGCGGTAATGCAGCGGTAAATGGTGTGCCAGTGACTGTTAAGGCAGCTTAAAAGAACTGGCCGGCAGTTAAATTGTCGGCTAGCAATTAACGACGCTCAACAAACAAGGAGCCGAAGCGTTTTCAAAAAAAGTTGCGCAATCGTATTCACGTCAAATCGCAGTAATAACACTATTAAATGCACAGCATACAGGCATCATAACGCTCTTAAATCAGGAGTTTTAGGGGGAATTGTGAGCAATAATCCTATCTATGCAGCGATAGAAGCTGGCGGCACCAAGTGGCTGGTAAGCGTTGGCACCAGCCCAGAGACAGCTGTACAAACCCGAATTCCAACCGAACACCCGGAAGTTACAGTGGGTGCAGCAGTCGATTTCATTGCCGAGCAAATCAAACAGCAGGGCGCTATTCAGGCCATTGGCATCGGCAGTTTTGGCCCCATCGGCATCAACCCAGATGACACCGACTACGGCGTGATAGGCAAAACGCCCAAACCCCATTGGACGGGTGTCGATCTATTCAGTACGTTTTCACAATTTAATGTACCACTCAAGATTGAATCTGATGTGAACGCAGCGGCGTTAGCCGAAGCCAAGTCACTACTGCCGAACGATGAAGGGCGGTTAATTTACATTACCGTGGGCACCGGTATCGGTGCGGGCGTAGTCGATAATGGACGCGTGAGCAATGGCGTGCATCACCCAGAAATGGGTCATATTCGACTACCACATCACCCCGACGACAATTATGCGGGGCACTGCCCCATACACGGCGCCTGTCTTGAAGGGCTCGCCTGTGGCCCAGCTATTATCGACCGTTGGGGTAAAGACTTAAGTACGCTCGGCAGCTCACATGAGTCACACGATATTATCGCTTACTACTTAGGTGGCTTTGCCGCTAATTTACTACTGACCTACGCTCCCAATTACATTGTGCTTGGCGGTGGTGTCTCGCTGACTGAAGGCTTGCTAAGCCGTGTGCGCCAACAGGCTTTCAAGCAATTGGGCGGATATCTCGCACGGTTCAACCAAGCAGACGGGTTAGGAGCGGTTATTCAGGCACCCAGTCTAGACACCTTATCTGGCATCTCGGGTGCGTATCTATTGGCCGCACAGGCTTTGCAAGCACACTGCGCGTAGCGCCTCATGTAGGCATCAAACCCAGCAAGAGGCTTTTAACAAATCACCCAGGTTCAATGGGCGCAGACAGGTCTTATGATTTCCACGCCTAAGCCAATTTCCGTTACACTCTGCACTCAGACAGCAAAGCAGCGCAAACGTTACTCAACTCTATAAAAACTTACTGCAGAGGCAACTATGAGTATTACGGATCTCGCGTCTATCGAGGCACTTGAGCAACAAAACCCCAATCCCTTCGAGCATCTGACGTCTACCTACCAAATGATTGCCGATGGCGCAGCGCTTAATCCAGACAACACCGCCTTGTCGTTTTTTATTAGCGCCGACACCTACGCCACCCCCTCCACATGGACTTATACCGCGTGGTTGCAAGATATTACTCGAGCCGCTAACTGTTTTCGTCGCTTGGGCATCGGCCGGCGTGATGTGATTGCGTATATCCTGCCGAACTTGCCCGAAACACACCTCTGCATTTGGGGCGGCGAAACCGCGGGTATCGTTTTTGCTGTAAACAGCCTGTTAGAGGGCGATTCAATCCGCCAGCTCTTAGAAAACGCCAAAACACAATGGATTGTGACTTTAGCACCAACACCCAATCCTGAGATTTGGAATCGAGTCGAAGAAGCCTTGTCGCTCTGGAGCGATGCCAGCACCAAACCCAGAGGTGTTTTGGCCGTTGATCCACTGCGTCACCTACCTGGCACACCACAAGGCACTGTCAGAGCAGAGCGTAGCGCAGGGCTTCCTGAATCAATCGCAAGCTTACCTGTTTTAGACTTTCACCAAGAACTCGCCAAAGAGTCGGGCAACGCATTGAATTTTGAGCTTCCACAGGCGCAAGACATTGCCTCCTATTTCTGCACGGGCGGCACCACAGGCTTACCCAAAATCGCGCAGCACACTCACCGCAACGAAACGGCTAACGTTCTGCAATTAGCCGCGATGGCGCCCAAGTTGATGCAGCCTGGTAATACGCTGTTGACGTGTCTACCTCTATTCCACGTAAACGCCCAGTTAGGCACGGGCCTTGCGGTATTTGCCTGTGGCGCACATTCACTATTAGCTCCGCCTGCGGGCTACAGAACACCGGGTCTTATGGAAAACTTCTGGGCGATTTGCGCGCATCATAAAGTCGCGTCATTCTCGGGGGTACCCACGGCCTTTGCCGGCTTACTGCAAGCTTCTACTCAGGGACACGATTTATCGTCTTTGATGTACGCGATTTGTGGCGCGGCCCCGATGCCCGTCGAATTACTCAACAAATTTGAAGCCACCACCGGTATGAAAGTACTAGAAGGCTATGGCTTGACCGAGAGCACCACAGTCGCCTCGATCTGCCCTGCCGATGGCGAGCAACGGGTAGGCTCTATTGGTATTCGCATACCGTGGGAACAGCTCAAAACGGCCGTCTTAGATGACAGTGGTGCCTATATCCGTGACGCAGCTTCCGACGAAATTGGCGTCATTATTTTAAAAGGACCCAATAAATTTGCGGGGTATTTAGACGATGCACAAAACAAAGGGGCCTGGGTCACGATTCCCAGCGATGAGGACGCCTGGCTCAACACCGGTGACCTTGGGCGAATTGATGCTGACGGTTACATCTGGCTAACGGGCCGCAAAAAGGAACTGATCATTCGCGGTGGCCACAATATCGACCCCAAAGTAATCGAAGAGGGCTTAGCCGCGCACCCAGCCGTTGCCATGTCGGCGGCCGTTGGGCGCCCCGACAAACACGCTGGCGAAGTCCCGGTTGCTTATGTGCAACTAACTGAGGGAAGCACAGCATCGGCAGAAGAATTGCTGACCGACCTAAGCGCTCGATTGTCAGAGCGCGCTGCTATACCAAAGGAAGTCATTATTATCGAGGCACTGCCGCTAACAGCCGTCGGCAAAACCTTCAAGCCCTCCCTTGTGATGCGAGAAATTGAAAATGTCGTGCGTAACGAAGCTAGGCAGCTAAGTATTGACCTTGATGCGGTGACAGTCGAACAAGACAACAAACTGGGAATCGTCGCGCACGTGACGCTCGCTTCAAACAAGCATCAGGTGCTAGAAGAAGCGCTGGCGCTATATACCTTTAAAATGCAATTGCATTCATCTAACTAACCGCAGCGGCGCTGACCTGAGCAAACTGGTCCGAGCCCTTTATCTCCTGCGCTCTTGCCATCTAAACAGATGGCTCAGCGCAGGCGATTAGCCGCGAATCTTGTTAAATACAGGCCAAGACCGGCGAATAAAAGGTGCTTGGTGCTCTGGGTCGTAACCACTTTGAATAGAACCCAAGTGCTCTAGGCCAGAAACAATGGGCATACCTTTTAAACGCTGATCTAATCTCTTGCGGTCCCCGTCATCGAGCCCGTTTAAGCGTTCTTGTAGGCGCTCCAGACACCAGACTCTGTAAGGAGAGGTCTGAATATTTTGGTACGATACACCCTGCACTGCAAAGTTATGCCGCACTTGTCCTTGCTGCCACGCCTGTGCATTAGCGATTAGCGCGGGGATATGAGTCTCGGCAATCTCATTCAAAATAGGGTCTAGATCTACAGTAACACCCGACTCCAGCGGACCGTGACAGGTATCAGCACGTGACGCCCAAACGCGGTAAACCCAAGCCATCACCTCTGGATAGTCCTCTCGCATAATCGCGCCAGGGGTTGGGTCCATGGCGAAATGACGCAAGCAAGGACCCATTAGGCCGATATCGGCAATCGTCGGCCGTTGTCCCAACAAAAAGGGTCTATCAGCCAAGGCTGTTCGCAAGGCCCCCAGCAACCGCAAGTACGAACCTTCTACATGTGCTCGATTAGCGGCGTTAACCCCGTCATCTTTCACAAAGTTCTGAAATTGTCGCCTACGCGTTCGCCACCGCTTCAACCATCCTGGTGCCGGGATATCTCGCCCCATATCATCGGTGATTTGTTGCACCAGCAACTTAGCGCTTAAAGGATAACTCCACCGAAAATGCATGGCGGGACGCCACAACCATTCGTCAGCGTAATCTTCGATCAAACAGGCTAAAAAGTTCTGAACAGGATCACTTGGATATATCGAATACTTTGGAAATTGCTTGTCGAGCCACTCAATAATCGGGGTGGTATCAGTCAACCAACGGCCATCGGTAAGCTGCACGGCAGGCATTTGCATGGCACCCGTGGCCTCGGGAATAGTGTGCATAAATTGCTTAGCCGTCATCGCATGAAATCGATACGGGATGCCTTTGTAGCGTAAAAACGACTCCAGCTTGCCGCTAAAGTAGGATACTTTAAGTCCGTAGACATCCAATGCGTCTGACCCATTCATACCAACACACCCTGCTTACTAGGTTTATGTAACACACTATGGCATGAACACGCAGCGGCTTTAAAGGAATTGATTGTTCAAATGGTTTTCGCAAGGCAAAAAAAAGGCGGGGTAAACCCCGCCTTGATTTTTGGTTCTAGCGATTACCAGTTGTAAGTCGCTGAGAACACGTAGGTGCGTGGCTCTTGCCAGTTCGCTGTGCGGAACATCGAGAAATCGATACCTTGGATCATTTTGTCTTCGTCCGTTGCATTGCGCACGAAGAAGGCAAAATCCATGGTGCCATTTCCAACGGTTACATCAGACAGCGATAAACGAGCATTCAAATTAGTAATGCTTGGTATACCGTTTACAGACGCGATGTAACTACCACCCGCATTAGGCGAAGCTAATGTCTTATTTACAGCATAAAGGTACATATCGTCTGTATAGGAGTAATCCAATAACAGAGACACAGTACCGTTGCTCAACTGAGCCAATACACCCTCTAACTGCAAGCTGTAGGTCGTTTCAGGCGCATAACCTGGCAAACGGTTTGACGCAGTATCAATAATCGGACGGCCTGGTAAGAATGAGTTATCCAGATATTTATCGAATGTAGCATCGAGGTAACCGTAGTTACCAGAGAATCGCCAGTTGTCGCTCAACTGTACCTGAAATTCGATCTCTGCACCTTGATACGTTGACTCACCCGCGTTAGTGACTAGTGACTGAGTCGTACCAGGCAATAACTGCGTGATGTGCAGATCTTCAATCGAATTGTGGAACAAGGCGACGTTCAAACGCGCACGACCATCCATCCATTCGGACTTCATACCAATCTCTTTTGATACTGATGTCTGAGGCTGGAACGGAGTATTAACCGCCGGGTTCGCTAGCTCTGAGCTGAATCCACCGCTTTTGAAACCATTCGCAATGCGAGCATAAAAGTTAATGTCGTCAGAGTACTGATAAGACAGCGCGAACATTGGGCTCGTGTCATCAAAGGTCTCACTGTAGCTCGTAAATGGCAATTGACCTGCAGCCAAGTCGCCACCAGGCAACGCTGCGCCACCGAAACCATCTGTCAGGAAGCGATGCGTCCAGCCACTGCGTTTCTCTTCGGTATATCGCACACCAAACGTAGCCGTTACCGAATCGGTCATCTGGAAATCCATTTGACCAAATACTGCCCATGCCTCGGTATCCGCCGCATAATTCGACTGCTGAGGTGGCTGAGAGAACAAGGTAAACAGCTGGCTTCCGTTCGTCTCACCTTCGTCTTCGAAGTAGTACAAACCCATCACCCAATTGGCGCGATCACGCGTTGCAATCCACTGTAACTCATGTGACATTTGCTCGTAATCGGTAATACGGTTGTAACTTGC
Organism: Halieaceae bacterium; assembly: GCA_023253715.1. GTDB lineage: Bacteria > Pseudomonadota > Gammaproteobacteria > Pseudomonadales > Halieaceae > Aequoribacter. The sequence continues at coordinate 21,663 of JALRFH010000122.1, forward strand.
TGACATCCCGTAAGGAAATGGAGCACCTGCTGGCGAACCCGCTGGAATACCAAACGCTGGAACACCATCAGGGAACACAGCGCCACTGGTAATGCTAACCAAAGGTGTACCATCGATGTCTTGCGAATCTTCGAAGTTCATAGATCGCTGAGCCGCGATGTACTTCAATTGATCCTGTTCGGTCAGATCATACTCCAAAGTCAATGCATGTGATCTGCCACGGCTATACTCATAAACCTCACGCTGGCCTGGTGCAACGTTAGTCGAAACAGTTTTAGGCCGACTGGTGGTGACATAGGGTAAAACCGCATTCTGTATGTCTGTTCCCAATGGAACCGCCAAGTTCGCGACCACGCCAGGGGCTAACTCTTGTGGAAACGCCTGATTAAAAATGCTCGGGAAGGTACCAGCCCAACCACTCACTGCAAACAAGCTAGTCACGGTTGGAGTTTGGTCAGTGTGAGTGTAATCAAAGTCATACACCGCAGTTAAACGATCAGATGGCTCCCACATCACCGATGTACGGAAAGCTTGATTGTCATTTGAACCGAGGTCTGGCCCTGTTAGGTTGGTTGCCCAGCCATCGGCTTTCTCACGACGCAAAGCAAAAGCGACAGAGGTATCGCCCATTTTAGGTAAATCCATTTGCAGACGCGCGACCTGACGATCGTAATTTCCCAACTCGACTCGCGCAGATCCACTCATCTCGCCAGAAGGACGACGCGTCACAAAGTTTACAGCGCCACCTTCGGTGTTACGACCAAACAGCGTACCCTGCGGACCACGCAAGACTTCAACTCGCTCGATGTCTACCACATCAAAAATCGAGCCTTGAGTCTTACCAAGATAAATACCATTTAGGTACAAGCCTACGGGCGCATCAATCCAAATCGCCGGCTGACCTTGTCCACTGCCACGAATTGATAAAGTAGAAATCAGTCTCGCGCCAGGGTTTTGACGGATCATGACGTTTGGCGCGACAGCATTAAGATCACCCAGACTTTCGATTCCACGATTATCGAGCTCCTGCGCACCAATCGCAGAAATTGAAAGTGGTACTTCTTGAAGATTCTCAGCTCGCTTCTGCGCCGTTACGATCACCTCTTCTAAGGTCACACGCTGGCCTTCTTGTGCACTTGCCATGCTGCCGGTTGCAGCACCTACTGCTAGGCACATTACTTTAACTAGGTTGCGATTGATATTCATGGTCAATCTGGCTCCTTGCATTTTTTTTATGAACAAAACGCCGTCTCCCCAGTCATCTATTCACTAGATTCCCTTCCGGCGCAACACCCGTCTGTTATGACAGTCGCTCCAAACTAGCGGAATCGAGCCTGAATGTACATCGTCCATTCGGATCATAGCTGGAAAGCTTGTGACATATTTACAAATTAATGGTCAACACTCATAAGAAAAGTGACGAAAACGACACCTCTCGCAGAGCACTCCAAGACGCAAGGTGTTACCCATGTGCCCGGCATTCACCCCGCTTAAACGCGGTTTGTCGAAATGGTTCTCATCTCAGACCGGCTAACCACAAACAAAAAAGGCCCGTCTAACGACGAGCCTTTATTTGTTTGGTGGGCCGTGCTGGATGGATTCGAGCCTGACTAGCGTCAGCCTCTCACCCCAAATGGGGCGCCGTCGCTACGCTCCCGCGTCCAAACCGCTTAAACGCGGTTTGTCGAAATGGTTCTCATCTCAGACCGGCTAACCACAAACAAAAAAGGCCCGTCTAACGACGAGCCTTTATTTGTTTGGTGGGCCGTGCTGGATTCGAACCAGCGACCAATTGGTTAAAAGCCAACTGCTCTACCAGCTGAGCTAACGGCCCGGAAGAGGCGCGAATTTTACTGGTTTACAGGAAAAACTCAAGCCCAAAATCAAAGAAAAAACCGCTATGACGCTTTATGCCAACTTATACCGCGTTGGGTCGGGAACACCAGCAGTTTCAAATCCTTCCTTTCGCAAGCGACAACTATCACACAAACCACAAGCGCGCCCCTCAATATCGGCCTGATAGCACGACACTGTTGCACTGTAGTCCACCCCCAAAAGAGCGCCCTGCTTAATGATCTCTGCCTTCGACAAACTCGACAAAGGTGCCTGAATACGCAAGCGATGTCCTTCTACACCCGCTTTCGTGGCCACGTTTGCGAGCAACTCGTAGGCCGATATAAACTCAGGGCGACAATCAGGATAACCAGAATAATCCACAGCATTGACGCCAATAAAAATATCCAGTGCTCCCAGCACCTCTGCCCAGCCCAAGGCAATTGACAAAAAGATAGTATTGCGCGCGGGGACGTAAGTAATGGGAATACCCTCGGTCGGCGATTCAGGTACCGCAATCGCAGTATCAGTTAAAGCAGACCCACCGATCGAATCCAAGTTAAGCGTTACGACTTTATGAGTTACGTCCGAGTAGCCCGCTGATAGCTTCTCGGCTGCCACAAGTTCGGCGCGATGTCGCTGTCCGTAATCAAAACTTAAGGTATAACATTCAAAACCTTGCGCGTGAGCCATGGCCAGAACGGTAGCCGAGTCCAAGCCTCCGGACACCAAAATCACAGCTTTAGGTTTTCTATCAACGTCCTGGTTCATCGTTCCAAAGTAGTTTATGCAGTTGCAATTGAAAGCGCACAGGTAGCCGGTCGGCCAAAATCCAATCCGCCAACTGAGTCGGCGTTAACTTACCGTGCACCGGTGAAAACAATATGTCGGATACCCGTCCGACCAAGCCCAGTTCATCGATTTTAAATCGGGCCCAATCGTAGTCTTCTCGGTCCGTGATTACGAACTTAACCTGATCGTGTGGGTTTAACAGCGCAATGTTGTCGTAATCGTTTCGGTGTGATTCGCCAGAACCAGGCGTCTTTAAATCCAGTACTTTGACAACACGATCATCAACTCCAACCACCGACAAAGCCCCGGAAGTCTCCAGTGACACCTCGTAGCCCGCATCACAAAGCAACTCAAGTAAGGGCCAACAGTTTGGTTGAGCCAGCGGTTCGCCCCCGGTAACCGTCACAAACCGAGTCTTAAACACGGCTGTTTGATCCAGAATGTCGCCTAGGGCAAGCTGTTGCCCACCGTGAAACGCATATTCGGTGTCACAGTAAACGCAGCGCAAGGGACAACCGGTTAAGCGCACGAAAACAGTGGGCAAGCCTAAGGTACGGGTTTCACCTTGCAAGCTGTGGAAAATTTCGCTGATTCGCAACGTTTGAGCAAGGCGCGTACTCGTTTGCTGCGCGCCCTCAAAGGAGGTCTGAGTCATTTTAATATTTATCAGCCAAAAACTTTTTGGCCAGTTCAGCGACGGGCTGCCTCGGATAAGTCGCAATCACCGACTCAAGCATCGTTTTAGCGCGTTCGATATTACCCTTCGCGAAATATACGGTCGCTAGCTTGAAGTTCGCATCGGGTGCCTTGCTGTGTTTGGGATACAAATCCAATAGCAACTGAAAGGACTGACGCGACAACTCTAGGTTAGGCGGGTTGAGCACTAAATATAACTCGCCCAACCAATAGTGCGCATTGGGTGCGTAAGCTCCATTCGGGTACTCCAGTAAGAAATCGTTGAACGCTAGCACTGCATCGTCAAATTTACGATCATAGACGAGCTGCCGCGCCGCAAGGTAGGCTGGCTCTTCTTTAGCGTCCACTGCTTTATACTCGGCCTCTTGCGTATTCACGACAGGCAAGGCACTTTCTTCTGGCTTGATTTGCTCTTTAGTCGGCGCTACCGAAGAACCACCGGCAAGCCGCCGATCAATATCCATGTAGCGCTCAAGGCTTTGTCGCTGCAGAGTTTTGATCTGATACGCCTGCTCTTCTACCAAACCGTTTAATCTACGCACCTCTTCAGCAAGACGCTGTACTTGAATGAATACAGAACCCGGATCAGAGGCCACAGCGCTTTGGCTATCTTGGATTAACACACTCGAGGTCGTCGTCGCTACCTGACCATTTAGACCATAACTCACGGACCCTTGCGGAATAGGGGCCGGATTGACGGCAGCGTCTTCATCAGCCCGAGGCTCAGCGACAACCACCGAATTACCAGTGCGCGAGCGCTCTGACTCAAGATCAATAAAATCCTGAGCCGAAACGCTTGCACAGACAAGTAGCGCGCTAAGCGCTCCGAGCATTCTCTGCATCACAACAGCCGCTTACTGGATCTCGACGCGACGGTTCTGAGACCAGCTTACCTCGCTGGAACCATATGAAACAGGCTTTTCCTCACCGAAGCTAATGCTTTCCAAGCGGTAACCAGGAATACCTTTCACCATCATGTAATCCCGCACCGCATTAGCACGACGCTCACCTAGTGCCATGTTGTACTCGCGAGTACCGCGTTCATCAGTGTGACCTTCTAAACGAACCGATGCGCCTGTACTTTTCAACAAGGCAACGTGTTTGTCCAATACAGCGCGGCCATTGTCAGTCAGCGCTGAGCTATCAAACTCGAAATAAACAACGTTGCCCGCCATGCGCGCGTCGTCCTGCAAACGACGCAGCTCGGCCGCTGCCTCGGCTTCAGCACGTTCTTTTGCAGCCTTCGCTGCAGCCGCATCGGCCTCAGCTTGCGCAGCAGCTTCCGCGGCTGCTTGTGCAGCGGCGGCTTCTTGCTCTTTAGTGTCGTTTCCAGCACAGGCCGCTAGAAATACGCTTAAAAAAGCAACGGTAACCAACTGGCGAAATTTAGGAAGCTGTTTCATGTGATTTTCCTTTTCACGAAGGGTGTTTTAGTTCATGTCCATCACGGTGTCTTGGGCAGATAAGGCGACCACGCGGGCTCTCTTACTTCGCCATCTCGGGCTGGAAGATTAAAACGCGCACCGCCATCTACCGAGACCGCAGCCAATATGCCGCGTCCCGCTTGTTTCGTCGCATAGAGTACCATAGACCCGTTGGGCGCGATACTCGGACTCTCATCTAAATCTGTGGAAGTTAAGGCAGTTAATCGGCGCGTCTCTAAATCTAGGACAGCGATTTTATAGTCACCGTCTTGCTGGTGTACCAGAACCACATTACGGCCGTCTTGTGCCACGCGAGCACGCGCATTGTAGCTGCCTTCGTAAGTCACACGATCGGTCAATCCAGTCACAAAATCGTAGCGATAAATCTGAGGCCGACCAGGACGATCTGAGGTAAACAACAGTGATTTCCCGTCGGGCATCCAAGTCGGCTCCGTGTCAATCGCGTAGTTGCGCGTAATACGCTCCAACACATAGGTTTGCATATCAAGGACGTAGATATCGGGATTACCATCCTTTGACAACACCATGGCCATGCGTTGGCCATCAGGAGACCATGACGGCGATCCGTTTAAACCGCGGAATGCCGTTAATTGCTCGCGCGCGCCAGTCTGCAGATTTTGCCTAAAAATGGCGGGACGTGAAGTCTCGAATGACACATAGGCGATTTCTTTGGCATCGGGTGACCAGGTGGGCGCCAAGATGGGTTCGCGCGAGGCTAACAACACTCTGGGACGGGCACCGTCAGCATCGGCTAAGGTAAGCTCGTAATAATCTTTTTCACCCGGAATGGGCGTGACCGCCACATACAAAAGTTTGGTCGCAAAGGCGCCTGGAATACCGGTCAGCGCTGTGTAAACGCGATCAGCGATGCGATGTGATAAAGTCCGCACCTCGCCCACTACCGACTCTTCACGCCCCTGAATCACAAGCGTCTGCTTGGTGACATCGTACAAGGCAAAATCGGCAATCAACGTTTGATCGCCCGTTAATCGACCAATCAGCAGGTATTGGGCGTTTACCATGCGCCAATCGCGGAAAAATATATCCTCGTCACGAGAGGGGGTGCCCAGCATATTTTCTCGTGCCACGGGTGCAAACTGACCACTTCGATACAAATCGTTTTGAATGATGTAAGCCACATCCTCGGGCGCAACTCCGGACCCTTCCCATGCAAAGGGGGAAACCGCAATCACTGTTGGATTATCAATGCCCTGGGTTATTTCGATAACCAATTCAGCGCGCGCCACTCCACTGGAGAAAGTAACAATCAAAATGAGCACCGACCACAAAAACGACTTCATTAGTATCGTAAATCCTCTGGCTTGAACAATAATTTAAAACGTCGAAACGTCTTCTCAAACTCCCTCGGGGGTAGCTTCTGCAATTCAGGAAATCGAGCCGCCTTTTCTACCGCATTAACCGCTGAACGATCAAACGCCGCATCGCCACTACTTTGCACAACCGTCACACCCACAATGTCCCCTGTCGGTATTAGCTGTAACTGTAAAACGGCTTGCATACCATTGCGAGCACTTGGGGGGCGAGACCAATAGTTCACCACGGTTTGACGAATGAGGGCCGTAAAACTCGCAGTCATATCTTGTTCTGACGACTCACCTTCGGCCGCGAGACTCTGGTCGATATTGCTTTTGGTCAACTTCGCAAGCTCCTCCGCTGTAAACCGCTGAGCGGAATCATTGGCCTTGGGCTTCGTACTTGGCCTGACCGTATCCGTGGGAATTACGGGCTTAGCGGCACTGACCTTAGTATCAATAGGTTGGGTATTAATTTGTTGCGACTGCCGATTCAATTCTTGCGTCGAAGGGCGATTTGGAATCGCATCGGCAAGCGAGCGCTTAGGATTAGACTTTGGAATTGAGGCGACATCCACGAGCTTGGCGCTAATAACTTGCGCGGGCTTGACCGTTTCATAATATTCCGGGATGACCGAATTCCAATTAATCAGCAACATCAGAAGGCCCAATCCATGAATAACCACGGTAACGGTTACAGGCACTAAGCCATCGACAAAGGCATACCACCACCGTATCACTGCGGCGACTCCGTGACCAAACCAACGTTGGCCGCACCCGAGGCCTGTAGCGCGACCATCAAGTTGACCACCTGGCCGTAGGGCACAGCCTGATCCCCCCAAACTAGCACGGGTTTATTGGGATTGGCTCGCAATACAGCCCCCACTCGACGCTGCAATGTTTCTAAGGTAATTGCCGCAGACTCATCACCGCCCACGTTCAAGTACAACTCACCATTCGCTTTGATCGACGCAATCAAAGGCTCACTGTCAGCGCTGTCAACGGCTTGCGCCTCCGCCTTAGGCAATTCAACCTCAACACCCTGCATCAACAAGGGAGCAGTGACCATAAAAATAATCAGTAGCACCAACATCACGTCGATGTAGGGCACCACATTGATATCGGCAACCGGTCGTAAACGCTTGCGCCCTGCCATATTAGGCCTGCTCCTGCTGACGCTGTCTCAATGCGTAAGCTTGGCGGTACAACAAACCCGAAAACTCGTCCATGAAGGTATCGTAGCGATTGACAAACACATCCACCCGAGCGGTGTACCGGTTGTACGCCAACACAGCAGGAATCGCCGCAAACAAGCCCATCGCGGTGGCAACCAATGCTTCCGAGATGCCGGGAGCAACTGTGGCAAGGGTCGCTTGGGAGCTGCTGGCCAGACCACGAAACGAATGCATGATACCCCAGACTGTACCAAACAAGCCGATGTACGGACTGGTAGATCCAACCGAAGCCAAAAAGGCTAAGTGTTGTTCCAAGCGTTCTTCTTCGCGTAACATCGCCACACGCATAGCTCGCCTAGCGCCCTCTAAAATTGCATCGGCATCCATCTCAGGTTGCTGGGCCAAACGTGAAAACTCTTTAAAGCCGGCTCGGAAGAGGCTTTCCATTCCATGGATCAACTCGCCGCTCGCGGCGCGTTCCGAGCCTTCTTTGTACAGAGCGGACAAATCGGAACCTGACCAAAACGCGTCTTCAAAGTCCAACATGGCCGATTTGGCTCGCTGGAAATAGAGTCCCCGCTTAACAATCATGAACCATGAGGTTATCGATGCTAACACCAGCATAGCCATGACCGC
>JALRFH010000120.1 GCA_023253715.1 Halieaceae bacterium
CCCAAAGGCGGTTGAAATCTTCGTCAATCCAACGGGACGCGTCTGGCACATTGGGGTCAAAGGCGTGATACGCGGCCACATTTATGAACACAAACGAAAGCTTGCCCTCCGCGAGCGAAAGCTCCGTTCTTGTCCAGCAAAACGCCGACCTAGGTTGGCGTTTTTTGCGTTCTGGCCTTGCCTGCGTTCTTCCTGTTAGAGTGGTGTTGTGGGAGTGGGGTGTGCGTTGGCATGGCGACTGATCCAGATATTGAACAATTCATAGATGCTCTGTGGATGGAGCGGGGTCTTTCTGACAACTCGCTGAGTGCTTATCGAACCGATTTAAGTCATTACCAAGCCTGGTTGAGCGCTAAGGCCGTGGGGCGAAGTCTACGAAAAGCCGACGGCGCGGATTTGCAGCGTTACTTAGGTCTGCGTTTAAAGCAGGGGCGCTCGCCACGATCCACCGCTCGCTTATTGTCTTGCTTGCGAAGTTTTTATCGCTACGCCTTGCGGCAAAACTGGTGCGTGTCGGACCCAACCGCGGATGTTGAATCGCCCAAGATGGGGCGCGCGTTACCCAAATCTTTGTCCGAGCAAGATGTCGATGCTTTGCTCAATGCCCCGAATATCGAAAACCCCATAGAATTGCGTGATAAAGCGATGCTGGAGTTGTTGTACGCTTGCGGTTTACGGGTCAGCGAACTAGTGGGGCTTACGCAATTGAACGTCAGCGTAAATCAGGGTGTGGTTAGAGTTTTGGGGAAGGGCTCGAAAGAGCGCTTAGTTCCCATGGGAGAGGAGGCACTGGATTGGTTGGCGCGTTATTTGCGTGAAGGCCGGCCTCTCATCGTTGAAAAGAAAGCCAATGATTGGTTATTTCCCAGCAATAGGGGCCAGGGCATGACGCGGCAAACCTTTTGGCACCGAATTAAGCTGTATGCGAAGCGAGCGGGAATCAAACCGCCCTTGTCACCGCATACCCTGAGGCACGCATTCGCCACGCATCTCCTGAATCACGGAGCAGACTTGCGTGTCGTACAAATGCTATTGGGGCACTCAGATTTAACCACGACCCAAATTTATACCCATGTCGCCCAGCAGCGACTACAAGATTTGCACGCAAAGCACCATCCAAGGGGTTAGAGCCATACCAACTGGGTGCTACACAGGGTACAATAGCCTGTTTTTAAATATGCAGTGCCCGAGGCCCAGAGACCTGTGATGAAAAACCTTCAGAAGATCTTGATGATCAGTCTGTTAACAATGCTTGCTTCTAACACGTTTGGAGCGGACGCCGACGTGGAATCGCGGTTAAAAGAAGCGCTCGAGTCTGCTCTATCTGGCATGGTGGTTGAGTCAATTCAACCTGCGGGTGTCGATGATTTGTATGAAGTAACATTCCGCGATGGTCCGACAATTGTGGCGCACGAATCGGGTTCGTATTTTTTTGTGGGCGATTTGTTCTCGGTGCTCGAAAACGGTGTCGTCAACATTACCGAGATGCGTCGAAATAGCGAACGCGCTAAATTGATGGCATCAGTTAAAGACAGCGATGCCACGATTTTTATGCCGGAAGGTGAAGTCAAAGCGGTGATTAGCGTCTTTACCGACACCACTTGCTATTACTGTCGAAAATTACATGCCGAAGTGCCGCGTTTAAACGAGCTAGGCGTTGAAGTGCGTTACCTGGCCTACCCACGTTATGGTTTGAAGCCCGCTGAAAAAAATCGTCGAGGGTTGGATGAGTTGGTCAGCACGTGGTGTTCGCAGGATCGAGCGGCGACCCTTACCGCCTACAAAAACAATGAGAGTCGTCCGCTAAAGACTTGCACCAGTACACTCGTAGCTGAGCAATTTAACCTGGGCCGCGCCGTTGGTGTGAGCGGTACTCCGGCTATCGTTTTAGAAACGGGTGAGCTTATCCCAGGCTACAAAACAGCCGATCAACTCGCTGAGATTTTGGGTATTACTGAATAGTACCAACCGGGCGCACGCGCGCTTGCATTATAGACTAGGCCTGCGGGCCGTTTTATTTTTGGAATTATTGTGAACGACCATTTTGCACGAATCGACCGTCTTCCCCCTTATGTCTTTAATATCACAGGACAGCTTAAGCAGGAGGCCCGCGCCCGGGGCGAGGACATCATTGATTTTGGTATGGGTAACCCCGATCAACCCACTCCCCAACACATTGTAGATAAGCTGGTCGAGACAGCGCGGCGTGGAGATACCCATCGCTATTCGCAGTCAAAGGGGATACCTCGTTTACGTCGTGCCATTACCACGTGGTACAAAAATCGTTATGACGTTGATTTGGATCCAGAGACTGAAGCGATTGTCACGCTTGGCTCAAAAGAAGGTCTAGCGCATTTGGCCTTGGCGACCACTGGGCCTGGCGACGCGATTTTGGTGCCTAACCCCAGCTACCCGATTCATCCGTACGGCTTTGTGATTTCAGGCGCAGACATTCGGCACGTGCCGATGGGTGATGAAAATCAATTTTTTGAAGAGCTGGAAAATTCGATTAAAAACTCGTGGCCGCGTCCTAAGATGTTGGTGCTGAGTTTTCCGTCAAACCCAACAACGCAGTGCGTGCAATTGGAGTTCTTCGAGCGAGTCATCGCCGTCGCTAAAGAGTACGGTATATGGGTGGTTCAGGATCTGGCCTACGCTGATTTGTGCTTTGATGGTTACGTGGCTCCATCGATTATGCAGGTCGATGGCGCGAAAGATATCGCGGTTGAATTTTTTACGATGTCAAAAAGCTACAACATGCCAGGCTGGCGTGTCGGCTTTTGTGTGGGTAACAAGACCTTGGTTGGCGCTTTGGCTAAAGTGAAAAGCTACCTCGACTATGGAATGTTTACGCCAATACAGGTCGCTGCGATTGCGGCGTTGGAGGGCGATCAATCGTGTGTCAGTGAGATTGTCGCCCTGTATAAAAGTCGACGCGATGTCTTGTGTAGTGGCTTGAATAACGCGGGATGGCCCGTGGTGCCGCCCAAAGCCACGATGTTTGTGTGGGCTCAAATTCCTGAGGCCTATCGTGAAATGGGCTCCTTAGAGTTTAGTAAAAAATTACTGAAAGACGCGAAAGTCGCCGTTTCCCCTGGTATTGGTTTTGGTGAATACGGTGAAGGCTACGTTCGGTTCGGCTTGATCGAAAATGAACACAGGACGCGTCAAGCCATTCGTAATATTAAGAAAATGTTTAAAAACGACGGTTTGGTCGGTTAAGGGGAGAACAATGAAGACGATCAAACTCGGTATCTGCGGTTTGGGTACGGTAGGCAGTGGGACAGTGAATGTGTTTGCCGCAAGTGGTGACGCCATTAATCGCAGAGCCGGTGCGATACTCGAAATCGCGCACATTGGTGCACGTCGCGATAACCCGCTCTGTGACACTGGTGGCAGTAAAGTAAGCCGCGATATTTTCGCTGTCGTAGATGACCCGGAAATTGATATCGTTATTGAACTTATTGGCGGTACCACGGTGGCGAAGGAATTGGTCGAACGCGCGATCAAGGCCGGCAAGCATGTTGTTACAGCCAATAAGGCCTTAATCGCGGAGTTTGGTACCGAGTTGTTTGCCTTGGCGAATGAAGAAGGCGTGGCGTTGCGCTATGAGGCTGCGGTGGCCGGAGGCATTCCCATCATTAAAGCGCTGCGAGAAGGCTTGGCGGGAAATGAGATCAATTGGCTGGCGGGTATTATCAACGGCACAACGAATTTTATTTTGACGGAAATGGCTACGGCAAAACGGGCGTTCGATGAGGTTTTAGCAGAAGCTCAAGCCCTGGGGTATGCGGAAGCGGACCCCACCTTCGATGTTGAAGGTATTGATGCAGCTCACAAATTGGTCATTTTGGCGGCTATTGCATTCGGTATACCGCTGAATGTAAATGGAGTCTACACCGAGGGCGTGACTCGGATTACGCCAGCGGATTTAAGCTTTGCAGAAGAGCTTGGCTACCGCATCAAACACCTAGGTATTGCTAAGCTGACCGAGGCGGGGGTCAATCTGCGCGTACACCCGACCTTGATTCCAGAAGACCAGCTACTGTCGCGTGTAAACGGGGTTGAAAATGCGGTTCTGATCGATGGTTCCGCCGTTGGCCCAACTCTCTATTGCGGTGCCGGCGCTGGTGCCGCACCGACAGCCTCGGCAGTGGTCGCAGACGTGGTCGACATTGCGCGAGAGCTGGCAGCGGATCAATTGCCGCAAATCCCCGCCTTAGGTGTTGACCCGGAATCGATCACTGAAATTGAAAGTGTACCGATGGCTCAGGTGATTACGCCTTGGTATCTGCGTTTAAACGTACAAGACAAACCCGGCGTCATGTCCAAGGTATCAAGCATACTGAGCGAACGGGGAATTAGCATTGAAGCACTGATTCAAAAACCACCCACCAAAGGACAGCAAAGCGTATCGTTGGTGTTATTAACGAACCCCGCCGAGCAAGCTCAGTTGTTAGGGGCAGTTGCCGAGATTGAAGCACTAGAAACAACGCTTTCAGAGGTGATGCGTATCCGCGTCGAGAATCTGAAGGGCTAGTGAAGAAGAGGAAATCATGAAATACATTAGTACCCGTGGTAAAGCGCCGGCTTTAAATTTCGAAGAGGTTTTACTCACTGGCTTAGCCTCAGATGGTGGTTTGTATGTTCCCGAAGAACTACCTACCTTCTCGGAGGAAAAAATTCGTTCGTGGAGAGGTCTCAGCTACCCTGAGCTTGCAGCTGAGATTATTCATCCGTTTGTTGCGGATACATTTTCGAGAGTGCAATTAGACGCAATTCTTAGCGAGACCTATGCTGTGTTCCGGCATGATGCGGTGGCGCCTATGGTACAAATCGCGCCAAATCAATGGGTGTTAGAGTTGTTTCACGGCCCGACGTTGGCCTTTAAAGACTTCGCACTGCAGTTGCTCGGGCGTTTGTTAGACGAAGTTCTTAAACGCCGTGATGAACGCATCATGATTATGGGTGCGACCTCCGGTGATACCGGCTCGGCCGCGATTGAAGGCTGTAAGCGGTGCAGTAACATCGATATTTTTATTCTGCATCCGTATCAGCGTGTTTCTGATGTGCAACGCAAGCAAATGACCACGGTGACCGGTGCCAATATCCACAACTTGGCGGTTCAAGGTAATTTTGATGATTGCCAAGCGCTGGTAAAAGCAACTTTCGGTGATCGCTCGGGTTTGCCGTCAGATCGTGGCTTGGTGGCAGTGAATTCGATCAATTGGGCTCGGATCATGGCCCAAATCGTCTATTACTTCTACGCGGCTTTGAGTGTGGGAAGCCCTGATCGGCCCGTGAGTTTTTCGGTGCCTACGGGAAATTTCGGTGACATTTTTGCCGGTTATCTCGCTAAACAAATGGGACTGCCGGTAGAGCAGTTGGTGATTGCCACGAATAAAAACGACGTGCTGCATAAAATGATGACCACCGGTGTCTACGACAAGATGTCACTGGAGGCTTCCCTATCCCCGAGTATGGACATCACGGTATCGAGTAACTTTGAGCGCTTATTGTTTGATGTCTATGATCGTGAGGGCGCGGCCATTGCAGATTTATTTGAACAGTTCAAAACTGAACCGATTCAGTTCTCTGAAACGGCGATGGCACGTACTCGAGCCTTGTTCGCGAGTCATCGCGTTAGCGACGATGAAACCTGCGCTGAGGTTGCGCGTTTGTGGCACGACTGCCAATACTTGGCTGACCCGCATTCAGCCATCGGTGTCGCGGCGGCACGTCTTTACGGAAAGCCCGAAACTCCCATGATCACCTTGGCGACCGCTCACGCTGCGAAGTTCCCCAGCGCGATTGCTCAAGCCGGATTAGATTTTGCGCCACCGTTGCCCGAGCATTTGGCGGATTTATTCGAGCGCGAAGAGCGCTTTGACGTGATCGAAAACGACCTTGCTATCGGTAGGATAAAAAATATGCCACCCCAGCCTGAGCAACGTCCAGATCTTGCAATGGTGTCCCCGAACTGACGCCTATTGCGCCAACAATTTTACCATCGACTTCGCAAAGAGGTTGGTTGAACCGCCTGTCGCCATCAGACCGACCAAACCATTCACAAAGGCTTTGGCATCCAAAATGTCATAGGCAGGGCGGAAATCATTACCCAAATT
>JALRFH010000229.1 GCA_023253715.1 Halieaceae bacterium
ATAACCTCGAATTGGCTCCCAGTCTCTGCGGAGGGCTGTTGGTTGATACCGCTTTAAACCAAGTACTTGGGTTGGGGGAGGAGGATGACCCTAACAGCGCATACGATGTTGGGTATGCACTATACAAAGTTTATTATACGACCGACGATTGCACAGGCCCTGCGTTTCTATCGGGTTATATCAATTTCTGTGACAAGTTGTTCGTTATTGAAGATCCTGACCCAGAAATGAATAGTGATAACGTTATCGCATTCGCAACACAAGAAAATGTCTCTACTATTATGAGATCTGAACGCAAGCCCGGTGCCGCGCCATTGGGCGGTTATGTTCCACCAGGGGCCTGTTCAGTGATAGAAGGAGAGCAAGTAAGGTCAGGTAACTTGATGCAGCGGTGGATTCCTCCTGAAGAACTTATAAACCCTGTCTTTCCGCTTACATTACAGCCTGCATCATGAGGCCTAGTGCTCCGAGTTGAAGGTCATATCAGGAAAACGAAATGCAATGGGGCCTCATCATTGTATCTACAAATAAACTAAGTTCTGTGTTAATCGCCAGGATCTAGGCGCTTATCTTAAAGGCCGCAAAAGCGGCCTTCAAAGCGGAGGAAGCGCACTCACCAGATGTAAGGAATCAGCGCCTTGCGCTCTTTAGGGTAATCGTCGAAGTTTTTCAGGAACCACTTGTGCGTCACCATAGCGCGGGGCGCTAAGTTTCCGACGGTAATCGCCAAGACAAACACCGCACCTAGGTTCCAGGTCATGATGGCAAAGCCCGTGAATGACAAGATTTCGCCGAGGTATTGTGGGCAGCTGACCCACTTAAAGAAACCGCCGTAAGGGATCTTGTAGCGTGGCTCGCTGGGGTCGGGCTTCTTCGAGCGCAAGTTGCGCAAGATGGTGTCGGAGTAAACGTTTAAGGTAAAGCCAAAGGCGTAAATTGCGATACCAATGATGAAGCGCGGATCACTGAACCATTCGACCGTATACTGGGTGCCGATGTTGGCAATGTACTCGGCGTTGAAGTAGCCGTGCATGAACAGTGTGATCCAGCCCGCAACGACCACATTAAACGCAAAGGTTTGGCTGGCGCCAGGCGCTGTGCGCATTAACAAGGGGGTAACTAGCGCGCGGTTGGTGTAGTGGAACATCCAAATCGCTAAGAAGAACAGTGGCACAATTTGGTCCGAGTTCTCGCCCATAAAGAATACGATGGGGAAGACAATTAGGCCCGGTAGTTCCATCAGGATCCAGCCAGGCTTTGATCCTAATTTAATACCTTTGGATTTAGCACCACCACCGCCAAAGCGACCGCCGTACGCAGCCGTGCCGTACAGGCTGCTGACGAAGATCATTAATGCGTATAAAAAACCCACGATTAACAGGGTGTCGTAGAACGTGTTTCCGGTATACCACTGCATAGCCTTCCCGCCATAGTTGTTGTATTTGTCGATGCGTAGGCTACCGCACAATGGCCGGTCGCGTTAACACACATTCGGACTATGGTCTTTATGCGCCGGCGAGCTATCGTCCAAATGAGGGCTGTGTGTGGGGGGTAAAACTTATAAGGTGGGCTCACAAAATTAGAACAATACTAGGGAAGATTGTGTTGTGAATAGTAAGTTTAGGCCTTTGCGTCGGGAAGAGGTTGAGCACTGGGATGCTCAGGTGGATGTGCTTGTAGTGGGCTTTGGTGCCGCGGGAGCGTGCTCTGCTATTGCTGCACACGATAATGGCGCTAAGGTGATGATTGTAGAAGCCGCCTCAGATGCTGGCGGCTCTACAGCATTATCATCCGCCGAGCTGTATTTAGGTGGTGGCACACGCGTGCAAAAGGCCGTGGGCTATGAAGACACAGCAGAGGCCATGTATGACTATTTAATGATGGCGAATGGCCCGCAGGCCAGCGCTGAAAAAACACGCCGTTACTGTGATGACAGTGTCGAGCACTTTGACTGGCTGGTTGAGCAAGGCGTCCCTTTTAAAGATTCTGAGTACCCGGGCCGTGCCATGATGGCATTAACCGACGACTGTCTGTTGTTTACCGGCAGCGAAAAGGCTTGGCCGTTTAAAGATCAGATTCCGCCAGCACCTCGTGGTCATAATTTGTACGTTGAAGGTGATAACGGCGGTCCGCTGTTCATGAAAATTATGGCGGAAGCGGTTGCGAAGCGCGGCATCGAGCAACGATTTGAAACACGCGTTCTTAAGCTGATTGTCAGTACTGAAGACGGCCTTACCCGTGTCTGTGGTGCCGTTATTCGCCAAGACATGCAAGAAAAGTTTGTCGAAGCCAAGAAGGGCGTGATGCTCTGCTGCGGTGGCTTTGTCATGAACGAAGACATGGTCAAGCAGTATGCGCCTGAGCTGATGAAAGCGAGTATGCCGATTGGGAACCCCAACGATACCGGTTCGGGTATTCAAATGGGGATGAGCGTGGGCGGTGCGGTCATTAACATGCACGAAGGCTTTGTGAGTTTGCCGTATTACCCTCCAGCAACATTGACCTATGGCATTTTGGTCAATGCTCAGGGTCAGCGATTTATCAACGAAGACGCCTACCACGGGCGAGTGGGTGCCGCTTGCTTACGCCAAGTGGGTGGCCCCGTATATTTTGTGATGAACGTCGAGGATTACGAGGGTTACGAGACACAGTCGTATTTGGGTTCTCCGATCGGCGGAACAGGCGAGACCGTGGATGAGCTTGCAGCAGAACTCAATTTACCCGACGGCCAGCTGCAAAACTGCATCGAGACCTTCAATCGCTTTGCCAGAGAGGGGCACGACCCCTTGTTTCATAAAGATGCCGCCTGGTTGAAGCCACTTGAGCCACCCTTGGTTGCTTTAGATTGCACGCCCGGCAACGGTACGTTCTACCCTTATTTTACCTTAGGCGGTCTCGATACAACCGTCGATGGCCAGGTGCTAACTGCGGGTGGTGATATCATTCCCGGTCTGTACGCAGCGGGTCGCACGGCCTGCGGCGTGCCGCGGCGTGGGGATGGGTACGCTTCGGGCAGTTCTGTCGGCGACGCCTCATTCAGTGGTCGCGTGGCCGGCCTACATATTGCCAAGTCGTAAGGATTATTACATGTCAGATGCAGAAATTTTACGGCGGATTGATCGCTTAGAGTCCTTAGACGAGATCCGTCAGCTCGCGGCCAAGTACTCGCTGTCTTTGGATATGCGCGATTTAGACGCGATGGTGAATTTGTTCCCGGAAAACGTGCGTGTGGGCAAAGATAAGGTCGGCCGTGCGTACTTTAAGCAGTGGATGGATCAGACATTGCGCGAGCAATTTACAGGTACCTCCCATCACATTGGTAACCATATTATTGAATTTGAAGACCCGGATCATGCGGTGGGTGTGGTGTATTCGAAAAACGAGCACGAAACCCCAGCCGAAAATGGCGATATTGAGTGGGTCATTATGCAAATGATTTACTGGGATCACTACGAGCGGATTGACGGGCGCTGGTATTTCGCGCGTCGCTTGCCTTGCTACTGGTACGCTGTCGATTTGAATAAGCCCCCAGTGGGCGACAACAAAATGCGCTGGCCTGATCGCGACCCTTACGAAGGCGCCTATCACGATTTGTTCCCAACCTGGAAAGCGTTCTGGGACAAAGAACCTTCGGATGAGCTGCCCTCTGTCGCAGCGCCTGCGCCTTACGAGCAATTTTTGAAAACGATGCGGGGCCAGCAAAGCAACCCGAAAATCCGCACGCGTTAAGGAACCTTATGACTTTAGATGCTTTGTTTTCGCCCATCACCTTGGGTGCTCTCGAACTTCCTAACCGGATTGTCATGGCGCCGATGACGCGCAGTCGCGCTACCGACGACGATTTAGTGACGGACCTGCACGTCGATTACTACCGTCAGCGCGCTAGCGCCGGTCTGATTATCAGTGAGGGGGTGCATCCATCGTTGGATGGCAAGGGCTATAACCGCACGCCAGGCCTGTTTTTACCGGAGCACGCCGAAGCGTGGTCAAAAGTGACGGCGGCGGTCAAAGCGCAGGGTGGGCAAATGGTGGCTCAGCTTATGCACTGCGGTCGCGTGGGTCACCCCGACAACAAAGCGCCAGGAGCTCGCTTTTTGGCGCCTTCGGCTATTGCCTGTAAAGATCAGATCTTTACCCCGAATGGCATGCAGTCTATGCCAGAACCCGAGGCCATGACGCTTGAAGAAATCAAAGAAGTTCAAGCACAGTACGTCAATTCGGCGTTACTGGCGATTCAAGCCGGCTTTGCCGGTGTAGAGCTACACTGCACTTCGGGTTATTTACCGGCTCAGTTTTTATCAACCGGCACGAATCAGCGTGAAGATAACTATGGCGGCAGTCTCGTCAATAGGCTGCGTTTTGTTTTAGAAACCGTTGCGGCAATTGCTGTAGCTGTTGGCCACGACCGTGTGGGCATTCGTATTTGTCCAGCGAACCCGTTTAATGATTTGCATGACGATGATCCAAAAGAAACCTTTGCGGCCTTGATGCAAGGTCTTAATGACTACAACTTGGCTTACTTGCACGTGATTCGCATGAATGCAACGGGCTTGGATTCGTTGGCGTTGGCTCGCGAAAACTTCAAGGGACTTGTGATTGCCAACGACAGTTACAGTGCTGAAGAAGCCAACCAAGCCATCGCCGATGGACTCGTCGATGCTGTGTCATTTGGCCGGCCCTTCATTGCGAACCCAGATTTGCCAGCGCGTTTCCAAGCAGGTGCCGAGCTTGCACGAATCGACATGAAAACATTGTACGGCGGAGAAGCCGAAGGATTTACCGATTACCCGCCGATGAGTGCGTAACGGGTACACCAAATTCAAGTAAGGAGATTAACCATGGCAATGCCAGAAAACATTGGAATCATCGATTTGATGATGGCGATTCCCAACAACGACACATCGGATTACTACGACTTCATCAAGCCTTTACTGATGGATGAGCAAAGCCGTCAGATGTTCAAAATGCCGGCGCAATACATGTTCAAAGACATCCCCAGGACGGGTGTGCAGGATGACTACATCGCGTACACCATCCAAAAGATGGATGAGTTCGGCATCGAAAAAGCCATGATCGGCGTCGATGAAGACCAGTACACGCTGCAAAACAAAGCGGTGCTCGAGCACCCCGATCGTTTTATTGCCAGCTACGAATGTAACCCGAACAAGGGCATGGAAGAAGTTCGTAAAATTCGTCGCTTAAAAGAAAAGTACGACCTGAAAGCGGTCACGGCATTCCCGTCGGGTTTATGCCCACAAGTTTCGCTGTCGGACAAAAAGTGGTACCCCATTTTTGTCGCGTGCGTGGACTTAGACATTCCTTTTTGTACCTGTGTTGGTGTGCCAGGGCCACGGATCCCAAT
>JALRFH010000051.1 GCA_023253715.1 Halieaceae bacterium
GGTTTTGGGAGTGCTGTCGCCACCTGACGCAGCCGCTGCCGCACCAGCAACTGCTAAACCGCCCCACAACCAGGCCGATGAAATACCGCCCGAACTTGCCGCAGTGCCCGCTGCTTCTGCACCGCCCGCTTCAGCTGTAGCTTCGGCGCTAGCCTCGCCGCTTACATCGGCATCAGAATCTGCTTGCGCATCATCCTCCGCAGACGCTTCCTCGGCTTCCGCTTCGTAAGCTTCTTCTTCAGTCTCTTCTTCTGCTTCTTCCTCTAAAGCGTCGAACAACCATTCGGCCTCTTCACTTGCATCGGCGACTTGAATGCCGGCCGGCGCAGCGACTAATTCCGCTTGTTCTACTGCGGGAATCTCGGGCGCCGCCGGCGGCAATGCCGCTTCGGGTGCTGCTGCTTGCGCTGGCACGTCTGCATTCGATACGGTTGATTGAATGTCTTGATCTTCAAAGCTCATGGTTGTCCCCTTGCTTAGCTATTGCTGTTCTTAACGTTCACCCAACGACTCGTTAATCGTTTTGGTGATGGGTTTTAATAAGTAATTTAGTATGGTGTTTTTACCCGTTTGCACTTCGACCATGGCCGTCATACCCGGTAGAATTTGCAAATCCTCGTTTGGTCTGCCGCTAAATTGTTTACCGTCAGTTCTAACTCGAATGCTGTAATAGGTCAAATTATTCTGACCCGATTGCTCCTCAATGGTATCTGCACTGATGTACGATACCGTGCCTTTCAGACTCCCGTAAATGGTGAAGTCATAAGCGTCGATTTTAACCGTAGCTTCTTGCCCTATTGTGACAAACGCAATATCTGCCGGGGGCAATTTGGCCTCGATAAGTAAGTCATCTTCCACCGGCACAATTTCTAGCACATCCTCACCCGGACGAATCACGCCACCTTCAGTCGTTACCCGAATCTGCTTAATCAAACCTTTCACTGGTGCCCGAAGGGTGGTTTGACTGAGCTGTCGCTCACGCTGAATAACAGCCTGACGAACGCGCTCGTATTCTTCCTCCGTCTCTGCAAACGCAGCTTGCACTTCCTGAAAGTATTCATTGCGCCGACTGGTGTGCTTGGCCACCAACTCAGCTTCTTGGCGCTGTAAGCGTAAAATCTCGGTTTTACTGACGTCCCCTTTCTGCACAAGCGGCTCATTCATGGCGATTTCTTCGCGAATTAAACGCAGCATGCCGTCGATGGCATCCAAGTCTTCGTTAAGAGCCGACTGCCGCTTAGCCATGAGCGCTAGCTGACTTTCTTGGAACTGGGCGTAGTCCGCAAACTCATCGCCGAAATCAGGCGCAGTTTCAAACACTTCGGCTCGCAGTCTTGCCAGCGTTGCATGCAAGCTGGCGGCTTTGGCTCGAGCCTCACGGTAATCGGCCTGCGCTTCGGTGACGTTAAACTGCGCAATAATCTGGCCTTTTTCAACCAGATCACCGGCTTTTACGGGCAAAGCCTCTAACACACCACCATCGCGGCTTTGTATGATTTGTATGTTTGAACTGGGGATCACAGACCCGGGAGCCCTCGCGACCTGATCGATTTCAGAATAATACGCCCACGTACCAAAACTCACCAGCGCGATAAAGGTCACCCACATGACCCGTCGCGGTCGTTTCAGATCGCTTCGCAAATTTGAGCGATACAGTGACGCTTCGTCACTGGCATTTAAAAACCACAGGAGGTTCATTCGCCACCTCCTAGGTTGCCCGCAGTGTCGGGCTTTTGCGACTCCAGCGCCGCTCGCTGCTTGGCCAATTGCGCTTTGGCTTGCTCATTCAGTTTTGCGATGACCGCGTCTTTAGGACCATCTAAGGCTACCCTGCCGCCGTCCATCACAATCAAACGGGTCACATACTTCAGCACGCCCGCTTTATGGGTGGCCACCAACACGGTGGCTTCGGGTGGCAATTCCTCGAATAGATGCTTCATCACGCGCGCTTCAAGTTGCGCATCCATGGATGCCGTGGGCTCATCCAACATAAGTATATTGGGGCGCGCCAGCAGCAAGCGTGTCAGTCCGACCAGCTGCCGCTGACCGCCCGACAGGCCCTTGCCGCCTTCCGAGATAGGAATTTGCAAACCCATGGGGTGGGTTTTAATGGCCGCATCCAAGCCCGTTAAGGCCGCTGCACGCAAAATTTGTGAGTCGCTAAGTTCTGGCAAACCCAGCACCAAGTTCTCGCGCAGACTGCCGTTAAACAGCCGAACATCTTGTGGTAGGTAGCCGATGTGTTCGCGAATAAAATCCGTGGCAATGTGGTTCATGTCCACATCGTCCAAAAACACTTTGCCTTCGGTGGCCTGATACAAGCCGGTCAAAATTTTAATCAACGTTGACTTGCCCGACCCCACTGAACCCAAAATGGCGGCGCGCTCGCCCGGTTGCAGCACTAAACGCTGGATTTCAACGCTGGGCATGTTCTCGCCATAGGTGAACTTTAAACCCGAGACTTCCACTTTGCCCCGACAACGGTCGGGCACAATGGTGCGTTCAGCGGTCGATTCCGACGGCAAAGCCATGATGTTATCTAACACCTCTAAGGCAATTTTGGCGTTCTTCCACTGTACGATTAAATTCGGAAACTGGGTCAAGGGTGTCAATGCACGACCCGAAATAATCGAGCAAGCAATCAAGCCGCCCATGGTTAAATCACCGTTGGATATCGCATACGCGCCGGTAGCAATAATCCCTACGTAGCTGATCTGTTGAATGGACTGCGCGGCACTGGAAGACGCCGTATTCAACAAGCGTGTCTTCAATTCACTTTGACTGATCAGTGCCGTTAGCTCGCGCCAGCGTTCTTGCAGCTTCCACTGAGCATTCGCCGCTTTTATCGACTCGACACCATCAATGGCCTCGATAAGCAGGCCATTCTTTTTGTTAGACTCGGTCATATGCTCTTGGGTGTAGCGCTCGATAGGCCCCTTCATCAACACACCGATTAACAACGAGAGCGGGATAATGGCCATGGGCACATAAGCAACGGGCCCTGCAATAAGGTAAATCACCCCAATAAACAACAAGGCAAAAGGCAGGTCGGCCAAAATAAACAGGGTGGACGAAGTCATAAAATTGCGCACCGACTCAAAATGACGAATCTGCGACGCAAAGGTCCCCACCGTTTTTGGGCGGGCATCGGCGCGAATATCTAAGGCTTTACCAAAGAACACGCTTGAGAGTTCCAGATCGATGTACTTGCAGGCCTTATCGACCATGTGGCTGCGCACCAGCTTCATCAGCAATTCAAAGCCAATGGCCAGACCCACACCAATCGTTAACACCCAAAGTGTCGAGAACCCCTGAGTTGGCACTACTCGGTCGTAGACCTGCATGGTGTACATGGCCGAGGTTAGCCCAAAAATACTCACCATAAAGGTGGCGAATACAGCCTCAAAAAAGACACCCCGGTGTTTGCGAATAGCAAAAGCGAACCAATCTTTAGCGCTGAAGTCACGCTTGGCCGCTGCCTCATCGGCGTTTTCGCTAATTTCTAAGTGCAGCCAAATGCCATTGGCCAGCTCGCCATGTGCCAGGGTATGTATATCGCCTTGGGCGTCTTCCAGAACATAACCGTCACTTTGCTCGCCGCGCACCACATACGCCAACTCGTCTTCACGCGAAGCCCACAGCAAGGGGAAGCCGGTGCGACCAACCTTTTTGGCCTTAACGGTTTTAGCAAGACCCTCGGGGAAACGTCCCAACCATAAAGCGGCTAAGCGCGCATCCAAACTTAACTCCGCAAAGGCCTCGGCATCTTCACCACCGGGTTGATAAGCAAAGCGATGCTTGGGAACAGCCACACCTTTTAAGCCCGCCATGCGAGCCAACAAAGGCGCGACGTGGTCATGTTCACCCAAGCCTTGATAGGGGCTTGCCGGAATCGCAGAGGCCGAATCTGTGGTCATCGCACGCCCAAACTGGTGGCGTTAATTTGCCCCAGTAGAACTTGTAAGCGGTAATGCGCCGACATCAGGCTCGTTTCGGCATTGACCAAGGTATATTTGGCCTGCGTCGCCTCGCGCTGCGCGTTCAGTACATCCAACCAGGACTTGCGCCCCACGGTGTATTGCCGCAGGTAAGAGTCGACAACTTCGGCGGTGGCATCGGCCAAGCGTTGAGCGGGCCCGCGCTGCCGATAGGCTGACTGCAGCTCACTCCACAGTATATCGATTTGGGTCGTCAGCGTACGGCGCTCGGCTTCAATCGCCTGCAGCGAGCCACGCTCGCGCGCTCGCGCGGCGGCAATGGCAGAACGTTTCGAAAAACCAGCGCCCGGCGTGTACTCCACCTGTAAAAACAGCTGCTCTTGTTCCTGACCCGGTAGTAAATCGCCAAAGCGACGGTCGTAGGCCAAGGCCAGTTGTGGACGCGCTTCGGCTTTTGCACCCTCAAGCTGCGCACTAAAGCGCTCTTTCTCGGCACCCAGTGCTGCCATAGATGGCGCATAATTGAGAGCGATATCGAGCAAAGCGTCGCGCGTCATCATGACCGGCTGAGGAATCTCAGGCGCCACGATACCCGCCACGGGCTCACCGACCAGCTGCGATAGTGCACCCCGAGCCGAGTCTTTTGCCCCCTCAAAGGCCACCGCATCGCTTTCAGCGTACTGCAAACGCGCCAGGGCCAACATTTCATCCACATCGGGGCTAGTGGCGGCCTCGACGCGACGTTTAATAATATCGAATAAGCGCTCGTGCTCGACCACGTTGGCGCGTGCAATTTCGGCACTTCGGTTAGCGCGTTCTAACTCAAAAAAACGCGCTACGGTTTCGCTTAAAATCAGAACCTCGGCTTGGTTTACCGCATGGTCCGATGCCTTAACGCCCGCCTCGGCTTCGTTAATGGCTGCTGTTATGCGCCCACCCGTCCAAAGCGGTTGCTGAATGACAGTGTTGGCTTGACTGATATCGGAGTTTGCTTCCGAGGCCGAGACATTGACCGTGGGGTAGCGCTGCCACTTAGCCACTTCGCTTTCGCTGCGAGCGGCCTCGTTTTCGCTTAGACGCTGCAAGATGCTGGGGTGATCGGTAACGGCTTTGGCCAAAATAGATTCTAGAGTTGGGTCAGTGCCGTCGGCAAAAACCGATGAAGCGAGTAAAGTTGTGGCGAGAAGACCATCCCGCAAACAGGCTTTGAGAGCGGGTTTAATGGAGTTCATGCATTATCCCTAAATCTTGTTATTGGCCAATCGATATCAACATTAATACCAGACGCTTACCATACCAATAAACAGGGCGGAACAACAATGAAAGCCGGTTGCTCAAAGCCCTTTTTATCGTCCGCTGGTTGACGCTTGGTCGCATTTACACGCCTAAGCGTCGCACACTCTCATCCAAGCGCTCATCACTTGCTGGGAGTGAACCCAAAAACCGTCGATTCACCGCCAAACATCATTGCACCGTCGGCATCACCCGAATCTGGCGCTGCTCGCCCTTCAGCAACACAGGGTCCACCACCCGTTTCTCGGCCGCAGCAGCACCCGTGGCACTGGGGCACGCCCCGTTGTCGCGGTAGTACAACGCCGCTGCTAAGCGCGCTTCAGCTGGGTCGCCCAACAAGTGATCCAAATCATCGGCCACCGAACAGCCAGGCACCTGGTCTAGGCGATCCGCCGCGGGCACAGCCACAGGGCTAAAGCCGTCGGAATAGTCGCCAAAACCGACCGCATTCACCCCTTGGAACTGCACCGTAAAGTAAGTCGAACCACAGTTCCCCGTTGGATAGAAACCATAAGGCTTACCACACGTCGTGTTTCCAATCATGATCACTTCGACACCCACGCCGCGCAGACCGTTTATTAAGGCCTCACTGGCCGAGCACGTGCCGGAGCTGGTTAGCACAAAGACGCGGTCGAGATTCAAGGTCGGCAAGGGTTGTCCCGAGGCCGCCGAGAAGCCAAGGCTAGTGGTGTGAAATGGAATGGGAGCAATGCTCTGCCCCGTGACTGGGTTTACACCATCATACTGGTCGTTAAACTGCAGTAATTCAAAGGTTTGGCCAGCCGTTTGACCACCCGCCACCATATAGGCCAATTCGCCGGCAATGTCCAAGTAACCGCCGCCGTTGTAGCGCAAATCAATGACCAAATCGGATACACCTTGCTCACTTAAAAATTGCATATCTTGCATTAATGCAAGCTCAGCCGTGGCAATGTGGTCATGGAAGGCCAAATAACCCACATTACCCGTTGCCGTTTGGATGACTTGGGTTTCCTGTACCGGATCGAGGGTGATATCACCCGCGGTCAGTGACACTTGCGTCACAATGTCGGAACCTGGCAACAGAATGTCGAAGGTGTGCACCTCACCAGAATCCGGAGCGAATGCAGCATTTAAGGCTCCCGGATCACCGTCTACAACGGATACACCGTCAATCGCCACAAACTGCGTACCACGCAACAAGCCCTGTTCAGCGGCTGGTGAACCCTCGTGCACATAGGCAATACGCACATCCCTTGGCGGTGAGCTGCGGATTACAGCCAACTCAAAACCGTAACCCCCTGTGGTGCCACCTTGGCTTAACTCGTACCAGTACTGAGAATCCAACACAAAGTGGAACTTATCTTTGGGCGCACCGCTGGGCGTTGTTGCCTGAGTTTTCAGCAAACCAAAGTAAGCGTTGGGTTCAGTTGGGTAGCTGGAGGACGTAAAGGCTGAGTAATCCTGCTCAGGATCGCGATCAAAGATCTCGTCGTACCACAGATACAGCTCGTGACTCCAAGAACGCAGCCAGTACTTCTCGTCTGCTGCCGTACCCAGTTGATCGGGGTAAAGCCCACCGGTGGCTGGATTAACACCATCGCGCGGCACAGCGCATTGGTTGCGATACAACTGCGAGCTTTGAAACTGATCGCGTACCCAAGCACTTTGAGGCGGCTCTTCGTCAGTAGATTCCGAACGGGTAATATCTAAGGGATACGCGTCATCGCGATCATTGACCCCATCGCCATCGGTGTCGCTATCAAATGGGTCTGTGCCGAGCGTCGATTCCGTGTCGTTGCTTAAACCATCTGCATCACTATCCTGAACCGCCCACACCGACAAGTCCGCCGCCCCTTTAACTGCCAGATCTTCGAAATAGCTGTCGGGCAAGCTCGAGCTTCCGTCGACGGAACTCCAACTCGCATTCACATCACCTTTTAAAATAGCGACAAAATTCACTTGAGTCTGAGCTGGATAATCTAAAACGTAAAGAGACGAGCCATCGAACACGGCATTCTTGCTGTTATGCGTTTGCCATATGGCCTGGCTGTCACTGACCAACACCCACTTGGGTGTTGGCGCATCACTTAGGCCCACGGCAATTTTCAAAATTCCCAAGGCATCGGCTGAAGTCACGCGTCCATCCCCATTGATATCGGCGGCCATCAGCTGATAAGGCGATACGGGTAAGGCCTGCGCAGGACCGGAGCCATCAGGATCACTGTTGGGGTTTAAACCCACCGCTATCTTCAATGCCGCTAACGCATCTGCCGAGGTAATCGTGCGATTGGTATCGCGGTCGGCCAGCGGCACATGTGCACCAAGTTCATAAAGGGCAGGATCGTTAAACTCAAATTCGTAATAGCCCTCTGCGTTTGTGAAAGCCAGTTCGGCATAATCATCGATGAAGCGCGAAACATCGGCACCTTCAATCAGGGCATGGTTAGACCAATGATAAACAGTCCCATTTAATGGATCGTAAGGAATCACAAAATCAGCGGGATTTAAAGGATCGGTACCATCCAGCAGTTCTTGCGCATCCGATACGCCGTCTCCATCGTCATCGGCATCCGCCATCATCCCCAACTCTACGCACGCTG
>JALRFH010000139.1 GCA_023253715.1 Halieaceae bacterium
TCGATATCGGCATCCGGCAATACGTGGCTAAGTATGCTTCTTAAGGCATCAGAGAAGAGCGGATGGTCGTCGGCGATGATAATTTTTTTTGTGGTCATGGCCCGAGTACAACTGAGTTTCGCAAGCTCTAAGTCTACCAATAAAAAAGCCGGGAGCAAGTCCCGGCCAACGGGTGGTGTAACCACCAAGGGCTATGTCATCGAATCATTGCTGATCCGATGGTCGAAAGTGTAAACGCCTTTCTAAATGTGCGCAGTCGACTTTGGTCTAAATCTGCCAAAAATTTGACTAAGGTCTAATAGTCGCGATTCTTTTGCAGCGTGCACACTCTTGTTTCCGGTAACAACAACCAGAAGAAGGGGGGAGAATTATGAATAAAAAACGATTGGCTTTAGCCTTAAGTGTACCGTTGTTAAGTGCCCAATTGGGTTGGGCATCAGGAAGTGCCGACAATGTTGAGTCGCGCATTGATGCTTTGGAAGCTCAAATTGCCGAATTGAAAGCGATGCTGGCTGCGACACAATCGCAGACGGATAAAAACGCTAAAACCTTGCAGACAACGCAGGTTCAAGCAAGTGAAACTGCGAGTGGTTTAGAGACCGCGGTTGCGACTTTAGATTCGATGAAGAGCAAAATTTCTAACACCGACTTTGATTATGGTGGCTTCATTCAGCTTGATAGCATCACCACCACGTATCAGGAAGGCAAGCCCGCAAATCGTTTGATTGATGATTTCTTAGTGGCATCATTGATTCCTGTGTCGGCGTCGGGTGCGCAGACCGACAGCTATACCAACACCAACATCCACAACAAGACCTCTAGAGTGTTCTTTAAAACCAAGACGCCAACCGATGCGGGTACGATTTCGAGTCACGTTGAAATGGACTTTATGCTGAGTGGCGCCGGGGATGAGCGCATCTCCAATTCATGGAATCCACGCTTGCGTCACGCTTTCGTCAAGTGGGATTACGAGCCTGGCAAATCGGTCCTCGCGGGTCAGACATGGTCGACCTTCTTTAATGTGGGGGCTCTACCTGGGGTATTGGACTTCGTTGGTCCAGTAGGTACCTTATTTAACCGTCAGCCTATGATCCGGTGGACCAATGGTAACTACCAATTTGCGATAGAGAATCCTGCAACGCGTTTGAATACTGTGTCTGGAACACGCTTGGATGATGCTGAAGCAATGCCTGATCTGGTTGTTCGTTATAACGGGGGGGATAGCGCGCACAGCT
This sequence comes from Halieaceae bacterium, assembly GCA_023253715.1. GTDB lineage: Bacteria > Pseudomonadota > Gammaproteobacteria > Pseudomonadales > Halieaceae > Aequoribacter. The sequence continues at coordinate 1,236 of JALRFH010000139.1, forward strand.
TTTCAGTGGCTGGTGTGATGCGAACTCTGCAATATGAAGGCCGCAGCAGTTTGGCGCTTGAAGGCGAGAATGATAAAGCCATGGGTTACGGTTTGAGCTTGGCAGGTAAGATTACCACCGAGGGCAAAAACAACCTGAAATACATGCTCAACTACGGATCAGCCTTGGGTCGTTATTTAGGTTTGAATGTGTTTAATGATGGTTATGTGAATGCACAAGGTGACATAGAGACCATTGATCAATCCGCATTGACACTCGCTTACGAGCATTATTGGACGCCAGAGTGGCGTAGTGTGTTTTCAGCGTCTGTCGCCAACGCCGACAACCCTTCGGTTAACGACTTCGGTCTAGCAGGTGGTTTAGCTAAGGAATATCAGTCATTTCACGCGAACTTACAGTATTTGCCAGCACCTGGGCTGATGTTGGGCGGAGAGTTTTTGTATGCCAGCAAAGAACTGGAAGATGGACGCGATGGTGCGATGAACCGCCTGCAATTGTCTGTCAAATATGCTTTCTAAGACTAAGGTCTAACAGCGCGCGACTGGCTTGGCGCGTAAGATCAAGCCAGTCGGGTTTATAACAACAAGGAGATAGTTATGTCCAAACTAACCGATGATCAAGCTCGGGCTTACTGGAAGCGCAATTTGTCGCTTATGGTTAAGCTGATGGTGGTCTGGTTTATTGTCAGCTACGGCTGCGGCATCTTGCTGTTTGATGCCTTAAACGAGATCAGATTAGGGGGTTACAAATTAGGATTCTGGTTTGCACAACAGGGTTCGATTTATACCTTTGTGGCCTTAATTTTTTACTACACCAAAAAAATGGCAGCGTTGGATCGTGAATTCAACGTTGAAGAAGAATAAGGAACGCGTGCCATGGATCTACAAACTTTAACCTACATTGTCGTTGGATCTACCTTTGCGCTGTATATCGGTATTGCGATTTGGTCGCGCGCGGGATCCACGAAAGAATTTTACGTCGCTGGTGGTGGTATTCATCCGGTTGCTAACGGTATGGCAACTGCGGCTGATTGGATGTCGGCGGCTTCATTCATCTCTATGGCCGGCATGATTGCCTTCATGGGTTACGGTGGTTCGGTTTTTCTCATGGGTTGGACAGGGGGCTTCGTGATCTTAGCCATGCTGTTGGCGCCCTATTTGCGGAAGTACGGCAAATTCACGGTACCTGAGTTTATCGGGGATCGTTTCTACTCCAAGGCAGCTCGAGCGGTCGCGGTGGTTTGTCTTATCATCTGCTCAGTCACCTATGTTATTGGCCAAATGAAAGGGATTGGCGTTGCCTTTTCTCGCTTTTTGGAAGTGACCTACGAGACCGGCTTGTTAGTGGGTATGGTGATTGTGTTTTTCTACGCTGTTCTCGGTGGTATGAAGGGTATTACCTACACCCAGATTGCGCAGTATTGTGTACTGATTTTGGCCTACACCATCCCGGCAATTTTTATCAGCTTGCAGTTAACGGGTAATCCTCTCCCACAGTTGGGTCTAGGTAGTACTTTGAGCGGCACCGATACCTTTTTGCTCGACAAACTCGACCAAACGGTGACTGAGCTCGGCTTTAAGGAGTACACCACGGATGTGCGCATTTCGACCTTGAACATGTTCGCATACACCCTGTCGCTGATGGTGGGTACGGCTGGCTTGCCGCACGTCATCATCCGATTTTTCACGGTACCGAAAGTACGTGATGCGCGTTCTTCAGCAGGTTGGGCCTTGGTGTTCATTGCCGTACTCTACACAACGGCACCAGCGGTTGGAGCGATGGCTCGATTCAACATTATGGATACCGTTGAACCAGAGCCCGGTCAATACCTAGCTTACGAAGAGCGTCCTCAGTGGTTCAAGAACTGGGAGAAAACGGGGCTTTTGGGCTATACCGACAAAAATGGCGATGGCCTTATTCAATACAGCGCGGATAAAGAAACGAATGAATTGACTAAGGTAGACAACGACATTCTGGTACTGGCGAATCCTGAAATTGCTAAGCTTCCCAACTGGGTTATCGCTTTGGTAGCCGCCGGTGGATTGGCTGCAGCGTTGTCGACGGCGGCTGGCTTGTTACTTGCAATTTCGTCAGCGATTTCTCATGACTTGTTGAAAGGTATGTTGACGCCGGACATTGACGAAAAACAAGAGCTGATGGCTTCGCGTGTGGCAATGGCAGCTGCAATTGCTGGAGCAGGTTATCTTGGCTTCAATCCGCCCGGATTTGCGGCGGGTACGGTCGCGCTTGCGTTTGGCCTAGCGGCCTCATCGATCTTCCCCGCATTGATGATGGGTATTTTCAGCAAGCGTGTGAATAAGGAAGGTGCTATCGCCGGAATGATTGCTGGTATTGGTGTGACCTTGCTGTACGTATTCCAACACAAAGGCATTATGTTTATCCAAGGTACTGAATTCTTGGGGGGCATGTCACCGAACTGGTTCATGGGTATCGAGCCCAATGCGTTTGGCTGTGTTGGCGCGATCGTGAACTTCGTAGTAGCCTTTGCAGTGTCTAGCGTAACGAAAGAAGTGCCAGACGATGTGCAAGAGTTGGTCGAAAATATTCGCGTGCCCGCAGGCGCAGGATTGGCCCAAAACCACTGAGGTGGTGCTGGTGCTGTAAGTCTAAAACGGGCAGTTTACTGCCCGTTTTTTTTAAGGAATACTTATGTCGTTTTTTACCAATAAACACGTTGTTGTCGCCTTGCTTGTTGCTCCGATTTTGGCGATAGGCGCTTGGTATGCTGTCGGTCTTATCGGAGCCGAAACTCCCAAAAAAGCGGTGCCTGGTCAGAGCTATCCTTTGGTGGCGAAAAGTAACTGTCGATATGCCAGTGGTCAGTGCTCGCTCGAGAACGGAGATATTGAATTCGAGCTTATTCCCGCGACATCTGATGGTGCTCTTAGCTTAAAAATAACGAGTAACCAGCGCGCTGGACGCGTTATGCTCGGCTTAGGGGAGGATGACAATCCACCCAAACCAGAAGAGGCGCCTTATGACCCCTCCAGCCAGACTTGGATGTATACGGTAAATACGCATCATGCAGAAAAGCTTTTTTTTGTGGCAGAGATTAGTGGCAGTCGGTATTTTGCTAAGCTAGACACTGTGTTTTTTGACCGGTTGAGTACCATACCGCAAGGGCGCGATTAGGCAGTTTTATGGCAGATGACGTCGCCGAATTAAATCCGGTTATCGAATTTTTGAGTGGGACCCTCCCGTTTGACTCGCTACCATCAGAGCGGCTGAGTGCAATTGCTACCCAGGTACAAATTTGTTATCACCCAAAAGGTGAATTCTTCGAGGAGGATGAAGCCATAGGCTTACGGGTGCTGCGCTCGGGGGCAGTAGATCTGTCTTATCAAGATGGCTCCTTAATGGACCGCCTGGGTGAAAGAGAAAGTTTTAGTCTAAGTGGCCTTAATGCGACAGGTCTTCGAGTGAGTGCGAAAGCAATTGAGGATGCTTTAGTGTATGTACTCCCTGCCACCGTATATCAAACCCTTCGCAAAGAGCAGCGACATTTTGATCGCTATTTTTCGGCTCAGCGCAGCCGCAGATTACGCCGAGCTGCACGCTACGAGCCCGTTCCTCACAGAATGAACTCCCCGCTTTCGGGTATTATGGCACAGTCGCTGTTGACCGTTGCTGCCAACACATCGATACAGGAAGTAGCTAAATTAATGTCGGAGCGGCGAGTGAGTTCCGCATTTATTACTGAAAACGACGCTTTAAGCGGTATTGTGACCGATCGAGATCTAAGGGTCCGCTGTGTCGCACAAGGGTTTGATGTCTCAATGCCCGTGAGCCACATCATGACCACGGATCCGAAAACACTGGGTGCCCGAGCGACTATCTTTGATGCAACGCTGGCAATGACTCAGTTGGGTGTTCACCATATCCCAGTCGTGGACGAGCATCGTTTAGTGGGGGTTGTGACCACCTCTGACTTGATGCTGGCGAAGCAAGATGACCCGGTCTACTTGGTGACACACATTGGTCGACAAGAGTCGGTTGAGGCAATCGTGGCGATGGTGGCGCAATTGCCCACGCTCATGGTGGCTTGGTCCTCCTCGGGTCTTAAATCTCAGCACGTGAGTCGCTTGCTCACAGCGATTAGTGATGCAGTTGTTATTCGCTTGTTGCAATTGGCAGAAGCACACTACGGCCCTGCACCCGGACCTTACTGTTGGTTGGGCTTTGGCTCGCAAGGGCGCGGTGAGCAATTATTGGGTGCAGATCAAGACAACGGTATGATCATTGATGACAGCGTGCCACTGTCACAAAGAGAATGGTATCGAGATGTGGCCAACTATGTCTGCGACGGTTTGGCGCAAGTCGGTTATCGGTATTGTCCTGGCAATATAATGGCGAAGAACCCTGAGTGGCGATTGAGTTTGCAGCAGTGGCAGGAAACCGTTGCCAAGTGGACTCGAACGCCCACCGAGGATGCAGTGATGCGAGTCACGATATTTTTTGACATTCGCGGGGTATACGGTGAACAGAGTTTGGCACAGAAATTACAGCAAACCATGCTGCGTGAGGCTAAAAGCAATACCATTTTTATTGCAGCACTAGCGTCCAATGCACTCGGTGCGACCCCACCTTTAGGTGTATTCAGACGCTTTATCGTTGAACACGACGGCGAACACAAAGAATCGGTCAATATTAAAAAACGAGGCATTCTTCCAATTACTGACATCGCGCGTTTACATGCCTTAGCACATGGCTTGTCTGAGGTTAATACCGACGAGCGTATTGCCGCCTTGGCAAAGGCTGGCGTGTTGCAGATTAAAA
>JALRFH010000146.1 GCA_023253715.1 Halieaceae bacterium
ACTGCGATCACACCGCGGCGGTTTTCGACTTCCACTTTGAGTGCAGCGATATAGTCGCCTTCGATCTCATTGTGCCAGCGCAGCGATACAAGTCGCTCGGGCGACTCGCGAAATTCCCCTAAGTTTTTGCAATTTTCCCTGTGCACTACCATACCTTTTTCTGAGCTTAAGTAGCCGGCAATGGGGTCACCGGGTAAAGGATGGCAACATTTTGCATAGGTCACCATAAAGCCTTCAGTGCCGCGAATGGCAATCGCCTCATTAGAGCTGGAGCTGCCTTCGTCCAGAGTTTTTCCTAGAAGTTGTTGTGCGGTGATGCTAGGGAGTCGTTCGCCTTGTGCAACGTCAACCAGCAAGTCTTCGAGGCTTGAGTAGTGATGTTCTTGTAAAAAAGCGTCCAGCATCGCGCCTTTTAATTTGGCGAGAGAGCTATCGTGTGCGATGAGCACTCGATCCAGTAAGCGCTCACCCAAGGTGATGGAATCCTCGCGCTTTTGCTGCTTCAAGTAGTGGCGAATATTGGTTCTGGCCTTGGCTGTGATTGCGTAATTAAACCACGCCGGATTGGGGCGCGCGCCCGCAGCGGTAATGATTTCGACGGTTTGGCCGCTTTGCAAAGGCTCTGACAAGGGTGCCAAACGGTTGTTAATTCGACAGGCAACGCAGCGGTTACCCACACCCGTGTGCACTGCGTAGGCGAAATCCACGGGCGTCGCGCCTTTTGGGAGCTCTAAAATTTTTCCCTTGGGTGTGAAGATGTAGATTTCGTCGGGGAATAGATCAATTTTTACGCTTTCGATGAACTCGAGCGAATTACCCGCGACTTGCTGCATCTCGAGCAAGCCTTGAACCCATTTGCGCGCGCGGGCTTGGCTGACATTGGTGGCTTTTTCGTCGCTTTTGTACAACCAATGGGCCGCAATACCGTTGTTCGCCATGTCTTCCATTTCGCGCGTGCGAATCTGAATTTCAATGGGTACGCCATGCATGCCTCGTAAAACCGTGTGCAACGATTGATAGCCGTTTGCCTTTGGCATCGCGATATAGTCAGTGAACTCGCCAGGAACGGGTTTGTAGATGCTGTGCACACAACCGAGTACGCGATAACAGGTATCAACCGAATCGACGATAATCCGAAATGCGTAGATATCCATGATTTCGGCGAAAGACTTACGCTTGTCTTTCATTTTTTGATAAATACTGTACAGGTGTTTTTCACGCCCAGTGACCGTGGCACTATGGCCTTCTCTATGTAGCGCTGCTTCGATTTGACTTCTGATGTTTTCAACCAGCTCTTTACGGTGGCCTCGAGCTTGGGCCCGCGCTGCCATGATCCGTTCATAGCGCATCGGGTGCAAGGCCTTAAAGCCCAGATCTTCGAACTCCATACGCACCGTATTCATACCTAGGCGCATGGCGATTGGGGCGTAGATTTCTAGGGTTTCCTTGGCAATACGACGGCTTTTATCGGGGCTGAGTACACCGAGTGTGCGCATATTGTGTAATCGGTCGGCCAGTTTTACCAAGATAACGCGAATGTCTCGCGCCATGGCCAGGGCCATTTTCTGGAAGTTTTCAGCCTGCTTTTCGGCAAGCGAATTAAACTCGATTTGCGTTAGCTTACTGACGCCGTCTACGAGTTCGGCCACTATCTCACCAAATTGTTCTGCAAGTGCGGCTTTGCTAACGCCAGTGTCTTCTATGACATCGTGCAACAGCCCAGCCATGATGCTTTGCGGATCCATGTGCATTTCGGCGAGGATGCAAGCCACGGCAAGGGGGTGGGTAACATAAGGATCGCCACTGCGCCGAGTTTGGCCGAAGTGGGCTTGTTCTGCATAGAAGTAGGCGCGCTTGACGTTTTGACTTTGCTCGGCCGTTAGATAGGCCGCGAGCGTTTGGTCTAAACGAGCAAGCGCTTCCATTGATGCAAGCCTACAGAGTGACTCCCGTCATAACCTCGGCGAGCTCGTCCTCTGCTTGGCGCTGTTCTTCTAGTGATAGAGTTTCAGCGCTGACCAAGCCGTCGGCGATCTCACGTAATGCGATAACGGTAGGTTTGTCGGATTCTTCAGCGACTAGAGGGTCTTTGCCGCCCGTCGCAATCTGACGTGCACGCTTAGTCGCGACCATAACTAATTCAAAGCGATTGTCGACGTTCTCTAGACAATCTTCGACGGTTACTCGAGCCATTCTTGCTACCTAATTAAAAGGGTTTATTTACAGAGCCCGACAGTATAAAGGATTTTCTAGCCTTTGCGTAGCGCTAGGCTGGGTATTAAATCACACATTAACGACTGTTGTACTTGTGCCTGACGCCGCGTTTTTAGGCGCTCTGCATGCACAATGGTCTGCAAATCACACAGTGCGTTCTGAAAATCATCGTTGATGACTAAGTAGTCACTCAGCGTGTAGTGCTGCATTTCAAGTTCGGCTTCGGACAGGCGCCGTTGGATCACTTCGTCACTGTCTTGACCGCGGCCCTCTAGCCTTTGTTTGAGTGTTGCATGAGAGGGCGGGAAAATGAAGATAGCACAGGTGTCCTGCCACCACGCTTTGATTTGTTCGGCGCCCTGCCAGTCAATTTCTAGGATGATATCGGACCCAGATTCCAGCATGGCCTGAACCCAGGTTTTAGAGGTGCCATACCAATTGCCGAAGACTTGGGCGCACTCTATGAAGCCACCTTCCTCGCGGATGGCGGCAAAGCTTTGCGGACTTACAAAGTGATAATTTAGACCATCGGTCTCGCCCGGGCGCATAGGGCGAGTGGTGTGCGATACGGACACCTGGAGTTTGGAATCTTGCTCTAACAGAGCTTTGACAAGACTGGTTTTCCCCGCCCCACTGGGGGCAGACACTGTAAAAAGACAACCGGTGTGAGTACTTTCCATAACAACTTCAGGGCGTTTCGCAAGAGCCTCAGTATGGCCGAAGCTCTCGCAGGTCTCAAGCGCTTAAAGTATTCGCATCAGGCGCGCAGGCGTTTTCAGGATCTCTGGTTCGCTTGGCGTCAAGTGTAGCGACTGTTTGGCGCTACCCAAGGGGTAGCCATTGCCGCCCTGAGGCGTGAATTGGCTGCCGATTGCCGCTGGGCAGGTACCGTTGTCACGGTAGTACAAGGCGGCCGCTAACCGCGCCTCTGAGGGGTCCCCCAAGCCGTGGTCAAAATCGTCGGCCACATAGCATCCAGTCACTTCGGTCGCACCAATATCGCCACCCACCGCCGGTGTAAAACCGTCGGGGTAGTCACCAAATCCAGCCGCGTTGACGCCTTTGAATTGAACGGTGAAGTAAGTGCTCCCGCAGTTCCCAGTGGGGTAGTAGCCATAGGGTTTGCCACAGGTCGTCGCGCCGATTTGAATAACCTCAAAACTAATACCTTGTAAACCGTTGATGAGTGCCTCGCTGGCCGAGCAGGTGCCAGATCCAGTCAGTAAGAATACGCGATTTAAATTGCCCCCAAGCGTTGGAAGGGGTTGGTTCTCGGGTGCCGAAAAGCCCTGAGCGCGAGAGTGAAAAGGAATTGGACTAATCGTTTGGCCACTGATTGGATTCACATTAGGGTATTTGTCATTGAACTGCAGTAATTCAAAGGTTTGGCCCGCGGTGGCGTTGCCGGCAATCATGTATCCTAACTCTGACGCAATGTCTAAGTAGCCACCGCCGTTGTAACGCAGATCAATGACCAAATCGCTGATGCCTTGTTGACTCAGCGACTGAATCGCGTTGATTAAGGCAAGCTCTGCCGGTGCAATGTGGTCGTGAAAAGCCATATACCCGACGTTACCCGTGGCGGTTGGGATCACTTTTACGTTCTGTAAGGGGTCGATGGCGACTTCTGCGGCTGTCAGGGTGAAGGTTTCGGTAGTTTGTGCGCCCGGCAACAAGACTTCGAATTGGTGTTGTTCGCCGCTAACACTAGGGGCTAGACCTGCGTTCAATATATCGGGGTTGCCGTCCAAAATGGCCGCACCGTCAATTGCAATGATCTTGGTTCCGCGTGTCATCCCTAATTGAGCCGCTTCTGAGGTGTTTTGTGAGTACGCAATTCGGACATCACGCGGTGGCGATGAGGCGAGAATGGCAAACTCGATACCGTAGCCAAAGGACACGCCACCTTGTGACAGCTCGTACCAAGTTTGCGAATCCAGAACAAAGTGATAGCTGTCTTTGTCTTTGCCGCTGGGGGTGGTTGCCTGAGTCTTCAGTCGGCTAAAGTAGCCATTGGGTTCCGTTGGGAACCGGCTTGTAATGTAACTCGAGTAATCGTTTTCGGGATTCAGGTCGGGCAATTCTTGGTACCAAAGGTAGGTGTCGTTGCTCCAGGATCGCAACCAATTTTTTTCATCTACGGCACTGCCTAACCGGTCCGCGTACAAATTGCCGGTGCTGGGGTCGGTTCCAGAGCGCGGATTGGCACAACGATCTTCGAAGGTGCTGGCGTCGTCATAGACACCGGCAACCCAGCCATCATTGGTGTTGTTAGACGGCGTGGCGCTGGAATTGCCGCCACCACCACCGCCACACGCGTTTAACAGGGCAATACACGCGGTAAAAGTGAGTAATCTCAGTAGCACTTGCATGGTTCGTGCTCCACAATGTCTTGGAAAGTTTGTAGTTTAATACGAACACACGAGACGGTCAGATTTTTCTGTGAATAGGTATGTAGTTCAGTGCTTCTGGCCTATGACTACTCTACACTGAGCGATCGGTTCTCTGGAAACCTGTTGCGGAGCCATTGGCTACTATGGATGTAAATTTAGATACCCTTTACTACCACCTGGGTATTGCCGGTGACTATTTGGATTATCGAGGTCAGCCCCGTCAAATTCCAAACACGGTGCGTGAGCATGCGCTGCAGCTGATGGGGGTGTCGGCGGACGATGGCGCCCGTCGAGATCAACAATACCAGCTAGATATCGCCCCATGGTTATATCCCTTGCCGGCGTTTTCTGTGGTGCGAGACTGCACCTTGTCGTTTTGCCTGCCCGCTGAGCATCAGTATCGGCGTGTCGTGTGCCGCGTGGAACTCGAGTTGGGTGCAGAATATCGAACACAAGATTTTGCGATTGAGTCACTCAAAATCACGGGGGATTATCAGTACCGAGATATCACCTATCTTCGGTATCAGCTGCCACTAGAAGGTGTGGCCATCGGCTATCATCGTGTTTGGTTGATTCTAGATGATACGCGAACCTATGTCGGTGATATTGCCGTGTGCCCCGATCGTTGCTTTGTCGGGGAACAAGCTCAGAAAAACTTGGGCCTTAACGTGCAGCTGTATACCTTGCGCTTGACCCAAAATTTGGGAATGGGTGATTTTGCTGATTTGCGCGCATTGATTCAGCAGGTCGCCCCGCTGGGTGTTGATCTTATCGGTTTAAACCCCCTGGCGGCCCTTGCTTGGCAAGATGAGCACAGCAAGAGCCCCTATGCACCGTCTGATCGTCGCTTTTTAAATCCGCTCTACATCGATGTCGAGGGTGCCTGTGAAGCCTTGGGTATTGAACAAGGCGTGGCGGCGTTGGTCCCCGATTTTGAGTTCTGCGCCCAAAGACTGCGGGCGACCTCGAGTTTAGAGTGGCGCGAAGTCGCAGCATTCAAATACACAGTATTGGCGGCGTTGTATGAAGAATTGGTCGCTCAAGATTCAGGTTGGCGCGATCATTGGCGAGATTTTATGGATCAAAATGGGGCGCTGTTGCAGTCGTTTTGCGACTTTGAGGTGCAGTTTAACCCCTTTGGTGGCACTTGCCGCGAGGAGGCAGAGTTTCACGGCTTTTTGCAGTGGCTGGCGACTCAGCAACTTGAAGCGTGCCAAGTCTTTGCGATAGAACAAGGCATGTCTGTGGGCTTGATGGCAGATTTACCGGTAGCTTCTGTGGGTAGTGGCCACGAGGTCGCGACGAACTCGGATTTGTTTGTTCAAAATGCCGATATTGGTGCTCCGCCCGACCCCTTTTCAGATACTGGCCAAAATTGGGGTATGCCGCCCTTAAATCCGAGTGCTCTGCGCGCGCGCCACTATGATCATTTTATTTCTTTACTTCGAAGTGCCATGCGTGGTGCAGGCGCCTTGCGGCTGGATCACGCGATGTGGCTACAGCGGGTATGGTGGTGTGTGCAAACTGATGAGGGACCGAGTGGTCTGTATGTGTATCAAAATGTCGGTGACATGCTGGCGTTATTGGCCCTAGAGTCGCAGCGCAATCAATGTCAGATCATTGCTGAAGATTTGGGTGTTGTCCCCGATGATTTTCGCGCGATGATGCACAACTACGCCATGCTGGGGAATGCACTATTTTATTTTGCGACAGACGGGGCGGATCGTTTTTTGCCTGCTGAAGCGCAGCGTGATGATGCCGTGTTAATGGTCGCCAATCATGATGTTCCGCCACTGCGGGCGTGGTGGTTGGGCTCTGATATTGAGCAGCGGCTACAGTACGGTTTGATCGACAGAGATTCGGCCGACTTACAGCGCCAGGTTCGGACTGAGCAAAAAAAGGATTTGATTCAGCGTTTGCAGGGCCACGGGTTGTGGCCTGATTTGGAGCTACCCAAGTCCTGTAGCGAGGCCTTGTGCCTCGCGATTTACCGTTTCTGTGCACGAGCTGCAAGCCCGTGGGTAATACTTCAGCTGGATGATTTAGTGGGTGTTGACACCCCCGTTAATATTCCTGGCACATTTCTTGAATACGATAATTGGTCTAGAAAACTACCTGGGCTCGATTTGAGCCTTTTGCAGCCGGCTTGGTCGATCTTATTCGAGCAGTTGGTTTCCGATCGCGCGGCGGCTTAGGTTTGGAATTGCGTATGAAAAATAAAGTGACGAGTGAGTTCGACGCCAGCGTGCAGGCGCTCGCCGATGCACGCTATAACCACCATTTTGCTTGGCTTGGGCAGCATGTTACCGAGCGGGGTTTAAGCTTTAGGGTCTGGGCCCCAGGTGTTAAGCAAGTCGATGTGCTGTGTGCCCAAACAGGCCGTAAAATTACGCGCCTCGTTCAGAGTCACCCTAGCGGCTTTTTTGAAAAAACCTTGGGGAATCGCCGTCGACCAATTGCTTACCGGCTCAGTTTTGATGGCGGCGAAGCCGTGGCAGACGCCTATGCCTATGGCGAGTTGTTGGATGCAACGGCCCAGTATTTTTATGCCGAAGGCCAACAGACCGATGCTTATCGCTGGTTAGGCGCGCACCATTGCGAGTTTGGGGGTGTGTCGGGTGTGCGTTTTAGTGTTTGGGCGCCCAATGCCCAGCGTGTTGCAGTTATTGGCGATTTCAACGGTTGGGACGCCTCTAGGCATGGTCTAAAACATTACCCCGACGTGGGTGTTTGGGCGATTTTTATTCCTGATGCTCAGGCGGGTCAGGCCTACAAGTTTCTTGTATTGGGTGCCGATGGCGTGGTCCGTGAAAAGGCGGATCCTTACGCCCGCCAAATGGAAAGATCGCCCGCTACGGCCTCGCTTGTGCCCACTGACACTCACTTTAAATGGGCGGATCAGCAGTGGATGACGGTGCGCGGCGCGCAGCACACACCCAGCAATGCGATCAGTATTTACGAAGTTCAGCTGGCCTCCTGGATGCGCGATTACGAGAACCACTATTTATCGTACACAGAGCTCGCTGACCGTTTGATTAATCACGTTAAAGCCTTGGGGTTTACGCACATTCAGTTGATGCCAGTATCCGAATACCCCTTCGATGGTTCGTGGGGCTATCAGCCGGTAGGTCTCTACGCACCCACTTCGCGATTTGGCTCGTTGGACGACTTCAAACACTTCGTAAACCGCTGCCATCAAGCGGGCTTGGGCGTCTTGTTGGACTGGGTGCCTGGGCATTTTCCATCCGATCCACATGGCTTGGCCAAATTTGACGGCACGGCCTTGTACGAGCACGCCGATCCACGCCGTGGCTTTCACCCTGATTGGAACACCTATATTTACAACTACGGCCGCAACGAGGTGCGTAGTTTTTTGTTATCCAATGCTGACTTTTGGTTGAGCGAGTGTCACATCGATGGTCTGCGAGTCGATGCGGTGGCTTCGATGTTGTATTTGGATTACAGCCGCGCTGAGGGCGAGTGGATTCCCAATGAGCACGGCGGTCGAGAGAATCTAGAGGCGGTCGCGTTTTTGCAGGCTTTGAACAGTCTGATGTACGCCAATCATCCCGGCATTATGATGATCGCCGAGGAATCTACCGCGTGGCCAGGCGTGAGTCATCCTGTTGACCGAGGTGGGCTCGGCTTTGGTTACAAGTGGAACATGGGCTGGATGAACGACACTCTGCGTTACATGAGTAAAGACCCTATCCATCGCTCTTATCATCACGATGACATGACTTTTAGTATGGTTTACGCTCGTGACGAGAACTTTATATTGTCAATTAGCCACGATGAGTGCGTTCACGGTAAGGGTTCCTTGTTGAACAAAATGCCGGGTGACGACTGGCAAAAGCGGGCTAATTTGCGCGCTTACTGGGCTTACATGTGGGCTCACCCGGGCAAGAAACTGTTGTTTATGGGCATGGAGTTCGGTCAGTACCGCGAGTGGAACCACGATCACGGTTTGGATTGGTATTTGCTCGATCAAGCAGAGCACCGCCAGTTAATGGACTATCTTGCACGATTGAATCGCATTTACGTCGAACAACCCGCGTTGTTCGCTGCTGACCAAGACGCGGAAGGCTTTTGCTGGTTGCAAGCGCATAACAAAGAGCAATCGATTCTTGCCTGGGTGCGCTCGGCGCCCGGTGCGCAAAAGGTGATCGTGGTCTGCAACTATACCCCCACCGTCATTCATGGTTACCGTGTGGGCGTGCCGAGTATGGGGCAGCCACAGGTGCTTTTGAACAGCGATCAAGCCTGTTTCGGGGGCTCGGGCGTGGACCCAGACCCGCGACTCGATCTTGTGCCCTGGGATGGCTGTGAACAATCCTTATGCTTAACATTGCCGCCTTTGGCCACGCTTTGGTTGGTGGTAAATGGATTATGATTCAGACTCTGGGCCTTGAAGCGGGTAACCCTTTGCAGTTAGGGGCGGTTTGGTGCTCGGGCGAGTTAAATGTGGCGGTGTTTTCTGATGACGCCACGGCACTTGAAATCGAGTTTTTTGATGTTTCAGGGCGTGAGCCGAAAGCGCGAGTGAACTTGGCCAAGCACGTGTCGGGTGTGTGGTGTGCGAAGCTTACAAATGTGCCTGCCGATTGGACCTATGCTTATCGAGCACACGGCACCCATGATCGGAGCAGCGGACTGTGGTTTGACCACAACAAAGTCTTGCTAGATCCTTATGCGCAAGAGTTCACCTGTGACTTGGTGATTCATCGGCACCACTTGTCGAAACAGGCGTTCGGTACCGCCGACTTGACACCAAAATGCCGATTTCAGCAATATTCCGCCGCTTCGATAAGCACGTCATCGGTGTCTATACCCGCGCCAGACCGAGTGATTTATGAACTGCACGTTAAGGGGTTTTCACGCCTCAACTCGGAGTTGCCGGAAGTCTTGCGGGGTACTTACGCAGGATTGGCGCACCCTGTCAGTATCGCGTACTTCAAAAATTTAGGGATTAATACGCTCGAGCTGATGCCGGTACACAGCTTTGCCGATGAGCCATTTTTGCAAGCGAAAGGGTTGCGTAATTATTGGGGTTACAATCCCTATAGTTTCTTTGGTGTTCACCAAGGCTATGCCAGTGAACCCAGCGCTGCTAAAGCAGAGCTTACGCAGGCTGTGCGGATTTTGCGTGAAGCTGGCATCGATGTCTTGGTTGATATGGTGTTCAACCACACGGCGGAGGGCGATGCCGAAGGTTCAACGCTAAGTTGGCGGGGTTTAGATAACCGCGCCTACTACAAATTACACCCGGATACCTGTGATTATGAAAATTATTCTGGGTGTGGTAACACCCTGAATTTTGCTCATCCTAGAATGGTGCAATTAGCTTGCGATGCTTTGCGTTACTGGCTAACAAACATAGGTGTGGCAGGCTGTCGCTTTGATTTAGCGAGTGTTATGGGTCGCGACAGACACGGTTTCAATATCGACCACCCCCTGTTTGTGGCTATTGCTCAAGACCCTGTGTTGCGCTCCGGCGTATGGATTGCTGAGCCTTGGGATTTAGGGCCATCGGGTTATCAACTGGGTGGCTTTCCAAGATACTTTTCTGAGTGGAATGACCGTTTTCGCGACTCTGTCCGCTCATTTTGGCGCGGGGATACGGGCTCGGCGTCGGCCTTTGCCCAGGCTCTGCACGGTTCGGCTGAGGTGTTTGAAGGTAGCGGCCGAAACTCAAGTGCCAGCATTAATTTTGTGACCAGCCATGACGGCTTTACCGCCGTAGATTTGGTTTCTTACCTTGAGCCCAGTAATCACGAAAACCAAGAAGGCAACCACGACGGCCATCGCCACAATCTGTCGGTCAACTATGGTGTCGAGGGGCCGTCCCAAGATCCAGCGATTACAGGTTTGCGCCAGCGTCATATTCGTAATGTATTAGCGACTACCCTACTGGCCCAAGGGATACCGATGTTACTCGCAGGCGATGAACGCTTGCATACGCAACAGGGCAATAATAACGCCTATTGTCAGGACAACGAGACAACGTGGTTACGCTGGGATTGGGTCGAAAGCGCAAAAACGATGCGGGACTGGGTTGCTGCTGTGATCGCTTGCCGCGCTCGTTTTCAAGCGCTTCGTCAAGACAGCTACCATCACGAGGATTGGCGCTGGTATCAGCTCGATGCACAGGCTTTGACCCCTGAGGCTTGGCATGACCCGAATTTGCAAGGGTTACAGTGCACATTGCCCGATTTGGATGGTGGCTACCTGTGTTTTGTGATTAACGCAGGCACAGAATCGCAGGCTGCACAGTTACCGCTTGCGGGTGACTGGCAATGCCTTCTTAACTCTTACCAACCCGATGTCTGCCCCGCAAACGGATTGACATCGATTACCCCACAAACTTTGCAACTTTGGTGGCTGCCGACCGTCGCGCACTGCCAAGATGCCAATTAACGTTTACGATGGATGACACGATGAGTACTTTAAAGCCCACCACAGTCGACTTAGCACAAGATCTGCAGCGTCACTTTGATCTTACTTTGGGTCGAGGCGACACTAATTACAGTCGTCATTATTTGTATCAGTCAATGGCCTTAGCCGTGCGAGACCAGTTGGTCAGCCGTTGGCGCGAAACCCGCGAACGCTACCGCTTGGAGGAGCCTAAGCGTGTTAGTTATTTGTCACTGGAGTTCCTTATGGGTCGCACGCTACACAATGCGTTGGCCAACTTGGATTTGGAAGATCAAGCCAGAGCGTCACTGCAAGACTACGCTTGCGAGTTGGAAACCCTAGAAACCGAGGAGCTTGATGCCGGCCTTGGCAATGGCGGCTTAGGTCGTTTAGCGGCGTGCTTTTTGGACAGCTGCGCTACCCTAGAAATACCCGTTACAGGCTATGGCATTCGCTATCAGTTTGGCATGTTCCATCAAAAAATCGTCGATGGATATCAACAAGAAGCCCCCGATCAGTGGCTGCGCGACGGTAACCCCTGGGAAGTAGAGAGTCCTGAGAATACTCGTCGTGTTCCGTTTTTCGGGCGAGTTGTGGTCGAGCGCGATGCTCAAGGCCGCGAGTGTCGCCGGTGGATTGACACTGAGGATGTGCTGGCCATCCCCTATGACATTCCAATACCGGGCTACAACAACGATACGGTCAACACGCTGCGTTTGTGGAAGGCGTCGGCGACTGAGGAATTTAATTTGGGTGAATTTAACTCGGGTTCGTATACCGATGCTGTCAGTAAAAAAACCGAAGCTGAACAGATTACCATGGTCTTATACCCAAACGACGCCAGCGAAGCCGGCAAGGTGCTGCGCTTGCGTCAGCAGTATTTTTTAGCTTCCGCGAGTTTGCAGGATATTTTGCACCGTTGGATCAGCCGGAAAGGTCACGACTTTACTGGCTTTGCCGAAAAGCATGCGGTGCAGCTCAATGATACGCATCCCACTATTGCTGTCGCTGAGCTTATGCGGCTTTTGATGGACGAGCACGGGTTAGGGTGGCAAGAGGCTTGGGCGATTACCGAGTCTACCATGGCTTATACTAACCACACCTTACTGCCCGAGGCCCTAGAGACTTGGTCGGTATCTTTATTCGAGTATCTGTTGCCGCGCCTATTGGAAATTATCTACGAAATTAATGCGCGGTTTTTGCAGCTAGTGGCACAGCGGTGGCCCGGCGATGTGGAAAAACAGCGATGCTTGTCGATCATTCAGGAGACCCCCGAGCGCGCTGTGCGCATGGCGCATTTGGCCATTGTGGGCTCTTACTCAGTCAACGGCGTAGCGGCCTTGCATACGGACCTGCTCAAGCAGGGGTTGTTTGCGGAGTTTTATGCTTTGTGGCCGCATAAGTTTAACAACAAGACCAATGGTGTTACGCCACGACGTTGGTTGGCTAATTGTAATCCTGGTTTGCGAAACTTAATCACCGAAACCATCGGGGATGCTTGGATCCGCGATCTGAGCCAGCTTGAAAAGCTGGTGCCTTATGCCGACGATACGGCGTTCTGCGAGCGCTTCATGGGCGTTAAGCACGCTAATAAACAGGCACTGGCGGCTCTAGTTGCAAAGAAAACGGGCATAGAATTTGATCCTTCCTGGCTGTTTGATGTGCAGGTAAAACGCATCCATGAATACAAGCGCCAGCTGTTAAATATTCTCCATGTGATTTCTCTGTACGATCGAGTTCGCAAGGGCGATACGGCTAATATGACACCGCGGTGTGTTTTGTTTGGCGGCAAGGCCGCACCAGGCTATGCCATGGCAAAATTAATTATTAAGTTAATTAATAATGTGGCGCATACCATTTCCCAAGATGAACAAGTCAGTCAGTGGTTGAAGGTGGCATTCTTGCCGAACTATAACGTGTCTGCGATGGAAATTATTTGCCCGGGCACGGACTTGTCCGAACAAATATCGACCGCGGGCAAAGAAGCCTCTGGCACAGGTAACATGAAATTTATGATGAATGGCGCTCTTACGATCGGCACGCTCGACGGTGCTAATATCGAGATCCGTGAAGCCGTTGGCGCTGATAATTTCTTCCTGTTCGGTTTAGAGGCACATGAAGTGTCTGAAACACGCTATAACTACAACCCACAGCGATATATTGAGGCCGACCCTAATCTTCAAGCGGTGATGAACTTGCTGCAAAGCGGGCATTTTTCGTTGTTTGAGCCGGGTATATTTGACCCGATTATCGCAGCCTTGACCGCTTCCACCGATCCGTGGATGACAGCGGCAGATTTTAGTGATTATTGTAGGGCTCAAGAACAAGCTGCATGTGCTTATAAAGATAAAACCCAGTGGGCGCGAATGGCGGTACTCAACACCGCTACCAGTGGCCGCTTCTCAAGTGACCGCACAATTTCTGAATACCGAGACGATATCTGGTATCGGGCGCCGGAGGCTGTGCGCAAAGTGAGTTAATCAATGGAGCAATAGGAATGGATAATCCGCGTTACGTTAGCCGTTTAACAAAAAATACGCTGGCTTTAGTGCTGGCGGGAGGGCGCGGCTCGCGCTTGTTTGAACTAACCAATTGGCGTGCTAAGCCGGCCCTGTATTTTGGAGGCAAATACCGGATTATCGATTTTCCTTTATCCAATTGTATTAATTCGGGTGTTCGTCGCGTCGGGGTCTTAACGCAGTACAAATCACATTCGTTAGTGCGTCATATCGTTCGCGGTTGGAGCCATTTCAAGAAAGAATTGGGCGAGTTCGTCGAAATCTTGCCCGCGAGTCAGCGCTACTCCGACGATTGGTACCAAGGTACGGCAGACGCCATCTATCAAAATTTGGATATTATCCGTGCGGAAAAGCCGGAATACGTGCTGATTCTGTCGGGCGATCACGTTTACAAGATGGACTACGGTGCGATGTTGGTCCGCCATGTTGAAAGCGGCGCCGATATGTCGGTTTGCTGTTTGGAGGTGCCAGTTGAAGAAGCTGCGGGCGCCTTTGGCGTGTTGGAGGTCGATGAAACCATGCGCGTGAAGAGCTTCCAAGAAAAACCCGCCGAGCCCGCTGAAATTCCGGGTAGCCCCGGGATCTGTTTGGCATCGATGGGCAATTACATCTTTAACACCCGAATGCTGTTTGATTTGCTGCTAGAAGATGCCGCTAGTGCCAAATCGAGTCATGATTTTGGTAACGACATTATCCCCTCAATGATTGAACGCGCCCACGTGCAGGCCTATCCTTTCAGGGACTCACACACCGGCGGTCAGGGCTATTGGCGCGATGTGGGTACTTTGGATTCTTTTTGGGAAGCCAACATGGAGTTGGTGCATGCCACGCCTGCTCTAAACATGTATGATCCCGAGTGGCCGATCTGGACTTATCAAGAGCAATTGCCCCCCGCTAAATTCGTACATGACTACGATGGTCGCCGTGGCGAGGCGATTGATTCTGTGGTGTCTGGCGGTTGTATTATCTCAGGCAGTACCGTTCGCCGGTCCGTGGTGTTTTCTAATGTACACATACACTCTCATGGCGTGATCGAATCGAGCGTGATATTGCCCGGCGTTGATATCGGTCGCAGCGTTAAATTACGCAATGTCATTGTGGACCGAGGTGTGCGTGTGCCAGACGGTTTAGAGGTAGGCTTTGATGTTGAACAAGACAAAGCCAATGGATTTAGGGTGTCGCCCAAAGGTCGCGTATTGATTACCCGCGGGATGCTGGGTCAGCCAGAAGGCTACGCCTAATTTAAGAGGATACAGTAATGACACAGGTTGTGGACGTAACGACGACACAGTTTGCTGATCAAAAGCCCGGTACCTCGGGCTTACGAAAACAAGTGAGTGTGTTTCAGCAAGCACATTATTTAGAAAATTTTGTGCAGGCGACTTTTAATGTGATTGGCGGTGGCCAAGGTAAAACCTTGGTGCTGGGCGGCGATGGCCGCTTTTACAATCGCGTCGCAGCGCAAACCATCATTCGCATAGCCGCAGCGAATGGTTTTGCTCACATTATCGTTGGGCAAGGCGGTATTTTATCGACGCCCGCAGCGTCGGCGGTGATTCGAGCGCGAGGCGCCGATGGCGGTTTGATTCTCTCCGCCAGTCACAATCCGGGGGGGGCGAACGGCGATTTTGGCATCAAGTTTAACGGTGCTAACGGTGGTCCAGCGGTGGAATCCATCACCAATGCCATTTTTGCGGAGACCAAAGCGCTACAGTCTTACCGGACACTTGACGGTGCCGCTGAAACCGACCTGGATCGTATTGGTGAAACCCAAATTGCCGGCGCCGTGGTTGAAGTGCTTGATCCGGTCGTCATCTACGCTGATCTGATGGAGTCGCTGTTTGACTTCGATGCGATTAAAGAATTGCTTGGTAATCCGCGATTCCAGATGCGGTTTGATGCTATGCACGCCGTCACGGGCCCCTATGCACGCGAGATTTTGGTTAATCGTCTGGGTGCGCCTGAGGTCACCTTAATGAATGCCGTGCCCAAAGAGGACTTCGGCGGCGAACATCCTGATCCAAATCTGGTGCATGCCAGTGACCTGGTTGACCTGCTCAATGGCGATGAAATGATCGCTTTTGGCGCGGCCTCTGACGGCGATGGTGATCGCAATATGGTGTTAGGTACAGGGTTTTATATTAATCCGTGCGATTCCCTGGCGGTGCTAACGGCTAATGCGCATTTGGTGCCTGGGTACGCCGAGGGTTTAGCGGGCGTCGCGCGCTCCTTGCCGACATCGCGTGCGGTGGACCGCGTGGCCGAAAATTTAGGTATCGAGTTTTTCGAGACGCCAACAGGTTGGAAGTTTTTCGGCAATCTCATGGATGCGGGCCGCATTACCCTGTGCGGCGAAGAAAGCTTTGGGACGGGCTCAAGTCACATTCGCGAGAAAGACGGTCTGTGGGCGGTATTGTTCTGGTTGAATTTGATAGCCGCTCGGGCACAACCCGCTCGGTCAATCGTACGTGATCATTGGGAGCGGTTTGGGCGCGATTTTTTCACCCGGCACGATTATGAGGGCATAAACATTGAGCGGGCTAATGCGCTGATGGAAGCGCTTACTGACACTCTTGAGTCGCTCCCTGGGAAGGCATTCGGTGATTTGGTGGTTGTCAGTGCCGACAATTTCGCTTACCGCGATCCAGTAGACGACAGCGAAAGCCACAATCAGGGTATTCGAATCGTGTTCGACAATGATGCGCGTATTGTGGTGCGCCTATCTGGCACTGGCACCTCAGGCGCTACCTTGCGCATCTATTACGATCAGCACGAGCGTGACCCAGCGTATTTCAGTGTGTATGCTCAACGTTATTTAGAGCCCTTGTTCGCGGCATCCGAGGCTATATTAAACATACGACACTTTACCGAGCGGGACGCGCCGGATGTCATCACTTGAGTACACAGCAATGAATATTTTGATGGTAGCCGCTGAAAACGGAGCTTTGCCCGGGGGCAAAGTCGGCGGTATCGGCGATGTCGTGCGAGATTTACCACCGGCTTTGGCGGCGACACGTGCGTCAGTTCAAGTCGTTATGCCGGGCTATCAAGTGTTTTCAAAGCTCGAGCAAGCGGAGTTAGTGGGGCATCTTGACGTGCCCTTTGGCGGAAAACTCGAGACCGTAACTCTGGCCAAAATTGACACGGGTGATGGCGTCGATTTGTGGATTGTCGATAGCCCTTTGCTGGCACCTCAAGGCCCGGGCAAAGTGTACTGCCACGATCCCGACACTCAGCCGTTTGCGACGGATGCCACCAAGTTCGCTTTGTTCTCAGCCGCGGTGTGCGAACTACTGTTGCATCGACACTTTGGCTTGTTAACGTATGTGCACCTGCACGACTGGCACGCCGCTTTTATTGCGATGTTGTTACGTTATCATCCGCGGTATCAGGCTGAACGCACCCAGCGTTTGGTGTACACGATCCATAATTTAGCGTTGCAGGGCATTCGACCCGTTGATGCGAATCCGAGCTCGTTAAAGAGTTGGTTTCCTGACTTTGGTGCAGTCAATCACCAAATCATGGATTTGCGCTATCCCGATTGTATTAATCCCGTCCGAGCCGCGATTAATCTTTGCAACACGATTCACACCGTTTCACCCTCTTACATTTTAGAAATTCAGGAACCTAGCAACGAGAAACTCGGATTTTATGGTGGCGAGGGATTGGATAGAGACTTGCGCGCCGCCGCAGCCGAGGATCGCTTGGTGGGGGTGTTGAATGGCTGTGACTATAATGATACACCCAATAAAATTCCAAGTTGGAAACGCATGCTTGCGGTGGCAGAGCAAGCAGCGGGCACATGGAATTTAAACGACCCCGCCGAGGTGCATACGCTCGCCCTTGCACGGATCGCTCGTTGGAAGTCGCAGCCCAGCCCGACCTGTGTGCTGACCTCGGTGGGTCGCGCCACCGATCAAAAGCTGAGAATTTTGCGTGAAGGCTTGACCCCACAAACTTCATCACTTGCGCAAATTTTGATCCAGTTGCCCCCCGACGCTAAATTGATTATGACCGGTAGCGGTGATGTCGGCTACGAGACCTTTTTGTACGAGACCGCCAAAGTTCATGAGAACTTCCTATTTTTGAAAGGATATTCTGAAGCCTTAGGAACAATGTTATATGCCGGCGGTGATTTGTTCTTGATGCCCAGCTCCTTTGAACCTTGCGGTATTAGTCAGCTACTTGCAATGCGGGCCGGCCAGCCCGTCGTAGCACACGCCGTTGGTGGCTTGCGTGACACCATTGTCGATAACGAGACGGGCTTTTTGTTCAACGGAGCAAATCCGCGCGAGCAATCCCTAGAATTGGTCGGCACCGTGGCTTATGCCATGGAGTTGTTTTACATGAACCCGAGCCGCTATCGTCTGATTCGGGAAGCGGCGTCAAAGGCGCGCTTTGAGTGGCCCAAAATCGCCCTGCAGTATCGGCAGTCGGTTTATGTTTAGTGGACCAGCGCAAACTTGGCGTTCACGTGTAGCGCGATTTCAATTTGCCCGCTGAGTTGCGTATCTACAGACTCTCCCCCGTCTGCAGCCATCATAGCCACCGCCCGGTACTCGGGTCTTGGTGTTGAGCTACTGCTCTGCGCCTCGATCGCCAACGGCCATCCAACTTTCACGTTCAAGGCCGTCGCCGCCGCTTCGGCATTAATTTGTGCATCTTTTACGGCCATGGCTAGCACTTGACGTTCCAGCTCGTGTTGTTCGCTGTGAAATAAGCGTGGGGGTGACAATCGCGTAATGCCGGCACTTAAGCCACCGTCAATAATTGCTTGCAGTAGACGGACGTCTTGTAGTGTCACCACAATCGACTGCGCGGCGCGGTAACCCTGTAAGCGTTGTTGTTGTTGCTCTCTGTCCCACACGTACTGTGGTTGGATGGACAGAGTGGTAGATCGAATATCCTTTGTCTCAATGCCCTGCTGCGAAAGGAACACCAGCGTTTTTTCGATCGTTCGCTGCACCTGCTTTTGCGCTTGCGCTGCTTGGTTCGCATCTTGCTCGGCGCTCAGTGTGAGCTCAGCCCGATTTGGGCTGGTGGTTATGCTCGCTTTGCCAGACACTGCAACATAGGGTGGTATGCCCTCCGATGCATCGCTTGTAACAGCGATCAAGGCAAGCAGCAGGGGTGTTAAGGCGCGAGATAAACGTTGCTTGATCATGGTCATTCCTTGGACATAGCCACTTAAACGAGGGATCAGTCCGCTTTATCCTAAGTCAAGTAGTGTGTAAGGCAAAGCAAAGAATACCATGAGGACTTGCACCAGAATAAAACAGCAGGCAAGCTTGACAGTTCAAAACGCATTCAATTCGAACATAAGAAGCGTGCCCATGCCCAAAGACCAGCGTCACTCGCTCGTGCAGCACTTAATGGAGAGCCAAAACTCGCAATTTTGGCTGCTGCAAGTTTTGGGATGGTCAGGGCTTTCGTTGATCAGCTACTTCAGTCTGAACCTTTGGTATGACCAGCCTGAATTCAGTTATGTTGGGCACAACTTACTGCAGTCCGTGTTGGGTATTTTGCTAACTTGGCCTATGCGCTATGTGTTGAAGCGGTGTTGGGATATGCCGTTTCTCAAGCGTGCCACTATCGTAGCAGTTGTTGTTCTCAGTTTCGCGACCTTGTGGTCGGTACTGCGTTTATCCTTATTTTTGCTTTTGACGGATGAGACCAATTTGTGGGGCGATTTCGGCGGTTGGCTATTTCCGTCGATCTTTATCTTTTTATGTTGGACGGCTCTGTACCATGGGATTAAATACTATCAACTTGCACAGTATGAGCACGCGGTGTTGATGAAAATGGCCGCAGATCGCAATGAGCAGTCGATGCGCTTAGCGCAGGCCGAGACCGCCGCTCGAATGGCACAGTTGACGATGCTACGTTATCAGCTAAACCCCCATTTTTTGTTCAATACCTTAAACGCTTTACAAGGTCTTGTAGCCGCTGGCTCCAATGCCCGAGCAGGCAACATGATTGCCGAATTGGGACATTTTCTGCGTTATTCGCTGCAAAGCGATCCATTACAGACGGTGGACGTACAACAAGAGATAGAAGCATTAGAGATGTATTTAAGCATCGAACAAGCCCGCTTTGGCGATCGGCTGGCGGTGCGAGTTGACGTGGACCCGAGTATTGTACAAGCGCAAATTCCGAGTATGTTGCTTCAACCCTTGGTAGAAAACGCGATTAAGTACGCCGTCGGTCCAAAAGAGGAGGGCGGCACAATAGAGATCAGTGCGACAAATAACGATAATTCTTTGGTCTTAACGGTGAGCGATGACGGACCAGGTCTCGCTGACACGAAAGATCTTCCCCACCCGTCCGGCACAGGAGTGGGTCTTCGAAATATTCGTGAACGCCTGTCGAATTCCTATGGGGATAACGCGGCGATGCATATTGCTAACCGGGGTGAAGGGGGTTTGATCGTCGTCATACGGCTACCCCTGACGTACGCCTTTGAACGAGCGCGCGCCTCATGATGCGAACCCTTGTTGTCGACGACGAGCCTCTCGCTCGTGACTACCTGCAGTCATTACTCGCACAGCATAGCGATATTGAGGTGATTGGTGTTTGCAAAAATGGGCGCGAAGCTATTGCCATGATTCGGGAACAAGCGCCTGACTTAGTATTTTTGGATATTCAAATGCCTGGCATGAACGGTTTCGACGTTGTAAAAGCGATTCAAGAAGACGACGCCATGCCTTTATTCATTTTCGCAACCGCTTATGACGACTATGCGGTCGAAGCCTTTGATTTGGCTGCGGTTGACTACGTACTCAAGCCGTTAGAGGCGTCTCGTTTGGCGCGCGCGATCGACCGCGCTAAAGAGCGCCACGTTGCGATCTCAAAAGGCGAGCTGATGAGTGCCGTCGACAAGGCTTTGGGTCGCGATACCGAGTTACAGCCTCCGGTATCTGGCGGTTTGCAAAAACTGACTATTCGTGACAACGGTCAAATTCAGTTGGTGGATTTTCACGACATCGACTGGGTAGATGCTGCCGGTGATTACATGTGTGTGCATGTCGGTGCTGTGACTCACATTATGCGCTGCACCATGACGGAGCTGACTCAGCGTTTGAGCGCTGGTCCTTTTGCGCGAATTCATCGATCTACTCTGGTCAATTTAGACAAAGTCACCCAAATAACGCCGCTATCAAAAGGGGAATCGCTACTTCACCTAGAGGGCGACACAACCTTGAAAGTTAGCCGAAACTATCGACAATCTATCGTTCATTTGCTGAATTAGTCCTGCTAAGCCGCGTATTAATCCACCTTGTCGCAGTAGGGCTGTTGCCCGCGAGATCGCTGTGTGAACCTAAGCGGCCAACAGTCTGTTAAGTAAAAATAAGGGTGGCGTTTTGCGCTTCAAACTGGGACCAATAGTACTGGGGTGTATCCCTGCGCTTGCGCTTTGTGTGGCGACTGCGACTCACGCTGCAGTGCTGTCTGCTGACCCCGTTCTTTTCAAAGCGCCACCCACAAATAAAGTTGCCCTGAACACTGGTGGAGAAGCCTTCGAAAGTCCCGACGGTACCCTTTACTTACAAGACCCTTGTACAGATCAAACGCAAAGCACCTGCGGCGCAATGGGAAAGGTAAAGGGAACTCAGCAAGAAGCGCTGTATCAAAGTTTTCGCGAAGGGCCTCAGAACTATGAATTCAAAGTCGCGCCCGGGCAATACGCGCTGACCTTATTCTTGGCCGAGCGACCTGGGGTCGACAACCGACAGTTCAGCGTATGGGTCGACGGAGAAGAGCGGCTGACCCGCTTCAATATTCCGAAGGCGCGCGATGGCCTCACTGAAGCCGCATTAGCGAGAACCTTACCGGTCGATTCCAACGATGGTCGTATTTTGCTCGAGTTCCGCGCAGATCCTGATTTACCTTTGTTAAGTGCTTTTCGATTAGAGCCGGCACAATCCGCAATACCGGGAACACTGCGATGGGCCGATGAGTTTGATGGTACTGCGCTGAATTCTCGCTTTTGGAGTGTCGACGAATGGCCTGCTCGCAAAGTAAACGACGAAGATCAAGCCTACGTTAACGCACCCGAGAACTTGCGACTTGAGGACGGTAAGCTGATTATTGAGGCACATAAGGTGAGAGACAGTGATGCGCTTTACCACTCAGGCCGAATTCACAGTTCGGGTAAGCTCGATTTCAAGTACGGGCGCCTGGACGTTAGAGCTAAGCTCCCTCAGGGGCAAGGCGTTTGGCCTGCGATATGGCTACTGCCCACGCACCCCTATCGTTACGCGACCATTTGTGATGCACGTACACCGGATTGGCAAGGTAACGCTCAGTGCGATGCTTGGCCCAATTCGGGTGAAATCGACCTGATGGAACATGTTGGGTTTGAGCCGGGCGTCGTGCACGGGACGGTCCACACGAAGGGCTATTATTGGGTTGAGGGCAATCAACGCAAGGGCAGTATCGTCCTTCCGGATTTGACCAAATCCTTTCATGTCTACAGTTTGCAGTGGACACCCGATCGGCTGGATATGTTGGTGGATGGCCTGCGTTACTTTACTTATATCCGAGACGGTGAGGGCTGGCGCCAGTGGCCTTTTGATCATTCGTTTCACGTGATCATGAACTTGGCTGTCGGCGGCATGTGGGGGCGCGCGGGTGGCCCCATTGATGACAGTATTTTTCCACAGCGTATGATGGTGGACTATGTCCGCGTCTACGAGATGAATTAAATCGCAGCATAAAGTCTGCACTCAGTGAGTAAGAGGTTTGTTATGTTAGGTAAACGATCATTGAAAGCCATTTGCTGCGGCATCGCGGTCGCTTTCGTCGGGGTGGCACACGCCTCCGAAGACTTGATCAATTCACAGGTCGAAGCGCGGGTCGATGGCCTATTGAGTAAGCTCACCCTTGAGCAAAAAATTGCACAGATGATTCAGCCCGAAATTCAGTTCATTACGCCCGAACAGGTGCGTCAATACGGTTTCGGTTCGGTGCTCAATGGTGGTGGTTCATTCCCGGGTAAAAACAAACACGCAAGTGTCGGTGAATGGGTGGCATTGGCAGACGAATTTTACTTGGCCTCGATCGATACCAGCGAAGGTAGTGCTGGGATTCCTATTATGTGGGGCACCGATGCCGTGCATGGGCACAACAATGTGTTGGGCGCGACAATTTTCCCCCACAACATTGGATTGGGTGCGGCGCGCAACCCCGAGTTGATTGAAAAAATTGGTGCAGCGACTTCGCGCGAAGTTCGAGCCACAGGTATTGATTGGATTTTTGCACCGACGGTTGCGATCGTGAAAGACAACCGTTGGGGCCGAACTTACGAAAGCTACAGTGATCGTCCGGATATCGTCGCCGACTATGCCGAGGCGGTTGTGCGCGGCTTGCAATCTGAAAACATGGTGGCAACTGCAAAACATTTTGTGGGTGATGGCGGTACGTTTAGAGGTATTGATCGCGGCGACACGCGCCTATCGCTGGAAGAGCTCTTACAACAGCATGCGGGCGGCTATGAGACAGCCTTGAGTGCCGGTGTTATGAGCGTGATGTCATCGTTTAACTCCTGGAATGGCAAGAAGATTCACGGTAGCAAGACTATCCTAACCGACGTTCTTAAAGACCGTTTCGGATTTGATGGGTTTATTATTTCTGATTGGAATGGCATTGGTGAAGTCGCAGGCTGTTCAAACAGTAATTGTGTGCAGGCCGTCAATGCCGGCATGGACATGATCATGGCGCCTGAAGATTGGGAAGCCCTATATCACAACATGCTTGATCAGGTCGCCAACGGCGAGATCCCGATGTCTCGTATCGATGATGCCGTACGTCGCATTTTGCGCGTTAAAGTTCTGGCGGGAATCATGGATAAACCGCTACCCTCAAAGGCTGTTTTAGAGGCGTCTGTCATTGGTCAGGCCTCACATCGAGAGATTGCCCGACAAGCCGTGCGCGAGTCCCTGGTGCTTCTTAAAAACAACGGCCAAGTCCTGCCCTTAAAGCGTGGGCAGTCGATATTGGTTGCGGGTAGTGCGGCGAACGATATTGGTCAGCAGTCTGGTGGTTGGACAATCACCTGGCAGGGTACTGGCAACCAAAACGCAGATTTCCCAGGTGCGCAGTCTATTTTGCAGGGTATTGAGTCCGTTGCCGCTGAAAAAGGCGCAGAAGTAACTTATAGCCCGAGTGGACACTACAGCGAGCGACCTGACGTGGCCGTAGTGGTGTTTGGCGAAACGCCCTACGCCGAGGGTCAAGGCGATATCGACAGTTTGAACTTCGGTGCAGAGCATCCCGCTGGCCAACAATTATTGCAGGCCTTGCAGTCGGACGGTATTCCCACCGTTGCGGTGTTCTTGACTGGCCGGCCCATGTGGGTCAATCCCGAGTTGAACGCGAGTGACGCCTTTGTGGTGGCTTGGCTACCGGGTACTGAGGGCATAGGTGTCGCCGACGTGCTATTCGCAGAGCCCGGCAGCGACTTTGATTTTAAAGGACGGCTCTCATTCAACTGGCCGGCTATTGATGTGCACCCAGCTAACCCAGACTTGCCTGTTGCGAGTGTGCTGTTCCCCTACGGCTACGGCTTGACCTTAACGAATAAAGAAACTCTGCGTAACGACCTAAACGAGCAGCCTTTGCTGCAGCGTGCGCAGGCTGAGCAGGTTATCTTTGATGCACGTACCTTCGATCCATGGTTAATGGCAGTTGGCGACAACAGCGATTGGGAAATCCCGGTCAACTCTAAATTTGTGCGTAGTGCCGAGGGGTCCGTTGAGGTCCGTTCAGTTGACGTCAACGTGCAGGAAGATGCCCGTCAGGTTCGCTTTGGGAATGCGTCTGTCGGTGTGGCACAAGTGTATTGGTACTCGCAGGCCCCCCTAGATTTTAGCGCTTGGGGCGAAAGTGGCGCTTACCTGACGCTGAATTATAGAGTAGATCAAGCCGCCGAAGGTGACGTTGCCGTCCGCATGGATTGTGAATATCCCTGCACGGGTGAGGTTCCATTTGCAGACGTCTTAGCAGCGGCGACGGTTGGCGAGTGGCAAGAGGCTTCGATTCCTTTAGCCTGCTTTGCAGACCGCGGTGCAGACTTGTCGCAAATTAATGCGCCTTTAGTCATTGCAAGTGCTAAACCTTTAACTTTGACCTTAAAGCGTGTTGCGATAAGCTCTGAAGCAGCACCAGAATCGGTAGTAAACTGCCAATAATAAAATAAGGAAACGCTATGTTATCTACATTGGATATTTCGATTGTTGTGGCGTACGCACTGGGCTTGTTTGTCCTTGCTCAGTGGGTTTCGCGCGAGGAGGCGGGCCACCACAAAGACGCCAAAGACTACTTTTTGGCGGGCAAGGCGCTGCCATGGTGGGCGATTGGTGCGTCGTTAATTGCCGCTAACATTTCGGCTGAACAAATTATCGGCATGTCGGGTTCCGGCTACGCTATGGGTTTGGCTATTGCCTCTTACGAGTGGATGGCCGCCATCACCTTGATTTTGGTGGGTAAATTCTTGCTGCCCATTTTCTTAAAGCACGGCATTTACACTATGCCGCAGTTCCTCGAGCAACGCTATGATCACCGTGTGCGTATTGTGTTAGCCATCTTTTGGCTGGCAGTGTACGTGTTCGTGAATTTAACGGCGGTACTGTGGCTGGGTTCTTTGGCTTTGAATACGGTAGCCGGAGTGCCGGTACAAACGGCTTTGATTGTCTTGGGCGTATTTGCTTTGGCCTACTCTCTGTACGGCGGTCTGAAAGCGGTGGCCTTCACCGACATCATCCAGGTCGTCTTGTTGGTGTTAGGGGGACTTATCATCGTCGCGTTGATGCTGGATAAAGTGTCGGGTGGCGAAGGGGTCGTCGCAGGCTTTATCGAGTTGACGCGTGTAGCACCTGAAAAGTTCGATATGATTTTCACCCCCGATAACGAGCACTACATGGCGCTACCCGGTCTATCGGTCCTGATCGGCGGTATGTGGATTATGAACATCTCGTATTGGGGCTTTAACCAATACATCATCCAGCGCGCGCTGGCAGCAAAAAGTGTCCAAGAAGCGCAAAAGGGTATTGCCTTTGCCGCTTTCTTAAAGCTGCTGATGCCTGTGATTGTGGTGTTGCCAGGTATTGCCCTATTTGCCTTGGATAGTAACTTAAGTTCGCCAGATCAGGCTTATCCGCAGGCCATGACCTTGTTGCCCTCGGGACTGAAAGGTTTAGTATTTGCGGCATTATTGGCGGCGATCGTATCGTCATTGGCTTCTATGACAAACAGTATTTCAACGCTGTTCACGATGGATTTAATGCCTTCGATCCGGCCTGCCGACAAACAAGGTGACCCGGTCGTCGTGGGTCGCACCGTTGCTGTTGTTGCGATGATCTTGGCGATGGTTGCGGCAGAACCTTTGTTGGGCAAATTCGATCAGGCCTTCCAGTACATTCAGGAATTTACCGGATTCTTCACCCCAGGCATTGTGGTCATTTTCTTGTTGGGTATGTTCTGGAAAAAAACCACAGCAGCGGGTGCTTTGGCGGCAGCCATTGGTTCAGTTGTCTTGTCCTTCGCCTTCAAAATGCTGTGGCCTGAGTTGCCCTTCATCGATCGCGTCGGCTTGGTGTTCTTGATCGCTGCTGGTTTAGCAGCTGCGGTATCGATGCTGCAAAATCGTGAGCAAGAAGGCGCTATTCATTTGGATGAAATTCAGTTTGCCACGACAACCGGCTTTAATATTTCTGCACTGGCTGTGACTCTTATTTTGGCCGCTTTGTATGCGACCTGGTGGTAACACATAATCTTTGCGAAAGGGGCCCTAGGCCCCTTTTTTTGTGCCTTGGAGGTGCGTCAATGCGTTTGTGATTCTCGGTACAAAATCGGCTAAGGGATTTACGTTTAGTCGGTTGTTGCGGAGATTATCTTAGAGATTCCGTTTGTAAAGCCAAACGCGTAACTTCCACAATCTCTTCGACGGTCGCACCGCGCGATAGATCGGCTACCGG
>JALRFH010000166.1 GCA_023253715.1 Halieaceae bacterium
CCTCACCTTCGAAGGGCGCTAGCACGGAAGCGCGAGAGGGTTTGGCCATGGCGGCCTGATGATGGGAGCTGCTCCACTGGGCATGCTCAGTCTGATGGCATTGAGCGCAGGCCTCGGACCCCACGTACTCTTCAGAAGAAAACGTGGGTGCATTAAAGCCAAGCAGGCATAGAACGAGAAGCAGTGATCGCATGGTTTTTCGGCTTAGGGATATAGCCGCAACCCTACCTTAAATGGGCAGTCGATGGAATCACCTTTAGGCCGTGATAGCCTTGCTCACCTCGCTCTTCGGTGGATTCAGCATCGCGATACGTACGCCACGCCATAAATTGTCAGCAAGCATACTCGGCGCTTCGATGGCGCCCTCGCGAATCCAGCGCGCCAGAGCCGCGGCGACATTGGGGAAATTAATCGAAGACTGTTGCCGCAGGCCTTGCAAAAATTCATCTAAAGCCTGCGAGTCGAGCGTGTCGCACACTTTGGCCAGCTGGAGTTGATACAGCGCCAAGGCGTTGCTGCTCTGTTCCATTTGGCCTCGCATTGGAAAGGTCAGTACGGGCTTGCCCCACTGCAGACATTCGCTAATTAGCTCGAATCCAGAGTTGCAAATCACGCCCTTGCAGTTGGCTAGATCGTACTTAAACCCCTGGTAATCGGTCGTGCAGGTCGTGACGTTAGCCTGGGTTTGATTTTGTAGGTCTGGCGAGTACTGACGAAACTCTACTTCAGGATGTGCTTGAAGCCACTGAGTCACCGTCGTTTGGTTCTCGAAAGGCAGATATACGAGCACGTGGTTACCGGTCATCGGTACGGTGTCGGGTAAGTCAATGATGGGCGGACAGATACTCTCACTAAAGGGGTACCAGTGCAGACCGACGGATCGTGTTGTGGGTGCGAACAAGCGCATCACGGTTTTTGAAAGCCAATCGGCTTTTGCGACGGGCGACGAGCCATCGAAGGCATATTGGTGGCCAATGCCAATGCATTCACGGCCCTTGAACTTGGCGGCCCAGGCGGTCACGGGCTCGTAATCGCTGATAATCAAATCGAAACTACTCAGATCGAGTTGTAACACATCACGAATAAAAGCCGGTGCATTGTTGGTTCGCAGAGTATCGAAGTAATGTAACTTGCCCTCCCGCGACGCAAATGTAAGCCCTTGGCGCCACTCAAAGTCGCCAAAGCACTCCATATCAAACAGACGGTTTTTGGATCTGCCGGAAAACAGCCATTTCACATCAAGTTCTGGGTATCGAGCCAACTCTTTTGCCATAGCCCGTGCGCGGCTGATATGTCCTTGGCCCGTCCCTTGAACGCCATACAAAATTCGCATTAGATAAGCCCCCAATAGGCTGCGTTAATAAAAGCTGCGGTGGCGCCGAGCAATGCCCCAGCGATAATGTCACCCGGGAAATGCACGCCCAACACGACGCGCGACAAAGCCACGCACGTAGCCCAAGCTAACAGTACGGGCATAAAACCACCGATAGACAAGCTCAGTAATATAGCCAGTGCAAAAGCGGCCGAGCTGTGACCGCTGGGAAAGGAAAAACGATCGGATGCAGTGACGATGCTGCGAAAATCCACTAACTTTTCGGGTGGCCGCAGGCGTTTTAATGTGTTTTTTAGTGGCCAGTACAGCGCCCGTTCGAGTAGCATCGTGGTGGCCAATGCAAGTACAACGCGCTCGGGCATGGGGTGTAACATCATAAGCACGAGAGCCACGAGGACATGCAGCACACCATCGCCGGTTTTGGACAAAATCCGCGCCATGGGTACGCAAAAAGTGCAACGCGTAAGCCCTGTGATTTTTGCAAACAAAGCGTGGTCGACATTTTGTAGGCTAGATAAAATATTCATAGTGCCAAGAATGCGAGGCCCTGATGGCATTTATGTGAACGTTTTTTGGAGCTTTTATGAAATCTATCGCTATTTTGAAAACCGATTCGGTACGTCCTGAGTGGGTCGAGCGTTTTGGTGAGTATCCCGATATGTTTCAAACCGTGCTAAAAAAAGCGAACCCGCACTTGGCATTTACTGTCTACGATGTTCAGCTAGGGGAGTATCCGGTCGATAAAAACGCACATGGCGCTTATTTGATAACGGGTTCGAAGGCTGGGGTATATGAGGATCATGAGTGGCTAAGTCCCTTGGTCGATTTTGTTCGTGACGTGGTGGACAGTGCTATCCCGCTGATAGGGATTTGTTTTGGGCATCAGTTGGTCGCTCACGCACTGGGCGGACAAGTCAGCAAATCCGAAAAGGGTTGGGGCGTTGGTGTCCACAGCCACCGTTGGCGTTTTAAACCCGAGTGGCTTGCTATGCCGGATCAAGATTTCAAAGTGTTGGTCAGTCACCAAGACCAAGTCCATCAAGCACCCGAGACCTTGCAGGTTCTGGCAGGCAGTGATTTTTGTCCCATTGCCGCACTGTACAAGCCAGGCGCTGTGCTGACGTTCCAGGGGCATCCAGAATTTGTGCCCGAGTACTCTAAGACCCTGATGATTTCAAGGGAAGACAGGATAGGCGATGAGGCTCTACCTAAGGCCTTGGCAAGCTTGGATCAAGGCCACGATGGCGCCGCTCTCGCCGAAGCCATGCTGGCGTTTTTACAGGACGCTAAATCACCACTCGCCGGTATTAGGCATTGATGCCCAGGGTTCAGCCGGCGGCAGAGATTCGCCAGCTTGTAGTAGTTCGATGGAAATGCCATCGGGCGATCGCACAAAGGCCATGTGGCCGTCACGCGGGGGCCGGTTAATGGTGACACCGCCGGCTTGTAAGCGTTCACACAACTCGTAAATGTTATCCACTTTGTACGCTAAGTGTCCGAAATTACGTCCGCCGGTGTAGTGTTCCGGATCCCAGTTATAGGTGATCTCGACCAGTGGTGCCTTGCGCTCTCTGGCCAGCTCTAAATCCTCGGGCGCTGCCAAAAATACCAGAGTAAAGCGGCCTTGTTCGCTGTCGTAGCGATTGACCTCTTTAAGGCCTAACAAGTCGCAAAAAAAGTGCAGCGTAGCATCCAGATCGCGGGCTCTAATCATTGTATGTAGGTATTGCATGCGAATGTCCTATTGGGTCGACAAAAAGTGCTTAATCACGTCGCGATAGCTGCGGCTGACCTTTAGCTTAGCACCATTACTCAAGCTCAGCGTATACTCGCCATTGGTGAGTGCTTGGGCGCCGGTGATGAGATTGGCGTTCACAATGGTGGAGCGGTGCACTCGGAGAAACACCTCAGGATTGAGCTTTTCGCTTAACTGGCGCATGGTGATACGCATGATGTGAGTATTGCCCTGTGCATGCACACACATGTAATCGCCCGCTGCATCGACCCACTCGATATCACTAACACGAATTAAGCTGATGTCACTCCCGTCTTTAATGGCTAATTTTTCAGGCCACGCTTTGTCTTTGATCGTGTTGTCGGTGTCTATTGCGCTGATTTCTTTCGCCTTATTGGCGGTTGCGCTCATCATCAAATCAAGTAGGGCCTGCTTGGAATGATCACTTTTTTCATAGTTTAAGCGTTCAATCGCGCGTGTCACTGCATCGGTCAGACGGTCTATTTCAACGGGTTTAAGCAAATAATCGATGGCATGAACTTTGAAAGCATCTACGGCATACTCGTCGTAAGCCGTGGTGAAGACGATGAGCGGCAGCGTATCGCTTTGCAGTTTGGCGATGACATCAAAGCCATTCATACCCGGCATTTGAATATCCAAAAAAACAACGTCAGGATTCAGTTCGCCAATTATTTCTACCGCTTCGAAGCCATTGCTTGCCTGCCCGATCACTTCGACATTGGGTATGGTTTCTAGACGGCGCAGTAATCCACGGCGCGCCAGCTCTTCGTCATCGACTATGAGTGCTCGTAGAGTCATGTTTGTGCCTCTTCGTTGAAGGGGATATTGATGGTCACCGTTAATCCATGGGGCAGCGTCGGCGCCAGCTTTAAACTTTGGCGACTGCCGTACAGCGCTTTAAGCCGTTCTCTACAGTTCTCCAAACCCACGCCACTGCCTTTAGGTTTGATTCCTTGGCTGAAATCGAGGCCCGGCCCATTATCGGAAATAATCAACTGCAGATCGTCGCCCTCTTTGTGGGCGCTAATGCCGATCGCCCCGCCTTTGATCGACTGGCTTATGCCGTACTTGATGGCGTTTTCCACCAAAGGTTGAAGAATCAGGGACGGTACCAGGGCTCGTCGGACGTCGGGGCTGATCGAAAACAATACTTCAAGGCGACTACCAAAACGAACTTGTTCTATGTCGAGATAGAGTTTTAATGCGGCAACCTCTTGATCGACAGTGATCTGGGTCATTGGGTCGGTTTCTAGGGAGTGTCGTAAGAACTTAGACAGTTTATTGATCATGTCAGACGCAAGCGTTGTGTCTTTATCCAGCACCAGGGTCGAGATCGCATTCAGGGTATTGAATAGAAAGTGGGGGTTTAGCTGGTAGCGCAGCATTTTTAGCTGCGCTTCATTCGCTACCGATGCTGCGGTCAGGGCCCGTGCTTTGGCGTCTTGCAGCAAAATATAGTACTTAATGCCGAAGTACAAAGCACTCCAACCAAACATTACCCAAGCGGCGGAAATGGCTCCTTCGAGGTAGGCGTAAAACTCGGCGCTAGACTCAATACCGAAGGCGGCTTTTTGCTCTGGGAATAGCGAAAAGAAAATAAACGTACGAGCGACCATCCAAAGTACGCCCGCAAAGTAAGACCCTAGCAGAAAAGGCAGGACTCTCGCGATAAAACGCATATCCCAAGTGAGTCTAAAGGCCCACCGCAGCCCTAGGGTCAGCGCCATGCCCACGACAGCAATAATTGGGACGTAAAAGCCGTAGTTGTCAGGTGGATCTCCCCAAACGGTGGCACCCAAGTAAAACGACAGCGCCCAACCCGACCAACCGCCGGCTTGCAGCAACCAAAACAGGCGATGTTTTTGATCGGGATCGAGTAGGTTCATGACGACAGTATAGCGGATTGAGTCGTTCTTGCGCGGTTATCCGTCGCAGCGCGGTTTCGATTAATCGTATTTATGAAGCGGCGAACTTGTGTAGAGCGTCGCCACTTAAGCGATAACCAATCCACTCGCTCATGGCCACCGCGCCCACGCTTTCGTAGAACTCGATCGACGGTGTATTCCAATCCAACACATTCCACTCAAAGCGCTCACAGCCCTCTGCTACAGCTTTTTTCGCCAAATATTTCAACAAAGCCAGGCCAGCACCTTTGCCACGGTGCTCAGGCTCTACAAATAAGTCCTCTAAAAAAATGCCGTGTTTGCCGCGCCAGGTGCTGAAGTTATAAAAATACAGTGCAAAACCTACGTTGGTGTCATTGATATCACACAACACGGCATGAACGCGCGCCTTGTCCGCAAACAGCGCGGTGTGTAAATCGTGTTCTGTGGCCACCACGGCATCAGGCTCTTTTTCGTAAATGGCGAGCGCGGTAATCAGCTCCAATATGCGGGGTACATCTGCGGGTGTGGCGGAGCGAATATTCGGTGTGTTCATGCTTGATTAAGCCTTATTACATGTCCCAGTCTTTGCGCATTTCTAGGTATAAGAACGACGCTGTCCAAGTGATCAAAACCAGACCGGTTAGCGATTCGATGCCCGCTAAAAAGCGTAAATGTCCAGTGGGTTCGATATCACCGTAACCGAGAGTGGTGTAAGTGGTAAATGAGAAGTAGGCAGCATCTGTCAAAGAGCCGTTGAAATTGCCGCTGAGCTTGCCCCAACCATTGCCGTGATGCATAGAGTAATAGGCCGCAGCAAAGATCCATACCTGTAGGGCGTGGGCAATGAGCGACGCGAGCACCCCGACGACGATGCGGAAGCGGTGTCGGATGCGTAAGTGCGGCAAGAACTTGGTGAGCTGATACAAAAATTCATAATGCAACCCGACGGCAAGTGCCACCACCAAACTGTTTGCTATCCAAATCTTAATCACGCGGTTCTCCTCAGCCCGAGAGTATACGCTGTATGCTGAAAATTACCTGTTTTAATCGGTCTTAAAACATTGTTTTTTTAGCGATTGGGAGTAATCTGCGAAGCGTCCACCCGGCCGCTATCTTCGCACCTATATGGCGTTAGAGTATGTCTTCTTGGTGATTTTTAGACCCTTAGCTGGAGCGTAACGCGTGCTAAAAACTCTTGTCGTTGTAGACGCACCTGCGGCCGATTTATCCATGGATGCCGCTGAAATTATTTCCTTTGATACCTACTTAAGTGACTACCCAAAATTGGGGCAGTCCAAGCGCCGGGTATTGAATTTGTGTGATACTGAGCATTACCTATCTAAAGGTTATTACTGTTCTTTGTTGGCGGAAGCGCGGCAGCATAAAGTGTTGCCCTCGGTGCAAACGATCAACGAATTGCGCCAAAGCAGTCAAGACGCCGATTGGTGGATAGAACTGCCAACAGCTATCATGAATTCCATTGAAGTCACGGCAGATCCGATCGAATTTTCAGTGTTTGTCGGTCGCAGTGTCGAGCCGAAATGGTCGCGCCTTGCTCGGCATTTGTTCGAACGCTTTGCCGCGCCCTTATTGCGCGTGACTATTACTTTTGGCCCAAACATGCGAGTTCGAGTGGCTCGAATGGGCTTGAATGATGTCTCTGCGGATGAACGCGCGTTTTTCGAGGATGCCTTGTCGCGCTATGTGAGCGAAGGTTGGCGTAAACCCGTTGCTGCGCGCAAATACCGCTGGGATTTGGCGATTTTGGTTGACCCCAACGAGCCTCTGCCGCCCAGCGATAAAGAAGCGATAAAGCGTTTTGGTAAGGCGGCTAGCAAACTCGGCATCAATAGTGAACTGATCAAGCATAACGACGTGACACGGTTAACGCAGTTTGATGCCTTGTTTATCCGCGAAACCACGGCAATTGACCACCCAACCTACCGGATGGCAAGTTTGGCTGAGCGCGAGGGTTTGGTCGTTATGGATGACCCTAAGTCCATCTTACGGTGCTGCAACAAGGTATTTTTGCACGACGCCTTTGCGTACAGCCAAGTGCCCAGTTTAAAAACTAAGGTCGTGGCCGACGCGAGCGCGGATACCTTGGATATGCTAGAGGGTATGTTTGGCTACCCGATGGTGATTAAGTTGCCCGAAAGCTCGTTTTCGTTGGGTGTGTTTAAAGTGGATACTCGAGAGGCTCTGATCCGACGCCTGCAAGAATTGTTCACTAACACTGCGCTGGTGCTTGTACAGGAATTTTGTTTCACCGAATTTGACTGGCGGATAGGTGTGCTTAACGGCAAACCCATTTACGCCTGCCGTTACCATATGGCACGTAAGCATTGGCAAATCTATAACCATGGTGCAGCCCGCTCGAAATCGGGTGGATTTGACGCCATGCCGACCTTTGAGGTACCCACCAAGGTACTGGCAGCAGCGGTCAAAGCCAGTGCTGTTGTGGGTAATGGCTTATACGGCGTAGATCTAAAGCAGCGCGGTGAATCCGTGTATGTGATCGAAGTAAACGACAACCCAAGCATTGATCACGGAGTGGAGAATCGTTACTTGGGCGATGAACTCTACATGATTGTGATGTCAGAGTTTGCTGCTCGCTTGGAGGCGCGGGGGCGTTAACCCCCGTTTCACACCGACTTTGTGTGACGATCTTACTTAAGCGGTGGCTGACACGAGCCAAGCTCGACCTGGCAGGCTTAACCCTGACTCAGTCATATGAGCTTCGAAGGCCATGCGCGCTGCCGCGATAGCCGCCTCTTGCTGTTCGCCTTGCAGTTCTTTAACCACGCGTGCCACGGGTCCTACAAAACGTTGGTAGTTCATGACCTCATCCAGGTCCGCACCCAAATACATGCCGGCTTCGATGCTTTGGTGTTCAATACTGTGAAAGCCCGCTTGAGTCAAAATGTCGGTGCAGTAATCGGGGTTGGCCAGTGCAAAAGGGCCTGGGTCGGTCGGTTGGGGTGGCGGATTTAAGGGCGGTAAAAAGGGTGCTACCGCTCGCCCCGGTAGGGCCATCCAGGGGTTTTGGTCGGGCGCTTGCCAGCAGATAAATACGAGACGACCATCGGATTTAAGCTGTGCGTGCAAGTGCCCGAATGCTTCGTAAGGATCGGCAAAAAACATTACCCCAAAGCGTGAAAATATTAGGTCAAATTGGTGTTTGGTGTCGTAAATGCACGCGTCCTTAACAACGAGCTCGATATTGTCATAACCCGCCGCACGCTCTTGCGCGCGATCGATCATAGGCTCTGATAAATCAACGCCTGTGACCTGCGCGCCCGACTCAGCGAGCGCTAGGGTGGTTGCTCCGCAGCCGCAACCGACATCCAATACACGCTCGTTGGACTGCGCTGCGGCTTTAGCAATCGCTTGTTCCGACAGCGGTTCTAACATAGCGTCTAGGCTGGCTTGTGCCGCAACCCAGCTGGGTCCGGCGGTGTCATTCCAGTACACTTTTTGGGCGGAGTTGTCTTGAGACATGAGCGGCTACCTTAAAACGAATACGATAATTTAGCCCACCATGTTCGACCAGGCTCGCTGACCTTGTCAATTGCTGGGTAGCCCTCGACCGCGCTGCCGGCACGCGACAAATGCTCGGCGTAATCCGCGTCTGCGATATTATCTAAGCCCAGCGTTAGGCGAAGGTTTTTGGCGATTTCGGTGGATGTATGTACGGACAAAATGGCCGCGTCACCGGTGGTGCTAATGTCTTGTCCAACGATGGTGCCATAGCCACGGTCAATACGGTCTTGTTCGCCAATGTAGCGCGCCACCAGGCCGCTTGTCCAAGCTTCACCTTGGTGCTCAAGGCTGATGGTGAGGTCGAGCGGGGGTGTTTGTGCCAGTGCTCGATCGTGTGTGTCGTTGTGGGCCCTCACCCAAGCGATGTTAGACTTTAGCGTGATGGCGTCCGTGAGCTGGCCCTTTACATCGGCTTCGAAGCCGTAGCGTTCTGCGTCGATATTGCCGCTGCAGGTTACGCTCATCATACCGCTTGCACAGTTATCTAAACGAGGACTTGGCATCATTCCTGAGTAAATCAGAATGTAATCGTCTACGCGGCCGTAAAAGGCCGAGACCGAACCACTCCATTGTCCTTGGCGCCACAAGAATCCCAGATCGACTTGGCTGGTGGTTTCAGGATTAAGTTGCGCACTGCTAGTCAGGCCTGCAGCGCTGACGGCTTCCCAATAGTCCATGGGGCGCTCGGTATAGCCGATGCCAAAATAGGTGGTTACCGAGTCGCTCGCAAGGTCATATTCAAAGCGCGTAAAGGCGGCCAGTAAGGTTTCAGACGCTGAAACCTGCGCGGTTAAACCTAGCCGATCGGCGTCCCAGTCGTCGACACGCAGGCCACTGATCCAGCGGGCTTGTTCGCCCAGTTGTTGTTCTAGCTCTGCAAACACACCTACCGATTCTGTTTTTAAATCAACCAGACGCGGTTTGCTGGTGTAGGTGCCTGCCATCGCTTGGGTCATACCCATCATCGATCGGTTGCTGTGCTCATCGCGTTGCCATACTAAGCCGGTAGTGAGGCTTTGGGTGTCGCTTACGTGCCAGTCGAGAGTGACATTGACCCCATCAGTGCTGCGGTCGGGGTTGGCCACCATATAGCCCATCATAGGGGGCTTATCACGCAGACTGTAGTTGTCCATCACGTGGTCAATGTAGGTGTGGTAGGCTCGAACCTCTGCACTTTTAAGATGCTCGCTAATACCCTGATGGCGCGCGGTGAAGCCATAGCTCTCTCGATCAAAGACCGCGCCATCCATGCCGCGATCGGCGTAGGCGGCCTCGGCCTCGCTTTGGGTATAGTCAATCGACAGCTCGGTGAGCGGGCTCGGGGTGTAGCCGACTCGAACACTGCCACTGTGGCGCTCGTAAGCACTGTGGACTTTGTTGCCGGCACCGTCCTCGTAGTCATCCGATTCTGCATGACTAGCACTCAATTCGACAAAACCTTGGGCGTTACCCCAATGCACATCGG
>JALRFH010000184.1 GCA_023253715.1 Halieaceae bacterium
TCAAAGACCGCGCCATCCATGCCGCGATCGGCGTAGGCGGCCTCGGCCTCGCTTTGGGTATAGTCAATCGACAGCTCGGTGAGTGGTGTCGGCGTGTAGCCCACACGAACACTGCCACTGCGACGTTCGTAAGCACTGTGGACTTCGTTGCCGGCACCGTCCTCGTAGTCATCCGATTCCGCATGACTAGCACTCAATTCGACAAAACCTTGGGCGTTACCCCAATGCACATCGGCCAGAGCGTCGGTGCGGTTCCACGTGCTGCTTAGCAGACTCAGGTCGCCTGAGAACCCTTCTGCTGGCTTATCTGTCTTCTCGAATAGAACCACGCCCGCGGAATGTCCGGCGCCATGCGCAACGGTTTGCGGACCTTTGATAATGGTTACGGCGTCGTAGCTTTCCGGAAATATGTAGGCGGTGGGTGGATCCATACGACTGCCACAGCCGCCACCAAAAGCCATACCATCCATGACCAAATTCAAGCGTGAGGCGGCTTGGCCACGAAACACCGGGTCCCCACTGGTGCCGCCTTTGCGAATGACGTTAAAGCCGGGGGTGGTTTTTAAAAACGCTGCCCCATCGTTTGCAGGCATGGGTTGTTGTGGGGCTTTGGCGTCAATGGTGACCGCAAGAGGTGCGTTCATTGCGGGTGCAGTCACAATGACTTCTTCTCGGTCTTGGGTGGTAGCGAATGAGTGACTGGCTAGAAAGGTAAAACACAAAGCCAGATAGATACGTGAATGTTGCATCGGCTGCTCCCGAATATAAAAACACGTATTTTAAAGATCTCTCGGCCTTAGGGCGTGCGACAAAAGCGCGCACGCTAGCTGTGGTTAGCCTCTAAGTTCAGCAGCAGCTGTTTGGCTTTTAAGCCGCCGCCGAATCCAGTCAGTGAGCCATCGCGACCAATAACTCGATGGCAAGGAATAATAATGGCGATGGGGTTGCGGCCGTTGGCAGCACCAACGGCGCGCACGGCTTTGGGGCGCCCGATGTGGGTAGCAATATCGCTGTAGGCACGTGTTTCGCCATAGGGTATCTGCAGTAAAGCTTTAAGCACATCGCGCTGGAACGGAGTACCGCTTGGGGCTAGATTTAACGCAAAGTGCTTTAGCGTGCCGGCAAAGTAGGCATCGAGCTGTTGCCGTACCAAGATAAAAGGCGCTTCTTGATAGGTCCAGTCGTCGGGGGCCTCGCCGACCGCAAAAGCGTTGGGGAAGAATAATTGATGCAGAGCTTGCTCGGTGCCCGCTAAGCGCAGGGTGCCCAAAGGTGAGCTGTGGTAGCAGAAATACATGATCGTGATTCCCTGTAAATGTTGCTACAGTATGCCATGGGCGGGGTGCGTGCCTAACACCAAAAATACTCAAACCCCATCACATCGGAGCAAAGCACAACATGGCCTTATCCTACCCCGACGTTTGCTCAGCCTTAGACATTTTAGCCGACCGCTGTCAGTACGTTGCACAGGCGCTCGAGCAAGTCGGTTACCCCCCAGAGCGCGTGGGTAAATCGGACGATATGGCCTTAGCGCGCATTATTGTCGGGCAACAGTTAAGTACTAAGGCCGCCGCCACCATCAATCAGCGCTTATCCGATTTGTTGGGTGATGAAGGTTATAGCAGAATCCCCAGTTTAAGCGATGAAGCATTGCGAGCGGTGGGCATGTCGCGCCCGAAAATACGTTATTTGCGAGCGCTGACCGATGCACTTTTGAACGGTGAGTTAGTGCTAGCTGACTTTCCCAGCATGGACGATGAATCGGTGGTTAAGGCTTTAACCGCGTTGCCTGGGTTTGGGCGCTGGTCTGCACATATGTACTTATTGTTTAACCTACAGCGCACCGATGTGTGGCCGACCGGCGACTTGGCGGTGCGAGTGGGTATTAGCCGAATGGTGGGTGCCACGGGGCGCTTAACCGAAGCCGAGTTAGAGCAGTGGGGTGAGCGCTGGCGCCCCCACCGCAGTGCTTTGTCGTTGCTGGCGTGGCACTACTACGGGGCCACCACCGACGTTTAATAAGCTATTGGGCTTCGCGCAAATAGTCCCAATGGAAGCGGATATGATCTTCGATAAACGTGCTAATAAAGAAGTACGAATGGTCATAACCTGGGTGTTTGCGAATGATAGCGCTGTAACCGGTGTCTTCGCACACCGCTTCCAGTTCATCTAACAGCAGTTGGTCCTCTAAAAACGAATCGGCCAAGCCCTGATCGATTAGGGTGGGCAGTTCGGGCGCGCCGGCCTCGATTAGGGCGCACGTATCGTATTTGGCCCATTCATCCTCGTTGTCGCCCAAGTAGTTAGAAAAGGCTTTTTCGCCCCAAGCGCAATCCATGGGGGCGCAGATGGGCGCAAAGGCCGATACCGATTGAAAGCGCGAGGGGTTTTTCAGTGCAATGGTCAATGCCCCATGCCCGCCCATCGAGTGACCCGAGATCGACATGTTGTCGGTATCAACCGGAAAATGCTCTTCTAATACATCGGGTAATTCAGACACGATGTAATCGTACATCTGGTAGTTTTCATCCCAGGGTGCCTGTGTGGCATTAAGATAAAACCCTGCGCCCAAGCCAAAGTCGTAGGCACCCTCGGGGTCGTCAGGCACATGCTCGCCGCGCGGCGAGGTGTCGGGTGCCACAATCGCTAGGCCCAGTTCGGCGGCTGCCCGAAAAGCGCCCGCTTTGGTCATAAAATTCTCGTCATTGCAGGTCAGGCCCGACAGCCAGATCAACAAGGGGGCTTGAGATTCACGAATTTGCGGCGGCAGAAACACGGCCGCCGTCATGGTGCAGTTATTGACCTGGGATTCGTGCGAGAAGCGAATGTGCTCGCCGCCAAAGACCTTGGTGCGCGACAGAATGTTAATCATACAAAATGACCGAACGGATGCTTTTGCCTGCGTGCATCAAATCAAAGGCGGTGTTAATTTCACTTAAGGGCATAGTGTGGGTAATTAAATCGTC
>JALRFH010000082.1 GCA_023253715.1 Halieaceae bacterium
TGCGGATTTGTTACGATATGAATACTCATAGAAGCCTCCTTCTCTTATTCTTGGCCAGATGATATACTCCTGTCCATAGTATGGATACAACAACAGAGAAGCAAAAGACCCCGCTGATCCTCCCAGTGCGGGACAAATCTCTCCCAGTTGGTGGACCACTTTCAGGGGGCTACTCCAACTCGCCGCCCGTTCGAGGAAAGTCAGCGGTGTTAGCGGCTGATAGTTGGCAGGGTTCCGGTCCAGATCGATGTTATAAAGGTTCGCCATGGGAGCCTCACTGATCCCGCCACTGCGGTGCACGTTTTTCGATAAAGGCACCAATGCCCTCTTCGGCATCGC
Source organism: Halieaceae bacterium (assembly GCA_023253715.1). Classification (GTDB taxonomy): domain Bacteria; phylum Pseudomonadota; class Gammaproteobacteria; order Pseudomonadales; family Halieaceae; genus Aequoribacter. The sequence continues at coordinate 340 of JALRFH010000082.1, forward strand.
GCGCCAGCATGTTCTCGACCATGACACTGGATGCGTAATCGTAGGCTTCAGCCAATGGCATCGTGCTCTGCTTGTAAAAGGCGCGTTTGCCGGTGGCCAAGGTCATGCTCGATTTCGAGGCAATTTTTGCCGCCATTTCAGCTGTCCTGGCTTGCAGTGCTTCCGGAGCCACGGCGCGATTTACCAGCCCGATTTCTGCGGCCCGCTCGGCGGAGGTCATATCTCCGGTAAGAAGCATTTCCATCGCATGTTTGTTCGACACATTGCGGGAAAACGCCACCATCGGCGTGGAGCAGAAAAGCCCGATGTGAACGCCCGGTTTGCTGAATTGGGCAGTCGATGCAGTGACAGCAAGATCGCAGCTTGCTACCAACTGGCACCCAGCAGCAGTGGCAATGCCCGTGACTTCGGCGATCACGGGCTTCGGGCAGGCAACGATCGATTGCATGACACCAGAGCACATCGCCATGATCTTGGCGAAATAGGCCTTGCCCCGGTCGCCCGCTTGCCGCCCAGCCGTCAATTCCTTCAAATCATGCCCTGCGCAAAAGGCGGGGCCATTGGCAGCAAGAATGATCACACGCACATCAGGGCTGGAACCGGCGGTCTCAAAAGCGGCGCTTAGAGCGGTCAGCATCGCTTCCGACAGCGCGTTGCGCCGTTTCGGGCCGTTAAGAGTAAGGCGCAGAACGCCCGTCTCAGAAAGGTCTGACAGAAGAATTTGACTGTCTTGCACGAGCGTTTTTCTCGCTAGGTTTAGAGAATGTTGATTTCGACGCTGTCGGCCAAGGTGTTCGCGATAAAGCAATGGCGATGTGCCCTGTCCTGCATTTGCGCCATGGTCTCTGCATCCACGGTGCAGCCCGTATCGAAACGCACAACAGGTTGCAGATCGATGCGGGTGACAGACATCTGGCCGCGCGGGTTCTTTCCCAGATGCGCTACCGCGTGGTCGTGGTAACTGGCCACGGGCCACCCGGCTTTTGCCGCAAGTGCGAGGAACGTCATCATGTGGCAGCTCGAAAGCGCTGCCGCCAGTGCTTGTTCCGGGTTGGTGTTTTCAGCCTTTCCGCCCCAATCCGGGGCAGCGTCCGCATAGACCTCGAAACTATTGTTGTATCGAACGAGGTGTTCGGCTGAATATTTTCCGGGCTCCAGTACAGCGGTTTCCCGGTGCCAGTGAAGGTCGATGGCTAGGTCTGACATGTTTTAGTGCCCTCGTTACCTAGCTTCTCAGGAAGACGCGATTTTCTTTTGCGGATCGAAGAACGGGCGCTCGACGATGGTTGCTTGGCGGGTGCCTGTGTTGCTCACGACTTCGACCGTTTGCCCAAGTGCCGTATGTTCGACAGAAACCATGGCCAGTGCGATATTTTGCTTGAGGCGGGGCGAATAGATTGCCGACGTCACTTTGCCGATAACCGCTCCGTCTTTCGTCACAGGCCAGAAGGATGTGTTCGGCCCGCTTAAGGCCTCACCTTCGATCACTAGGCCCACCTGTTTGCGGCTGACGCCCTGCTCCTTGATTTTGCGCAGCGCGGCCTTGCCGATGAACTCCGCCTCGATTTCGAGATTGACCAAGCGGTCGAGCCCAAGTTCGAAGGGGTTTGTGTTGATGTCCGCGTCAGCGTGATAGGAAAGCATCCCTCCTTCGATCCGTCGGATCGACGATGTATGTCCCGGCTTGAGGCCAATCGGACCACCCACAGCCATGATCTTCTCCCACAGGTCATCCCCTCGGGACGAGTCCTGCAGATAAAGCTCGTAACCCAGCTCGCTAGACCATCCAGTGCGGGAAACGATCAGGGGTATCCCATCCAGTTCCACCTGCCGCAACCAATAGTACTTCAGGTCCATAATGCTATCGCCGAACAGCGCGCGCATCACTTCTCCAGATTTCGGGCCTTGGAGCTGCAGTGGCGATACATCGGGCTCGCGAATGGAAACATTCATCCCAGCATGGACTGCAACGCCTTGCGCCCAGAGCAGGATGTCACTGTCGGCAAGAGAAATCCAGAAATGGTTCTCTGCGAGACGCAACAGGATTGGGTCATTCAGGATGCCGCCCTCTGCATTGCTGATCAGGATATATTTGCATTGGCCAACCGCCATTTTCGAAAGGTCGCGCGAGGTGAGCGTTTGCACGAATTGGGCCGCATCCGGCCCAGTGATCTCGACTTGACGCTCGACCGCAACGTCACACAAAATTGCGTCATTCACGAGGTTCCAGAAGTTTTGCTCGGGGCTTCCGAAATCGCGCGGGATGTACATGTGGTTGTAAACCGAGAACCCCGTGGCTCCCCAGCGCACAGTTGCATCAAAATACGGGGATTTTCTGATCTGCGTACCGAAGCCGAAATTTGCCGCGCTTTTCATCTTCTTTGCCCTCACTGGCGCGCCCGTTTTAGGACCGCGCGCTGTTGATGATATGGCAGACGATTTAGGCGAAAGCGGTCGCGACCTCAGACCAAAGTCAGTGCGGGAAAAGCCTGTTCGGGCTGAAAATATGACAGGTCTCAGCCTGTTCGGGCCGTCGGTCAGGCGCCGGTTGTTTTGGCGCTCCGCGCTTGATCCAGTCGGGCAAGATTGGGCCGCGACTCCTTGATCTGACGGGTAACAATGTAAGTCATGTAGCGATCAATACTGAGTTCGGCGTCCAGCATCTCTTCCATCAGGGATTGGAAGGCAGCGAGGCTCGGCGACACAACGGTCATCACGTAATCCATCCCCCCGCCAGTTGAGACGCAATCGATAATGTCGGGGCAGTTGCGAACATGGCTTTCAAAGCGGTCGAAGTCGGATTTCCGATGCGACTTGAGAGACACCGTCACAACGACCTTCGTGAAGGGTGCAATCCGTGACAGCGCCAGATCAGCATGGAACCCCCGGATAAGCCCTGCGGCCTTCAATCGAGCCAATCGCACCCAACAAGGGGTTGCCGATAAACCGACACGTTCGGCCAGCTGCGTCTTGCTCAATTGGCCGAGATCCTGAAGGGCACTCAGGATCCGCAGATCAATGGCATCGAGTTCGATCGGTTTCATGGTTGAGCTGGGTATTTTGTGCGAGAGTTTGCTTGGGGTTGGCGGGTTGCAATCCCCTACTACACTGTCTGATTGAAACACAGCTAGCAAACGTGCAAATGGTTCCAAGGTGTTATCATTTATTGATACTTGCTTTGTGTGAATACATTCATAAGAGGACCGCTTTTGGGACCATTCCGGTCTGTCCTGGGTGGCTTAAGCCTCTATGATTGCTTGATGATTTCTGTCGTTGGAGCGCCTCTCCTGGGCACCATTCCCCGCAGATAAGCTGAAGAAACCTAAGGAAACTTAGGGTATTCGCTCCTTTTTAGACCATTTTTGGGACCGCTTCTGGGACCGCAAGAGGGTGCGCCTAGAGCCCCGATTAGATAGAATACAATTACCCGAAGAATATTGTTACATGGTTCCTCCTTTCCGGGAGGGCGGTTCTCGGTCTGAAGTGCGATGGGTGATCAACGTTCTTAATCTTGCCAGTTCACTTTGATCATTGCTTCGTTTCTTCTGGCGAAGGGCAGAGTAAATGGACCGTCGTAAGTTGCTCTAATCACCTCGCCGGAGGTAGCGTAGCCATTATTTGCCAGCTGTCTCAGCAAAGATATCAGATATTTAGGAGATAATAAAGATTATGAAACTGAAGTTTATGAGTGTTGTAATTGTAAATCAATACTTGTGCAAGGCACAGAAACAC
>JALRFH010000108.1 GCA_023253715.1 Halieaceae bacterium
GGCGGGCGCGACCATCGGCAAAACCGCCGACATCCGCAATGCCGATGTCGTTCTGAAAGTCCGGCGTCCATCCACGGCTGAGCTCAAATCCTACAAAAAGGGCGCTGGCGTCATCGCCATGCTCGACCCTTACGGCAATGATACCGAGGGGCTTGAGGTGGATGTCGACACGCTTGTTGTGGCACATCCAGTACTCAGAGTCGCCATGCTTATCGCGCCGGCGACTAACAGGTTAGTCAGCTTGTAAGACATAGGTTTGCTCCACTCCTTCTCGTGTAAGGGTTGCGCCGTCAACCACTTTGGGTCGAAACACCGCGTGCCTTAAGTACCGGATGAATTTGCCCGCTAAGCCATCGAAGCCTTCAGCGACCTTGATGCGTTTTACGTTGCGCACGGTGCCTCGGTCGGTAATGTTGAAGCTAAGACTCACATTCCCTTCTTCGGGGGGCACGGCAGGCGGCAACAAGCGGATGCCGCTGATGTCGGGTAATAAGGTAATTCGATCGAACAAGCGCTCGCGTAAATCTTGGATTCGTATTTCATCCTCAAGTTCCCCAATGACTTGATCGATTTGGCGATAGAGCTCAGACGCTGTCCGACGCTCGCCGCGCCATAAATGCCAGTCCGCCAGTTGGACGCTAGCGTGAAAAGCTTCGTAGCTGGTGGGGCCATGGAGCTCTGAGTGTAGATGCACCAATAGCTCTATGGCTTGTGGTGCGCCACGATCCGCATCGCGATAAAACTCATAAAAATTTTCCTGCGGGGAGTTTTCGTCAAAGTTTGTTCTTCGCTCAAAGGGGGAGGCATCTTTTTCATCATCGAAGGAGGTCACCAGAAAATAAGTCTGAATCAACCCCCATAACGAATCGGTGACTAACTGCCTCTCATTTTCGAACGACTTTAACTCATTTAGAGCGCTTTGGTAGGCATCCAGCATTCGCACCAAGCGCTTGAACTCAGTGTCTATCGGGTTCAGTAAGAATTGTGAACGTTGCCAGTACGCATACGAAAGCCAGGCGGAAATCCGTTCGGCACCGGGTTCCAGTGCCCGTTCTTGTACCCGGATTAGGTAATCTTGCAGGTCATCGGCCGCGCGGATGTCCTGCAGTGCCGCTAGGCTGTTGATCGAACCTTTTAGGAAAGGGATTTGTTGCTCACTGTAAAGTCCGTGATTAATGCGAGTAATGTGCGTCCCTCTTTGGAACACTTCAACGGCTTGTGAATGTCGCCCAGAGCGCTGTAGTGCTAGGCCAAATCCTAAGAGTTCTTCAGACAAACCTAAGGCATAAGCCCCATTCTCTTCCTCTAAAGTTCTGATCGATGCTCGATAACCATCAAGTTCAGCTGTGTGAAGCTCGATGGTGTCTTGAGTGTCGGTCATATCAAGCTCGGAGGGCGTTTGCGCCATCACAGGCGGAAGCGTGGTCAGCAAGATAAGGCTGGTTAAGATCCTTGTGCGCATGTTCATGAATGCAACCTCTGTATCCCAGATCAGCAAGGGCGGTCTAACAGGTAATCTACACTATAACCGATTTATAGACGATACGAGGCCAGAGCCGAAAAGGGTTTAATTTTTTGTGCTGTGCACCTACCGAGAATATAGGCTACAGTAGCGGTGATTTTTAGGGTAGTTGATGTATGGGATTGTTTGAACACGATACGTCGGTGACTCGCGTCAGTGAGAGTCGCTGGCTCGCTAACCTTGTGCCCGGTTGGCGCATTGGTGAAATGATGAACGGCGGTTATTTGCTCGCGATTGCTGGTCGAGTGATGGGTGAAGCCTTGCCGCAGTCGGATCCTCTATCCATTAATGCTTTTTATCTGGCCCCGGCGTTCGTCGGTCCTATGGTGTGTGAGGTAGAGATCCTGCGCTTAGGTAAGAATACAAGCCAGGCAGTGGTTAAAATGTACCAGAACGACGAGCTTAAAGTTCAGGTCACTGGCGCCTGTTGCGATCTCGATTCTCTATCTGGTCCCACTTGGCTTCGCACAGAGCGTCCCGATATACCGGAATGGGAAGAGCTTGTGCCGACGCCCAACACGGCGATTGAGTTGAGTCAGCGTATGGATCTGCGTTTATCGCAGGGGCAAAGTTTTATGAACGATGGTAAGGGTGATGGGCGCGGTGAATTCCAAGGCTGGATTCGTCACAGTGACGGTGCTCCCACTGACGCTTTGTCCTTGCTGTTCTTCTCTGACGCATTTCCGCCTCCGGCCTTTTCATTATTTGGCGCTGTCGGTTGGGTACCTACGATTGAACTTACTGTGCAAGTTCGAGCAAAGCCCGCCCCCGGCCCTGTGCAGGCGTATTTGTGGTCTAATTACCTGACCGAGGGCATTACCGAAGAAGACGGTCTGTTTTGGGATAACACGGGTAAGCTAGTGGCGATTTCACGTCAGTCTGCTAAAGTTCGCGCCTGATAAGGTTAAGTTTTGGTGGTGGGATGTACCGGCGCGGCCTTGGCGAACAAGGGTAGGCTGGGGAAGACAAAAAAAGTCTGCCAGTCTTCGCCGTGTCGGTCCTGAACGCGGTGTCCAGTGATTGCGTGGTAGCGCTGCTCAAACAAGGCGTGTAATTCCGCTGCCTCGGCAAAATCGAGAAGTACAGCGGCTTGCATGAGCCCCTCCAAGCGTAATTGATCTGCTGGGGGGCAATCTTCACCCCTTTGCAGACGAGAGAGCAGGGCGTCGAGGTTTTGGCTTATTGCTTTGAGCAATGGATTTATTGTGTCCAAGCGGTATTATTCCATCCATTAATGAAGGCGTGCAAAACTGTGATTGCCGGATTCAAACATACTGTACCTGAAGAAGGAAGACCGACCATGCTCCGACGCGTGTTAATGATTAGCTTGTTGTACTCCACCTGTGTGGTCGCTCAGCCAGATGTCGAGCAGGTGCCGATTATCGATTATCAAAATCGATTTCTACCGCAGATAGGCCATAGTGGCATGGTAGTGGGCCCCGAGCGTTTAGCGACTGAAATCGGATACTCGATCTTGCAACAAGGTGGTAATGCCGTTGACGCGGCGGTTGCCACCGGCTTCGCATTAGCTGTGACCTACCCGCGCGCTGGGAATATTGGTGGCGGGGGCTTTATGTTGATCCACTTGGCGGCCGAAGATAAACAAGTCTTCATCGATTACCGAGAAATGGCCCCGGGACGTGCACAACGAGACATGTATCTCGATGAAACCGGTAATGTCGATCGTCAAAGCCTGTACTTCAGCTATTTATCGGCGGGCGTGCCTGGCACGGTAGCTGGCTTGCTTCACGCGCTGGAAAATTATGGGACCATGAGCGTTCGTCAAGTATTACAGCCGGCGGTCGATCTTGCCTTGAAGGGGATCCCGGTGTCGTTCGCCTTGAACCAAGAGTTAAATGAGCGGAAAGGGCGCTTGTTGGCAGACCCCGGTGCGGCGACGACCTACTTGATAGAAGGCGAGGCTCCTCAGCTTGGGGTAAACTTTCGGCAGCCCGACCTTGGGCAAGTCCTGAAGAGTATCCGCGATCATGGTCGCTCAGGCTTTTACGAGGGATGGGTCGCCAAAACGATTGCGCAGGCGATGGCGGAGTCGGGTGGTATCATGACGGAAAGTGACCTCAAGAATTATCGTGTGGTCGAGCGTGAGCCAGTGCGCGGCACGTTTCGCGGCTATGAGGTGGTCTCTGCTCCGCCTCCATCCTCTGGCGGGACGCACATCATTCAAATGTTAAATATCTTGGAGCCCTACGATTTGCAGGCCATGGGCCACAATTCGGCGGAGTACATCCACCACTTGATCGAGGCCATGAAAATTGCCTACGCGGATCGGGCCGCGCACATGGGTGACCCTGACTTCTCCCCCGTGCCGGTTGATCAATTGCTCAGCAAAGCGTACGCAGCGAGAGTGCGCGCCGAGATCGATCCTAAACGGGCAAGAGCCGCTAGCGAAATTCAAGCGGGCGACTTCAGTGACCACGAAAGTCTGGATACCACGCATTTTTCGGTCGCGGATACTTTGGGTAATGTCGTGTCCAATACCTATACCCTAAATTTTAGCTACGGTTCACACATCGTCGTGCCCGGCACGGGCGTTCTGCTCAATAACGAAATGGCTGATTTTATGACAAAGCCCGGCACACCTAATGCTTTTGGTCTGATTGAGAGTCAGGCTAATGAAGTTGCGGCGGGTAAGCGCCCTCTGTCTTCGATGAGCCCAACTTTAGTCTTCAAAGAAGGTCAGCCTTGGCTGGCAACGGGTAGTCCTGGCGGCAGTTTAATCATTAGTACCGTAATGCAAACGGTCATCAACGCGATGGCGTTTGACATGAATATCGCTGCGGCTGCGGGTGTAGCGCGAGTTCATCATCAGTGGATGCCCGATACTCTGCGAATCGAGAACGGTGTGAGCAAAGATACCATTGATAAACTCAAGGCCATGGGGCACCCCGTGGAAGAAAACGTCAGAACTTTGGGTCGGACCCAGTCGATCATGATGCAAGATGGTTGGTTTTTGGGTGCAAGTGATTTGCGCAGACCCGGTGGTTGGGTGGCTGGCGCGCAGTAGGCCGATAGGAGCATTGGGTGAGCCTTAAAGATCACAGAAGGGAATACACAAAAGGCGGGCTAAGTCGATCTGACCTAAGTGCCGACCCCTATCAACAGTTTGATCGCTGGTTGCAGCAAGCGATTGACGCGGGTCTTGGCGATCCCACGGGTATGGTGGTTGCGACCCAAGATGAGTCGGGGTATTTATGGCAGCGGATGGTGCTGTTGAAAGACGTAGGGCCCGATAAAGGCTTTGTGTTTTTCACGAACTATTCAAGTACGAAAGCTCAAGCGATCGACCACAACCCACGGGTGTCGCTGCATTTTCCGTGGAATGAGTTAGACCGGCAGGTCATTGTGGGTGGTGTGGCGAGCAAGATTTCCAAACTCGAAACGGCTCAGTATTTTCTATCGCGCCCCCGAGAGAGCCAGCTGGCGGCTTGGGCGTCGCACCAAAGTCGTCCCATCTCGGCTCGCTCGGTACTTGAGCAACAGCTAAATGCCATGAAAGAAAAGTTTAGCCACGGTAATATTCCGGTGCCGGATTTTTGGGGAGGATATCGCGTTATACCCGATCGCATCGAGTTTTGGCAGGGCGGTGTTAACCGCCTGCACGACCGGTTTCGGTATTATCGTGAAGGCGAGAACACTTGGTGGATTGAGCAATTACAGCCCTAGTGAGCTCACGCTTGGTCGGTAGGCACCACTTGGCGTTGATCCACATAACGACAATATTTCGGTAGCCCCAGCAGTTGGCGGCGGACCAAATCTAAGGTGCAGGCGGTGACCATCGTTTGGAAAAGCTGTCGAGGCAGCGGCCACAAGAGGCGCAGCGTGTTCATTTCGGCCCGCGAGCCGTAAGCTATCCAGACTGTCCCTACGGGCTTTTCGTCCGACCCGCCATCGGGCCCTGCAACACCGCTTACGGCAATGGCGTAGTCGGCGAATGCCTTTGTCAGGGCGCCCTCAGCCATTTGGCGCACGACAGGCTCGCTAACGGCGCCCCAGTTTTGTAAGTCACTGTCTGATACGCCAAGCACGCTCGCTTTGATCGCATTATCGTAGGTGACGAAGCCGGCATGGAATGCTACTGAGGCTCCCGGAATTTGAGTTAACGCGCTGGCGATTAAGCCTCCGGTACACGACTCTGCGGTCGTGAGGGTTTGCTGCCGTTCTCGCAATAGCTTCAATACTGCCTCGGCGAGTGTGATGTCGCCTTCGCCAAGGATGTGGTCTCCGAATAAGGTATGAATGTGTTGCACACAGCGTTCTTGGTCTTCTTGGTGGCTGTCGCTGTGTATGGTGAGTTTCACTTCCATTTGCGGTGCGCTGGCGCGAAAGCCCAGCTCTACGGTGTTGGGCCAGTCAAAATCACTGTTGTTAATCAGTTGCTGGGCATTAGATTCGCCCAATCCAAAGGTTTGAAGGCGCCGTACGATGGTTCGATGTGTCAGATCAAATCGAGCACGGATGCGCTCCATGATAATGGGCATCATTTGGCGCATTTCGCTGGGCACACCGGGTGTGGCAAATATTCGGGTGCTGTTATGCTGCAGGTCGATACCTGGCGCGGAGCCGGTTGCGTTGGGAATAATGTCGGCGCGGGCGGGAATCAACATTTGTTTTTTATTGGCGTCATTCAGTGCTTGGCCTCGACGCTCACACCAGGCCTCTAATTGGGCTTTGGCGTCGGCGTGTATTTGCAAGGCACTATCGCTAAAAGCCGCTAAAGCCTCTGAGGTTAGATCGTCGACGGTAGGTCCCAAGCCGCCATTCATGATGATGATATCAGCCGAGGCACTCATGCTGTTCAGTTCAATTAACAGTTGCTCTAGGTCGTCGTTGACCGTGATTCGGCGGCTAATTTTGATGCCTAGCGCGGCGAGCTCGCGAGCTATGTAAGCCGAGTTAGAGTCGATGGTGTCGCCAGCCATGACTTCGTTGCCGGTCATCAGTAATTGGACGTTAAGCGCGGTCATTGAGGTCTCCATGTGCGGTTTGTAGTGTAACAATCCATTGCGAAATGACTACTCAAAATTGGGTTGTGCGTGTTAAGTTTTTGCTAAGCAACAATCGAGATGATGACGGCATGATTAAATCGTTGCTAACAGTTTTTACCCTGCTATGGCTATTTGCGCCCATAGCGCAGGGTCTTGACGAGTCTGAACCTGGCAGCTCCGAAGATCTTGTTTGGCTGGATCGCGCACATCAGTCTGCGTCGGCAAGAGTCGATCGTATGGCGCTTTGGATCGACGGTGTGTTCGGTGATCAGGTCACCGAGGACGACGCCTTAGCTCAAAGTTACCTGCGGGTTATTGGGCGTTACGCGTGGAATGAGAATGTAGAAAATACCAATAACCTGCGTGTTCGCGGTACTTTGTATTTGCCCAATATGAACGATCGCTTGGCCTTATTATTCGATGATGATGACATTGGCGATCAAGAGCTCGATACGATTCCGGGCGCAGGGAGTGAATCGCCCGACGTCGGGATTCAGTGGCGTCTATCCGAAGCGGATTATTCGCGTGTCGATCTGACAGCGCATTGGCGTGATTCAGGCATAAGACCGGGGATTAGGTATCGGAGTCAGGTGCCTGTTAATGATGATATCGCCATGCGCTTTTATCACCGTTTTGATTACGGTAAGGATGGCTGGGAGAGTTCGTCTGAATTGATTTTTGATCAGAAGATCGATTCCGGACATCTTTATCGTTGGCGCACACGCGTGGATACTTCGCTGGGTAATGAGCCGGCGTCATGGCGGACCGTACTACAATCGAGACACGCCAAGGGCGAGGGAGCTTCCTTGCATGCTCGGCAGTGGTTTTTGGGAATGGCGGGACAAGGCTCTCCAGCTTGGGAGCATGCGGCCAAATACGTGGGCGTTACCTGGCGTCGTTCCTACGTGCGCGACTATCTTTGGTTTGAAGTCGAGCCCCGCTATACCTGGCAATCCGCGCTGTGTGATTGCGATACCGCATCTTTGCAGCTGCGTGTAGAAGTACTACTTTTTGACCCTGATTAGCGCTTCTGTCTCGCCACGAGGGAATCCAGCTGTTAAGGTGTGGGATTCTGAGAATAGGGGGGATAGACCATGAGCGACAACACCGAATTGATCACCGATGAACAAAAAGTCAGCTATGGCTTTGGCTTGCAGTTTGGTGATCAATTACGCAAAAACCAATTCGATGGCATGGACATCGATGCTGTGGTTGCGGGCATCCGCGATTGGTTTGCCGATGGCGCCAGCAAGCTATCTGACGCTGAATTAAACCCGGCGTACGCAGCTGTTCAGGCCAAGCAGCAAGCAGCACAAGCTGAGCAAAGTGCGGCGCAAAGCGCGATTGCCGATCAATTTATGGCGCAAAATGGCGCTCGTGAGGGTGTGATAAGCACGGAGTCGGGTTTGCAGTACGAAGTGCTTGAATCGGGTGATGGCGCCACTCCAAATAAAGAATCGACTGTTGTAGTGCACTACCACGGTACCTTTGTGGATGGTTCTGTCTTCGATAGCTCGGTGCAGCGCGGAGAGCCAGCGGCATTTGGGGTGACACAGGTTATTCCTGCATGGACAGAAGCTCTGCAATTGATGTCTGTGGGTGATAAATGGCGTGTGTATGCACCGCCACATTTGGCCTATGGAGAGCAAGGTGCGGGTGGTGTTATTCCGCCCAATACCGCTCTAATATTTGAAGTCCATTTGATCGGGATTGAATAAGGGGTCGCCAGCGGTGATCAGTCAGTTGAATTTACCTAGAATTCTTCGTGTCGGGGGCGGTGCTAGCCAAGAGCTCGTGGCGACCCTCGCACAATTAGGGCTGTCGAAGCCTTTAATCGTGACTGACCCGTTTATACGTACACGCTCGTTTTTTAGCGCGATTGTCGGTGCGGTGCCCGGTCTCGATATGACCGCCGACATCTTTGCTGAGTGCGTACCCGATCCAACGACGGATTCGGTGCGCGCTGGCTTATTGGCGCTGGAGGCAAAAGCTTACGATTGTTTAATCGCCATTGGCGGCGGCAGCTCGATGGATACGGCAAAAGCGATGGCCGCGATGCAGGGCCGTGCGGAGCCCATGCGGCAATATAAGGTGCCCTTTGCCCTGGATTCCGGTTTGCCGATTATCGCTGTCCCCACGACCGCGGGAACAGGGTCTGAGGCCACCAAATTTGCCGTAATAACTGATACCGAAACACAGGAAAAAATGCTGTGGATAGGTTTGGCGCTGATGCCGGTTGCCGCTTTGGTCGATTACGAGCTGACGATGGAAATGCCTTATCGATTAACGGCGGACACGGGTCTAGATACTCTGTGCCACGCTTTAGAGGCCTTTGTGAGCCGCAAGGCCAATGCATTTACCGACCCTATCGCTTTGGACGCCATGCGCTCCGTGGTGACCCATTTGCCCAAAGCCTGCGATGACCCTAACAATCGTGAAGCACGCGAGGCGATGATGTTGGCGGCCACCCAAGGGGGCGTTGCCTTTGCCAACGCCTCAGTCACATTAATTCACGGCATGAGCCGGCCAATCGGTGCCCACTACCATGTGCCGCACGGTTTGAGTAACGCCATGCTTTTGCCTGAGGTCACTGCGTGGTCGGTGTCCGGCGCTGAGGCTCGCTACGCCATCGCATCCCGGCATATGGGTTTTGCGGCTCAAGACAGCGATGATGCAGCGGCTTGCGATGCATTAATTAGTGGTTTGCGTCGTTTGTGCTTGGATTTAAGTGTGCCAACCCCTGCGAGTTATGGTATTGCCGCTGATAGCTGGCAGGCCAATTTGACCTTGATGGCGGAGCAGGCTTTGGCGTCGGGTTCGCCGAATAATAATCCTCGTGTGCCTTCCGCTGCAGATATTGTGGAGCTGTATCAGCGAGTCTTCCAGTAAAGACTTGCACCGGATATGGATTTCCGCACATGATAAGCGCATACACTGATATTACGCGGGAATGCTCATGGTTTCAGATTCAAACCTTATTTGGGTAGACATGGAAATGACAGGTTTAGAACCTGATCGCGACGTGGTTATTGAAATAGCAACGATTGTCACCGACAGCGAGTTGAATACCTTGGCTGAGGGTCCAGTGATCGCAATTCATCAGTCCGATGCCACTCTTTCGGGCATGGATGAGTGGAATACTACCCACCACACAGCATCAGGTTTAGTGGGCCGGGTCAGGACCAGCACCGCCGACGAACACTCGGCTAGCCTAGAGACCATTGCGTTTTTGGAACAATGGGTCCCTGCGGGAAAGTCACCCATGTGTGGCAACACGATTTGCCAAGATCGGCGCTTTATGGCCCGTCACATGCCAGAGCTTGAAGCCTATTTTCACTATCGCAATTTAGATGTCAGCACCTTAAAAATTTTGGCCCAACGCTGGGCACCGCAAATTGCCGATGGTTTTGTGAAAAAAGGCGCGCATCTGGCTTTAGATGATATTCGCGAGTCGATTGAAGAGTTGCGTTACTATCGCGAAAAAATGCTGACCTGTTAGGTTGAATAGACTAGGCGGTTATCGAAGTGGGCAAGCGCAAATTAACCAAACAGCAAGCGTGGCGAATTCAAAAAATTCAAGATGAGCGCAGTAAACGCTCGCAAAGACGCGATGACAAAGCCGATGAATTACTCGTCGGTGGTGAGTTAGGCGACGAGCAAGAAGGTCTAATTATCAGCCATTTTGGTACCCAAGTTGAAGTGGAGGGTAGCAATGGCGAGCGACAACGTTGTTTTATTCGCGCTAATTTGCCGGCCTTGGTCACTGGCGACCGGGTGGTGTTTTGTGCGGGCGAATACGCCGGTGTCGTGGTGGCTTTGCACGAGCGTCATACCATTTTAAAACGTCCAGACCCTTACACGGGTCTTAAGCCAGTTGCGGCCAACATCGATCAAGTTGTTGTCGTGATTGCGCCCCAACCAACGCCTTATGCCGATTTGATTGACCGCTATTTGGTCGCAGCAGAAACAGCCGGCATTGAACCCTTGTTGTTATTGAACAAGACCGATTTGCTGGATCAATCCGAGTTGAAAGATGCCGTTGATGAGGTGCTTGAGCCCTACAAGGGCTTGGGTTATCGAGTGGTGCACACCAGTGCCAATCGGGCCGATTTGTCGGCCCTTGTTGACGTGTTGCAAGACCGTGTGAGCGTGTTTGTTGGGCAATCGGGAGTGGGTAAATCGTCTTTAGTGAATTCACTGCTACCGGCGGCTGCGCTCCGTACCAGCGAACTGTCCCAGTACAACCAAAAAGGGCAGCACACAACGACCACGGCGCGTCTGTTTCATCTGCCTACCGGTGGCGTGTTGATTGATTCACCCGGAATTCGCGAGTTTGGCTTGTGGCACATGAGTCGTGCCGAGCTGGAGCGAGGGTTTCGAGAATTTGCGCCGTTTTTGGGTGCTTGCCGATTCCGCGATTGCAAGCATGAAGCTGAGCCAGATTGTGCTCTTCTCGCGGCAGTGGACCAAGGGCGTATCAGTGAGGCGAGATTTCGCAGTTATCAGATACTGGTCGACGCACTAGACGCCGACCGCCCTGTCTAAACGTTTATTCTTGAGGCAATGCATTCGCCCATGCGGATGTCGTTACCCGCGTGGCACCAAGTTTCCCAAGCGATCTGATCTTTGCCAAATAATAAAATGACGGTTGATCCCAATTTAAATCGACCCAGTTCATCGCCCTGTTTAAGTTCGACAGAGGGTGCGGGCTGAGCATAGTGACGGGTAATGATCTGCGATCCAGGCGGTGCTACTTGGCCTTCCCAGACGGTTTCGATACCCGCTACGATCATGGCGCCCACCAAGACCGCGGCCATGGGGCCTGCCTCGGTGTCAAAGAGGCACACCAAACGCTCGTTGCGAGCAAACAATCCGTCGACATTTTCGGCTGTGATTTGGTTGACCGAGTAGAGGTCACCGGGGATATATCGAGTGGCCAGAAGGGTGCCTTGAATGGGCATGTGAATGCGATGATAGTCTTTTGGGCTTAAGTAAATGGTCGCGAAGTCGCCATCTTGGAATAACTCAGCCCATCGTTCGTTGCCACCCAGCAGGCTCGTGGTCGAAAACGATTTTCCCTTGGCTTGGAAGATCTGATCGTTGTTGATCTTGCCCACCTGGCTAAACGCACCGTCGGCTGGGCTCAGCACATCGGCAATTGCCAGCGGGCGGGCCCCTGGCTTTAAGGCGCGCGTGAAAAACTCGTTAAAGTTGACGTAGGCTTCTGGGTAAGGCGCGAAGGCTTCTTCCATGTTGACTTTGTAGTGTTTGATGAAGGCTCTAATCAGAGCGTTTTTAAGCCATGCGGGATGTTTGAGTTCGGCAAGGCGACCGACCCATCGAGACAACAGGTGTTGAGGTAAAAGACGCTGAAGTAAGATAAAAGGCGACATAGTAAAATCCGCTGGTACCACATTAGCCTTCAGTATATCGATTTTCTTGCGTCAGCGGTTAGAAACGCTTGCGTTTACTGCTAAAAGATTGTGTGTTTTTGCGTTTGGCTTACCCTTGGGCCAGGCGATGTACGACCCCCTGAGCATTCAGAGCAAGATCCTGTGCCAAGCTTAGCACTATGTTGTGCGCCTCGGCCTCGCTCACGCTCTGTTTAAGATGACGCAGGGTGATTGTCTCTAATTCATTGACCACCGTGGTGTTATCTGAGATTTCCGCATATTCAGCAATTTGCTGTTTTAAACCATCCGCGGTGCGCATGTCGAATGGTATTCGCCCGAAGTGTGTCGGGTAGATCCATTGGGGCTGCTTGGATGCGATCAGATCAATCGCGTCTTGGTATAGAGCGGGTAAAAATTGTGTTGGTGTGCTGGCGGGGACAGCAAAGGGCCATGCACCGGTTCGCATGTGCGGGTAGCAAATACCAAACGTGTCGCCAGTGAACCAACCACGACTTTGCTCATCCCACAAGCAGAGGTGGTGATCCGCATGACCGCGTGTGTGATAGGCTGTGAGCTTGCGCTGACCAATCTGCACTGAGTCGTGATCTGCCAGAGCGATCACTCGCTGCTCGGGCACAGGGATCAAGCGACCGTAGAGCGAGTCAAAGGCTTCTCCATAGACGCCGCGGGCGGATGCTTCAAGGCGAGACGGATCGATTAAGTGACGAGCGGCCTTGGGGTGACAATAGAGTCTTGCATTTGGCATGGCCTCAATCCACTGACCGGCGGCGCCTGCATGGTCCAGGTGCGCGTGGGTGGGAATGACAGCGCTGAATTGTTCAAGGTTCAGCCCCAAGCTCTTGATGCGTTCGATCATGGCAGGCAGTGCAGGTCCGGTGCCGGTCTCGATCAGCGCACATGCCTCGCTGTCTTGAACGATGTAGGCGCAAGCGATTCCCGGTGCAACATAGTCTGTGTCAATGCAAAAAATGCGGTTTGGGTAGCTTGATGTCGCCATATGGGATCCGTGACTGAGCATGATGTATCGAAGCCCAAGACTATGTGTTCTGGATCTGAAGGTCAAAATTCTTACAATTTTTGTTCAGTTTGAACCGTAGCGCGGGTTAGACTTGGGCTGTCCCATTCAGATGAGAAGGTCATGAAACTTGTATTCAAGCGCCACATTGGGTTATTCGGCTTGTTGCTCTGTTCATTAACTTCGTGTTTTGCAGGTGAGCCCTCGCCACCCGATTTTGCCGCGATTCAAGATGTAAAAGAGCGTAAAGCAAAATTTTTTGCTTACCTTGAACCCTTGGCCTCGCAAGTGAACGCTAAAGTTTTAGAGGATCGCAGTCGTCTTTTGGCGATTGCAGAATCAAAGGGCGCTATGAGTTGGTGGGATCGTCGTTTTGTGGCGCAGTTGGCTGATCGTTATCGGGTGGATCCCGGGGATTTAGATACGCTGTTGAGGCGAGTGGACGTAGTGCCGATCAGTTTGCTGTTGGCCCAAGCGGCGAACGAGAGCAATTGGGGGCGGTCGCGATTCGCTACCAAAGGAAAGGCTTTATTCGGTCAATGGTGTTTCAAGCCTGGCTGTGGCATGGTGCCCAAGGGGAGGCCGGAGGGACAGACCTACGAGGTTCGAGCGTTTGACACTTATCGCGACTCGATTAGAGCGTACGTCCACAACTTAAACACAGGG
The DNA here is from genome assembly GCA_023253715.1 of Halieaceae bacterium. Lineage (GTDB taxonomy): Bacteria > Pseudomonadota > Gammaproteobacteria > Pseudomonadales > Halieaceae > Aequoribacter. Next base: position 13,624 of record JALRFH010000108.1, read on the forward strand.
GATGCTTATCTCGACTTGCGTCTGCTTAGAGAGCAAGAGCGCAACCGTCTGGCCGCTCCGCAAGGTCTGAAGTTAGCCTCAGGGTTATCAAGCTACTCGACTCGACGCGAAGAGTATGTGAAAGAAATTCAATCCATGATCCGTTTTAATAAACTGGATCGTTTTGATGACATGGCCTCAGGCTGTTCTCATACTGAGTTGGATCACCGCTGTTAAGATACGCAACGACATAAAAGGATGGACTATGAGTCAAGTCATTGAGCGCTGGCACGCGCTGGCGAGGAACCACACTAGCGAGGGCCTACACGACTTGTTGGCGGACGAGGTGGTGTTTCACTCACCGGTGGTGCATTCGCCCCAAGAAGGGCGCGCCATTACGCATGCGTATTTGTCGGCTGCTTTTCATGTGTTGATGAATGATACCTTCACTTATGTTCGCGAGATTATTGGTCCGAACGATGCGATGCTGGAATTCACGCTTGAACTTGATGGCATCCACGTCAATGGCGTAGATATTATCCATTGGAATGACGAGGGTAAGATCACCGACTTTAAGGTGATGGTGCGTCCGCTGAAAGCCATTGATGTGGTGCGTAGTCAAATGGCTGCTATGCTAGAGAGTATGGCCAAGGCGGGGTAAGCTGCCTTGGCTTCATCTCGGTTACAGTTGCTCTTCTGCGAAAGCGGCGAGGCGTGACCGTACAATTCCACCAATGGTCATAATGCCAGCATGGGCATAGGGCTTGCTTTTTTCGACGAGGTAGGTGAGCCCAGAGCTCAGTGGTGATATGTATTTATTGTCGATTTGGGCGAGATTGCCAAGCACCACAATTTTTGAATCTGAACCCACCCGAGAAATGATGGATTTTAGCTGAAATTGAGTCAGGCCCTGTGCTTCGTCGATGATGATATAAGCGTTATTGAAGGATCTTCCGCGCATAAAGTTCAGCGATTTGAACTGGATGTTAGCGCGCTCTTTGACGTAGTCGATAGATCCGGTAGTCGATTCATCGGCGCCGTGGAGTATCTCTAGGTTGTCGTCGAAAGCAGCCAGCCAAGGCGCCATTTTTTCTTCTTCGGTGCCAGGTAGAAAGCCAATGTCTTCAGCGATTGGGGGCGTCGACCTGGCAACAATGAGTTTGCTGTACTTACCCCCTTCAAGAATGGCGTGTAAGCCGTAGGCCAACGCTAGAAGGGTTTTACCTGATCCCGCCGGTCCTGTTAGAACGGTCATATCAATATTGGGGTCTTCCAATAGAGCCATCGCCATGGCTTGTTCCAGATTGCGGGGGGTCAGCCCCCAAAATTGCCGGTTCATGAGGTGGTGGCGGTCTTCCACTCGCAGGTAGATATGTTGGTTGTCGATGCGTTTCACGCAGGCGATGAACTCTTGGTCATCGTAGATAAATTGGTTGGGGTATGCGTCGGGAAGTACCTCTTTCGGTACGCGATACAGGGTTGTGTCACTCTCGCGAAGGGTGTCTACTTCAGCGACCCCAGACCAAAAATCGCCCTCTATTTTACTCCACCCGCGGGCAAGTAGATCGATGTCATCCAATACTTTGTCGCGACGATAGTCCTCAACGTGCAGTAGCCCCGATCCTTTGGCTTTGATACGCATGTTGATGTCTTTGGTCACCAGACAGACAAAATTGTCCTCTGAGGCTGCTTGAATACGCAGTGCGACGTTAATGATGCGGTTGTCGTTACTGTGGGCTTCTTTAACGCTTAAAAACGGTACTTTACCGTCGTCATCAATGATTTGATCGGCGTATACCGATAGGCTGCCAAGCGGTCCTGCAACTGAAGATCCGGGTATATCAACACCTTTTTGTAACTCAGCGGGTGTCGCTCCTTCGACGATTTTTTCAATAAGGTTGATGGCAATGCGCGCTTCTCGGCTCACGGTTTTGTCACGTCGATCTTTGATGTCGTCGAGTTCCTCAAGGACGGTCATGGGAATGACGACGTGGTGTTCATTAAAGGCGGTGATGGCGTTGGGGTCGTGGAGTAAGACGTTGGTATCAAGAACGTAGATTTTTCGCTGTGCAGAGGTAAGGGGGGTGGGTTCGACTCGAAGCTTGGGCGATACCGACATGCAGTGTTCCTTTTCAAGTAGATTCGCCTTCAGTCTCGGTGTGGTGTCACTTGCTGTCAACAAGAAAATCACGGTTTCGTTAATTTGCGTCAAAGCCGTGTATAATCACTGACAGCGCGATATTTTTCCGTTATGCTTTTTCTTTTTGTAGTGAAAAGCTCTCCATGCTAGATAAAGATGCGTTGGCCAGCCTTAAAGGCCTGAAATCGCAGATGGAGGCGGAGAAAGAGCGAGTTGATGCAACCATCAAAGGCACTCAATCTCGCTACGGTTTTGCCGTACTGGATGACGGGCGAGAAATATTTGTTCCGCCCGATGAAATGCTTAAAGTACTACCGGGTGACCGCGCGCGAGTGTGCGTTCATCCGGGCCGAGAAGGCAAACTCGTCGCCGACATTGAAAAGCTCATCGAAAGCCCCTTAGGTGAATTCGTTGGGACTTGCGTTACGAAGGGTAAAGCGTTTTTTGTGCAGCCAGACTGCGGCACGTTAACACGTTGGCTGTTCGTTCCTCCGCATGCACGCAACGGCGCAAAAGCCGGCGACCATGTGCGTTGTGCTATTTTGCGACATCCTATTAAAGACTCGAAACCGCAGGCTAAAATCCTTCGGGTGCTCGGGAACCTGTCGACGCCGGGTATCGAAAACCAGTACGCGGTGGCGAGTTTTGGTTTGTCCGATGAATGGTCGCCCGCTCTGTTAAAAGAAGTAGAGCAGGCGGTTAGTGAAGGCATCGATTTAGAGGGGCGTGCCGATTTGACGGCACTCGGGTTTGTGTCGATTGACGCGGCGAAAACGCAGGACATCGATGATGCCCTGTTTGCCGAAACAACGGCTGATGGCTGGACCTTATACGTTGCGATAGCCGATCCTGCGGACTACATCAAACCGGACTCAAAACTCGATCAAGCGATCTGTGCGAGAGCGACCTCGGTGTATTTTCACGGGGATGTGATTCCAATGATGCCGGAGCTGCTAGCGCAGCAAACGTGTGCCTTGGTGGAAGGTGAGCCACGTCCCGCTCTGGTCGTCAAAGCCGATATCAATAACGATGGTGAGATCACGCATTTCGAGTTTGTTGAAGCAATAATCAAGTCGCAAGGCAAACTTAGCTACTACGCGGTGGATCGATATCTGTCTGGTAACAACGAAGATCCCGTGATTCACACCTCGGCAGTCGAGGCTCTGTACCAGCTTTATCGAGTGTTGCGGGAACGTCGAGCGGCCAATGAGCTAGTGATGGAAGATCGGCACGAGTTTCGTTGGGTGTTGAATGATCAAAAACAGATCGAATCCATAGAGCCCAACGAAAAACTCACTTCGCAGAAGCTGGTCGAAGAGTGCATGGTAGTTGCCAATCGCTGTGCTGCTCAATTCATGTTGAACGCCCAAGCTGACGGTCCCTACGTAGTGCACGATGGCTTCCGAGCGGATCGTTTGGAGGAAGCCAAGCAATTTTTCGAGCGATTCGCGCCCGAGCTTGTCGACGCGGATGCCACCAGTGTCAAGGGGTATCGTCAAATCATGGCGACGCTCGCGGTCAGTGAGCACGAGTTGCCCTTGCGCCAAATGGTTAACCGCTTGCTGACGCGTGCAGCACTGACAACGAAGGGTGGCGCACATATGGGTATGGCTCTGCCTGCCTACACTAACTGTACCTCGCCCCTGCGCAAGTACGCCGACTTACTGGTGCATCGGCAGATCAAGTCGTTATTGCGTCAGCAGGCGGGTGCTCCCGTGGAACAAGCGGTGCTGGATGGTTTAAGTGCGAGCATTCAAACGGCGCGTGATGCATGCACCTACGCTGAGCATTGGCTTGCTGCCAATTATTTAAAGAAGTTGACGGGCTTTAAGCGGCAAACAGAATTGAAGGCTGTGGTTGCTCAAATCAGCAGTAGTGGTTTTGTCGCTCGCCTGAGTGATTCAGGTCTAGAAGGCTTTGTGGATCTGCGTAAAGACCCTGAAAAGTTTAGCTTCGACAAGTGGACTGCCAGTTTGACGTCTACTACCCGGCGCTTTCAGTTATCCCAAACGGTCGACGTTTATTGCGTAGGCTTTGACCCAAAAACACGGGTCATTAATTTTGAGTTGGTACCCGATTGCGGCTTGAAAGTTTCAAGCTGACCGAGTGCTCTTGCGTCAATATCGATTGAAACCGCTCCTTGAGCGGTTTTTTGTTTTTGTCTGTGGCAGAAGTATTTGCAGTTATCGATTCCCTGCGCTAATCTCGAGCTGGTAAGGCCACATGACCAGATATACTCGGTAAGCGTGGTTTGTATCCAGTAGAGTGGTATCTCGCAGCTGCCGCACGATTCGCGGCCTGCGCCGACCGTGTTTATGCGCCCAATAACTGCCCCGATGGGGTGGTGGGCTGGGCGAGAGATTTTGAGGTCGATGAGGATGTGTAAAGTGCAGAGCAAGATGTCTGAGAACGAAAGGTAAGTGTAAGGCTAGAGGTCGTAAATTCTAGACTAGGTGACTCCTGCGGTGGATAACATTTCCAAGCGAGCAATGTGCTGAGTCTTTAGTGATGAGATTATTTTCAGGTATGATTGGATCAAACACACGATGAACAGTTCTATGAAAATACAATCGATTAAGCAAGAGCGCCTGTACCTTAGAGTCGCCGATCAATTGGCCGAAAAAGTGCGCAACGGCGAAATTAAAGAAGGCGAGCGTTTGCCGTCGGAACGTGATCTCGCGACGCTGTTTGGGGTCAGTCGGCCTACTATTCGCGAGGCGATGATTGCGCTTGAAATTGCAGATTTGGTCGAAATTCGCTCGGGCTCAGGGGTGTATGTGAAAAAACCGGAGCTTGATGACAAACTTATGCCGAATGATGCGCCAGGTCCGCTTGAGCTGATTGAGGCGCGTTATTTTATTGAGGGCGAGGCAGCCGCCTTAGCAGCGCAACGAGCCAACGATACGGATCTTGCTCTAATTGCGGGTGCGTTAGACGATATGGCCGCTGAAAACGAAGCGTCTGATGCGCACGAAGACGCCGATGAGGCGTTCCACACCCTGATCGGGATGGCCACGAAAAACAGCGCGATGATTGCCATGATTGAGCGGTTGTGGGAATGGCGCACCACGACGGCCATGAGTATGTTTTTTCACGAACAACAGCGTCAAAGCGGGATACAGCCGTCCGTGGAGGACCATCGTCAAATTTATGAGGCTATTCGTCGTCGAGATGCCGATGCGGCACGTTCAGCGATGCATTCACACTTAGGCCGTGTGTTGGCTCAGATTGTCGATGGCGAGCCGGGCTCTGGCGGCGCTTAAATAAAAATTTGATAAAACAGCTTGATTGGTCAGGCCACTTGACCGATAATGCCGGCAATACAAATTCGTGCTATGGCAAGGAATAGTGGATGTTAGAAACGTGGCGATGGTTTGGTCCCTCTGATCCGGTGACGCTCAGCCAAATTCGGCAGGCAGGTGCCACCGGTATCGTGTCGGCTTTGGATCACATTCCTACCGGTGAAGCTTGGCCTTTAGCCGACATTTTAGAGCGCAAAGCCATTATAGAAGAGGCGGGGCTGACTTGGTCGGTGGTTGAGTCTGTGCCGGTGCACAACAATATTAAGTCACGCAGTGCTGACTATCAGCGCATGATCGAAAACTACAAAGAATCCCTGAGTAATCTGGGCAAAGCGAATGTGCGCACGGTGTGCTACAACTTTATGCCCGTGGTCGATTGGACGCGCACCAGTTTATCCTACAAGCTGCCTAATGGCAGTGTCGCGCTGAAATTCGAAATGACGGATTTTGCGGCCTATGATCGTTATGTGTTGCAGCGGGATGGTGCTGAGGCGTCTTACACCGCCGAGGTTTTAGCGAAGGCGGAGGCGCGTTTCGCGCAGATGACCGAAGAGGACGTACGAGCGCTTGAAACAAACATTATCGCTGGGCTACCCGGCGGTGAAGGCTCGTATGATCGTGCTGGCGTGAAGGCGGCGATTGAACGCTTCGCTGAATTTGATGATGAAACCTACCGCGGGCACTTGTTTGCTTTTCTTGACGAGGTTGTTCCCGTCGCGGAACAGGCGGGTGTGGTCATGGCGATTCACCCTGATGATCCACCGTTTTCGTTATTTGGCTTGCCGCGCGTGATGTCTACCGCTGATGATGCGCGCAGGTTGACCGAGCACCTCCAAAGTCGTGCAAACGGTATAACCATGTGTGCTGGTAGCTTCGGTGCGCGAGCCGATGCAGATTTGGTCAGTTTGGTAAGGGCTTTCTCAGATCGCATTTACTTTGTGCATCTGCGTAACATCAAAAAAGAAGCCGATGGCTCCTTTATGGAGTCAGAGCATTTGGACGGAGACAACGATATTGTTGGTATCGTCGATGCCTTGCTCGACGAAGAAAACGCGCGCCGGGCACAATCTGAAGACTGGCTGCCCATACCTATGCGCCCTGATCACGGGCACACTATGGACGTCGATCAGCAAGCTAACACGACGCGTCCGGGCTATTCCTACGCGGGCCGCATGCGTGGTCTGGCTGAATTGCGTGGTGTTATTCACACCTTGTCTACCCTGAAACAAGTTGCGGGATAGGTATGTCTGAAACGGTGCCCGCGATTGTCCATATCGGCTTGGGCGCCTTTCATCGCGCTCATCAAGCGGTTTATTTGCAGTCCTATTTCGATCGCACGGGCGATGACTCATGGCACATCTGTGCCGCTAACATTCGCTCTAACCAAGCGATTGTCGATGCGCTGCAGGAGGCTAAGCACAGCTATCCGGTTGTGGCTTATGCGTCGGAAGACGTGGCGACGGTGACGAACGTAGGGGTCTTGAGTGAGACGCTATTTGCGGGAAGCGATAAGTCCGCTTTACTGCAGCGCTTGATCGACCCTGCAACGCGCTTGGTGA